>JBEKMT010000058.1:0-32729 GCA_050008355.1 Verrucomicrobiota bacterium
ATATCTATACGGCTTCGGGTACTGAATTTCCGAATGGCGCTGAGCAATACGTTTGCTTGACTTTCAACATCGGCAGTTTGACTGGTGATCTTTACACCAACGGTCTCCTGGATGCCACGCAGACCTATCCAAATGCTTCCTATACTCCGGGGAGTATCGGCGGCGCAGGTGGAACGACCCAGAATATGTTGGGGAACGACGTGTATGGCGATCCGCAATTCGACGGCACCATCTATGAATTCCGGATCTGGAATGGCGCCGTTTCACCCTTGTATGTGGCGCTCAGTGCTGCCGCCGGGCCAGGGGTGGTGGTGACAAACACCACGCCGCTGTCGATTGCGATTTCAGTCGCCAATTCGAGTATGATTGCCGGGACTACCCAGCCCGCCACGGCCAGTGGAAACTTCTTGCAGGTTTCCAGTGTGGCGATAACCGGCTCAGTCACCAACTGGACCAGCAGTGACACAAATGTTCTCACGGTGAATGGCAGAGGTGTGATCACCGCAATAAACTCGGGTAGCGCCACGATCAGTGGTACGGTCGGCGGTGTGACCGGAACCAGTGCCGCAATAACCGTTGCCACGAGTGCGCCCGTGATCACCCAACAGCCGGAAACCTCCTTGAACCTTTTAGCCGGCGCGAATTTGAATGCGAGTGTGGGTGTCGTTGGTAATCCGCCATTTGTCTACCGCTGGTATAATGGAGCGCAGTTGATCAGCACGACCACCAACTCCTCCGTGTTGACGATTGCGGGATTGCAGACAGCAAGTGCCGGCGACTACACCGTTGTGATCAGTAATGAGTATGGCACCGCGCTCAGCTCGCAATTGATGGTCACCGTGGTGCCGCCATCGGTTTACCAGCAGGTCCTGCTCAAGCTTAATCCCATTGCCTATTGGCCTTTGAGTGAAACCAATGGCTCAACTGCTTATGACCTGATCGGTGGTTATAACGGCGAGTACACCAATAGCTTCACGCTTGGGGTTGCCGGTCCGCCCAACGCCTTCTTCGGTGCCACAAGTTATGCCGCAGGCTTTGACGGATCGTCGGCCTACGTTGACATCCCGGAAGGTCCATTCAACATCACCAATGCGATTACCTCGGTGGCTTGGGTTCAACTGGGTGGTTTGAATGGTTTTGACGGCCTGTTCGGGCATGGAGATCCTTCCTGGCGCATGAGTGTCAACGGCACCGGCAATCCAGGTGGCAACGATGGCACCAGCGCCACTGGCGACGCGACCTGCACCACAAGCATTAATGACGGCAATTGGCACATGGTCGCCTATACCTATACCGGCGAACCTGGCGCCTTAAACAACGGTTCATTGTATCTGGATGGCAATCTTGTGGCAGTCAACACCATTGAAACAACCCCAGCCGGGGATGGCCTCGATGTCTGGATTGGCGGCGCTCCCGATTATGGAACGCAAAGATTGGCATACGCCAACATTGCCCACGCCGCCGTCTTCACCCAGGCTCTCACTGACGCACAAGTGAATGGCCTTTACAACGGCGTCTACGTCCCCCCTCCCGGCACAATTATCAGCCTGACGCAAGCTGAAGGAAGCATTGTGCTGAGCTGGCAGAGCGGGGTTCTGCTCCAGGCTCCAACGCCTAATGGCCCGTGGACCACTGTCGGTGGCGCCACTTCGCCTTACACTGTGCCAACATCCTCCGGCAGTGAGTTCTATCGCGTTTTGCTCAATCCGTAACGAGTGAGCGCCGTTCCGGCAGAGAATCCTGAAAAGCGCCCGGATTAAAAGATGCAAACATTAATTTTAGGCATTGTACGCTGTGGTAGTTCCGGCGGGACGATCTTCCTTGTGACTGGGTCCGTCCGTGGCCTGGCCCTTCAAAATGGCTGGGAAACATGAATCATAAACTAAAGCGAACATCTTCGAAAATGCAAAGGGGAGCTGTTGAACGTGACCGTTCGTGGAGAACACGACGCGGGAAACCACCCGTTGCTATCATGATCCACGCCTTTACGCTCATCGAGCTGTTGGTCGTTATCGCTATCATCGCAATTCTTGCGGCCTTGCTCCTGCCGGCTCTGGTCCACGCCAAAATAAGAGCCCAAGGAATTGAGTGCCTGAGCAATCATCGACAATTGGGACTCGCCTGGATCATGTATGCCAGCGATAATCACGATGTTTGTTGCGAAAATGTGGAGGGTGCTCCAAATACGACCCCGACTAGCTGGGTTCTTGGCTGGGAGGATTTCACGGCTAACAATACTCAAAATACGAATATTGACATGATCAAAAAAGGATTGTTAGGCCCTTACGCGCAGGATTTGGGAATTTATAAATGTCCGGCGGATATTTACCTTTGTCTGGAGGGCGGTGTCAAGTTGCCCAGGTTGCGCAGCAATTCCATGAATGGATATATCCAGGGAGCTGGTTATGGCCGTTCCTCCTCGTCATATTTCTATCCGGGTTACCGCTGCTACAACAAAATGTCAGATATTCTCAATCCTACACCTGTGGATCTCTATGTGTTCACGGACGAACACCCGGACAGCATCAACGATGGCTGGCTCATAATCGATCCCACGACACCGACTTCCTGGGGCAACGACTTGCCGGGAAGCTATCATGATCACGCCAATTCCTTAACCTTCGCCGATGGTCATTCGGAGCTGCACAAATGGATGGATGCGTCCACCTGCGCACCGGTTATGCAGGTGGAGCATGGAACTTTTCCCGGCACTTCCCCGGTTGACGTCGATGTTCAATGGATGATCAGTCATAGCACCACACGACTTTGACATTCATCTCCAGCAACTAATATTTTATGAACAAAAGCATCGCTTCTGAATGCCGGGTTCCTGTTTTCGCCGGGAACAAACAAATCAAATTTGGCAATAAAAAGATCCCCGAACCTGGTATAGGTGAACTTCTATTGCAAGTGCACGCCAATGCACTCTGTGGTTCAGAGAAGCCGCAGTTTTTTGACGGAACTCCCGTGACGCCGGGGCATGAGGCCGCTGGGACCGTGGTAGCCGTGGGGTCTGGTACGCGTACCCCTGTGGGGACTCCCGGGGTGGTTTTCCTCATGGATTTTTGCGGCGAATGCCGCTCATGCCGGTTGGGTTTTACCAACCAATGCCTGCAAAAAAGGGGCGACATGGGTTTCAATCGGGATGGCGGCTATGGACAATATGAGTTGATTCATGAAAATATTTTCTTTCCGGTTCCTGAGGAGTTTTCCGCCAGCGAAGCAACTTTATTGTTGGATATCATGGGTACCGGCGGACACTCGATTGAGCGCTGCCGGTTGATGCGCCCGGATATTGAATCGCTACTGATCCTGGGGGCGGGACCAATCGGCTTGGGCGTTCTGGCAATGGCCAAAATCATTTTGGGAAAACAGGTGAAGGTTTTTCTCACCGACATGGTCCCTTACCGCCTGAAACTTGCGGAGCAACTGGGGGGTCTCCCGATTAATGTTTCCAAAAACACCATTCTCGCGGGATTGAAATCACATAATGCTGACGCCGCCGACATGGCGGTGGACACGAGTGGTAAACAGATTGCGCGCGAAGAAGGACATCGCGCCCTGGCCCAGCGTGGTTCGTTGATCTGCGTCGGTCATGGCGAAGGCATCTCGTTGAAGATTTCGCCGGACATCATTGCCCCGGAGCGCAGCGTGGTGGGCAGCGAATATTTCCGCTACGACGAACTGCCGGCCAACCTTCGTTGGCTTAAGCAACATCGTTCCTACCTCAACCAAATCATCACGCATCGTTTTGGCGTGGATGAAATTCAAAAATCCTTCGAGCTGTTTTTTGGCGGCGAGACCGGCAAAGTCATCATCGAACAATGAGCGCACCATCTAAAATAAAAACCGTCCTGATTGGAGCTGGGGGATGGGGACTGCAGCACGCTCGTATTTTGTCACAACATCCGGACGTGGATTTTCGAGCGATTGCGGGTCGCACCCTGGAAAAAACCAGGCATCGTGCAGTCCAGTTTGGAGTCCGGGCCTATACGAACATTACGGAAATGTTGGAGCAGGAGAAACCTGATCTGGCTTTTCTCTCACTTCCTAACGACGGACATTTTAAGCCGACGCTGGAGGTGATCCGGTCGGGCATTCCACTCTTTGTTGAGAAACCGCTCGTCTTTGATTTAAAGGAAGCCGACCAGCTATTGCAAGAGGCAGCGGATCGTAATCTGTTTTTTGCGATTAATTTTAATCATCATTATGCCAAACCTGTAGTTTTGGCGCACCACGCCATCCAGCAGGGACGACTGGGTAATTTGACCTTTGCCACCTGGCGATTTGGAGGAGAGGGGGGCACCAGCCATCCTTTCAACAACCTGCTCGAGACCCAATGTCACGCCTTTGATATGTTGGAGTTTCTCTGTGGCCCGATTGACTCGGTCATGGCCCAAATGACAGATAAAACGCATTCGGGAACTTATCGCACCTTGGTTCTTGCACTTCATTTCGCAAACGGAGCGGTGGGAAGCCTGGTCGGATCTTACGATTCCTCTTATGCCTATCCCGACACGCATCGGGTCGAAATCAATGGGACAAAAGGCCGGATTCTCATTGAGGATACTGTGCGCCGCTACACTTTTAGCGAAGCAGGTTCGGAAACTGCCGAGGTTTGGCAATCAGGCTATTTCAATGACCGGGATCGTGACTTTTACCTCACATTTGACCGGCACATGGATGCGATGCTGGATGCCTTCAAAGCCGGAAAACAACCGCCCATCCACGCGCGTGCAGGTCGCCGCGCCTTGCAACTTGCCTTTGCGGCAATCGAGTCTCATTCGAGCGGCAAACGCGTTACCGTGCCGATTGATTCGTTCGCGCCCTCTGCGCAGCCCAAAATACTGCCGCCTCCGCCCAATCCATAAATTTAGGATGTTTTGAATTATCCTCTTGAGTGCTAAAACTTCCAATCCCGCCGTTAGCTTTCGCGGCATCAGCAAACGATTTCCGGGAACGGTCGCGCTGCAAGATGTCAGTTTTGATTTGATGCCGGGGTCCTGCCATGCCCTGGTCGGAGAAAATGGAGCCGGGAAGAGCACCTTGGGAAAAATATTGGCCGGACTCCATCGGCCTGATCAAGGCCATGTTGAAATTAACGGTGTGGTTCAGCGCTTCCGTTTGCCAATCGAGGCTCAACGCGCGGGAATCGGGATTGTTCATCAGGAACTTTCGTTTTGTCCAAATTTGACCATTGCTGAAAACATATGTTTGTCCCGTTTGCCCCGGCACTTGGGTTGGATAGATTGGCACCATTTGCGGCAGAAAGCTCAAAAGTGTCTGGATGAAATGGGCGCGGAATTTGACCTGTGGCAGGAAATGGGCCGCTTGACCACTGGACAGGTGCAAGTGGTTCAGATTGCTTCCGCCCTGGCCACAGATGCAAGCATTCTTGTCATGGATGAGCCGACCAGTTCGCTTTCGATTGCCGAGGCGAATCGCCTTGAAAAACTGATAGAAAAGCTTCGAACGCGTGGAATTACCTTCCTGTACGTTTCGCACCGGATGGACGAAATCTTCCGTCTTTGCGATACCGTGACCGTAATGCGCGACGGACTCCATGTCGCCACCATGCCGCTGGCCGAAACATATGAAACGGAACTGTTTCAACTAATGATCGGCCGTGTTTGGCAAAAGTTTTACCCCAAGCATCTGGATCGCGCCGTTGGTCCGGAGCAACTGCGCGTAGAGTGTCTCTCTTCGCCCGGCAAATTTCATGACGTTAATTTTGCTTTGGGTTCGGGCGAAGTGCTGGGTGTGGCCGGGTTGGTCGGCTCCGGAAGAAGTGAAGTTGCGCTGGGAATTTTTGGTCTGGATCCAAAGTCAACCGGGCGCATTTTTGTCAAAGGGCGGGAAGTTTCAGTAGGATCTCCGCGCGATGCAATGGCATTGAACATTGGTCTGGTGGGGGAAGACCGCAAAGGCCAGGGATTGGTTTTGGGCATGGGTTGCGGCGAAAACATTACTCTATGTTCCCTGGATCGTATAAGCCGTTATGGCTTTATTCGCCTTGAGCAGGAACATGAAGTGGTCGAGGAATTCATGGCCAAACTCCGGGTAAAAGCTGCTTCTCCCCAGGTCCCGGCCCAATGCCTCTCCGGTGGCAATCAGCAAAAGCTGGTTTTGGCCAAATGGCTTTTGCGGCAGTGTCGTGTTTTGATTCTGGATGAGCCAACGCGTGGCGTGGATGTGGGTGCCAAGGCGGAAATCCATCAATTGATCGATGATCTCGCGGGTGAAGGGTTTGCCATTCTAATGATTTCGTCGGAATTGCCGGAAATACTGAATCTAAGCAGTCGCGTCATGGTTATGCGCAACGGTAAGGTGACAAGAATTCTGGACCGGGCCGAAGCGACCGAGGAACGCGTGTTGCAGTTGATGGCTGGAACTGAGTTCAGTCCGGCGATCAATTCGTCCCCGGGCATTAGCAATTGAACGTTGGCATCTTATGATTCCCGCTTCAAAAGCACCCAGGAGACAAAGCCATTTCAAAGAAACTGGGTTGCTTGGTGTTGTATTGGCTCTGGGTTTGTTCCTTTCGATTTGTGGAGGTTCGATTCGCATCCCAAACCATGACGATGACAGTGTGCAAACGGTCAATAAATTTTTACGAACAAGCAATATCAGCATGCTGGCGAAAAATGCCTCGTTTTTCGCCATTATGGCTATCGGGGAAACGTTTGTGATCATCACTGGTGGCATCGATTTGTCGGTGGGAGCGATTTATTGCCTTTCGGCGGTGTGTGGCGCGATGTTCCTAAGTTATTTCGGCACCGGCGGGGCTGGCAACGGTGCGTCGACAGTGTGGGTTGTGCCTGCTGCCATGCTCCTCTGCATTGGAGTGGGGACAACGTGCGGGGTGTTAAATGGTATCGGCATCGTGGGGCTTAAGATTCATCCGTTCGTCATTACCCTGGGCACGATGGCGATATATCGAGGTATCGCGTTTGTCATGACCAAAGCTCAAGCCTACACCGGCTTCCCCACACAATTCACGGACGGGCTGATCCGTTACGAGGTGCAATGGCATGGTGCCACTTTGTATCCAGTCCCTTTGGTAACGATGCTGGCGATCACCGGCATCGCCGGCGTTTACCTCAAGAGGGCAGTAACCGGCAGGTATATTTTTGCCTTGGGTGGCAATGAGCAAGCGGCGTTGTTTAGTGGTTTGCCGATCAACTGGGTCAAGCTCAAGGTCTATGCCTTCAGCGGTTTGACCGCCGGCGTTGCGGCCGTAATTATGTTGGGTTACTACGGATCCGCCTCGTCCGACGCCGGTACAGGTTATGAACTACAAGTCATTGCGGCCGCCGTCGTTGGCGGAGCGAGCCTGATTGGTGGGCGGGGAACAGCCTTGGGCGCTCTTTTGGGGGCGTTAATCATCCAGATCATTGACAACGGCATTGTGATCCTGAACGTGGACCAGAACTACAGCCAGATCATTATCGGCTCCGTGATTATTTTGGCTGTCCTTTTTGACCGCATCAATGGTGCGTTGCGCGATAAACGGCGTACCAGGGCGGCACGGCTAACCGATGAACTCCCGGTTGAAAACTCTCTTTCACCGGATCCGGAAATTTGAACTGAAAATAATTAAATGAAAACGTCCCATTTTGTCGTAATCTTCTCTGCATTTATGTTGTTTACAGCGGCCGGTTGCGGGAGAGGACAAAAGCCGCAGTTGACTTCAGATCAACTGCAAAACGCCGAAAAAAGCAAATACGTTTTTGCCCTCGTGGCGAAGAGCCAATCCAACCCGGTGTTCGAGTCTGCTCGCTTTGGCGCCGAGGATGCCGCCAGGGAAGTTGGGCAAAGACTCGAGGGTGTCAGCGGGATCAGTGTGAGTTGCACCGAAGCTGCGACCCTTACACCAGCTATAAACCGGGCCGTCGATGGTGGTGTTGCGGTGATGTGCTTTGACAGCGACGCTCCTGAAAGCGAACGTTTTTGTTATTTCGGAACCGATGATCAAGCGTGTGGTCACCTGATTATGCGCGAATTGGCCAGCGTCTTGGGGCCCGGCCATCATGTGGTGGCTATTCCCGGTGGCGATCAGAACTCTTTGAATATTCAAAATCGCGTCAATGGTGCGCTGGCGGAAGCGACAAATTTTCCCAATATCACTGTTCGGGGAGTCTATTACAGCAAAGAGGTGCCACAGGATGCCGCGGCACAAATGGAACAAGTTCAGACCACAAATCCGGATATCGACGGATGGGCCATGGTTGGTTCCTGGGCGCTGTTTACCGACGCACTGCTCAAATGGGAGCCCGGGAAGATCAAAATTGTGGCGATGGACGCCCTGCCGGCGGAACTGCCTTATTTGAAGGAAGGGATTGTTCAAAAGCTCTATGCCCAACAGACTTATCAATGGGGCTGGCAGTCGGTCGAATTATTGGCTGAAAAAGTGATTCAACACCACAGTCCGGCGGTCATCCAGTATTCTCCGCTGATTCCGGTGACGGGGACGAACGCGGATGAGTTTCAAGCGAATTGGAAAAAATGGTTGCATCAATGAGATTAGCGGAAGTGAAAGCCCAAATTCAAAGAGTCTGGGTGCTGTGCGCTGTGACCGGTTTATTTTTGACCAGTGGCAAGAGCCAGGGTGAAGACACCTCACGGCAATCACTGACAGCAGTGCCTTTGCAACAGGTGACGATCAAAGACGATTTTTGGTCGCCGAAGCTGAAGCTGTGGCAGGAGGTCACAGTGCGGGATTGTTTTGCCAAATTTGCAAATGAAGGCACGTTTAAAAACTTCGACCGGGTGCGCGATGGGGAGAAAGGCGGACATAATGGACCGCCCTGGTATGACGGGCTGGTTTACGAAATGATCCGGGCTTCGTCGGATTTTCTGGTTTCCCATTCTGACCTGGCGCTGAAACAACAAGTGGAGGGTTATATTCTGCAAATTTCGAGCGCCGCGGCGGTGAATACCAACGGATACCTCGAAACCTGGACCGAGCTAATGGCGCCGAACCATGAATGGGGACTCAACGGCGGCAACGACGTGGAGCAGCATGAACTGTACAACGCGGGGGCCTTGATTGATGCCGGAGTGCATTGGTATCGGGCGACCGGACAGATTGACCTGCTCAGAGTGGCGGTCAAAATGGCCGACATCATGTGTGACAAATTCGGGCCGGAGCCGAAGATCAATCAGGTGCCGGGACATGAATTGGGTGAGGAAGCGTTGATTAATCTTTACCGGTTATTCCAGGAGCATCCGGAATTAAAGGCGCAAATGCCAGTGGCCGTAAACGAGACCAACTACCTTGATCTGGCCGAATTTTGGATTGATAACCGCGGCCATCACCAGGGACGAACGCTGGATTGGGGGACCTATGCCCAGGATGACATCCCGGTGGACCAACAGCAGGAAATGGAAGGACACGCGGTGCGGGATTGTCTGTTGTGCTCAGGTTTGACCGCGGCGGGGAACTTGACGGATCGCAGGGATTATCTCGGAGATGCGCAGCGGCTGTGGCATAACATGGTCAATTGCAAGATGTACGTCACCGGCGGACTGGGAGCCGTTCCAGCCTACGAAGGCTTCGGGCCGGATTATTATTTGCCGAACGATACGGCTTATAATGAAATCTGTGCCGCGGTGGCAGCGGGATTCTTCTCCCAAAATATGAACCTGGCGTTTGGGGACGCACGCTATGCCGACGTGGTGGAACGGGAATTGTTCAACGCCGTCCTGGTGGGTGTCTCACAGGCCGGCACGAATTATTATTATGATAATCCTTTGGAAATCCGAACGAAACATGAGCGTTGGGCATGGCATCCGTGTCCGTGTTGTCCGCCGATGTTTCTGAAGATCATGGCCGACCTACCCAGCTACATTTATGCTCAGGGCAGCGATGGGCAGGGCGCGGAGTCCATCTACGTGAATCAATTCGTTGGGAGCGAGGCGAATATTGCATTGCGGGATCTGGCGGTCGACTTGAAGCAGACGACGCATTATCCGTGGAACGGTGAAAGTGAAATCATGTTGATGCCCGCGCACACGGCAGAATTCACCATCCGGGTGCGATTGCCCGGCTGGTGTGCGCAGCCGGAGATTTCCGTCAACGGCGAGGTGATGCAAAATCTGGAAGTGGAACGGGGTTATGCCCGGCTGAACCGAACCTGGCAACGTGGGGATGTGATCCGTGTTTCGCTGCCAATGCCGGTACGACGGATTAAGGCTAATCTACAGGTGCAAGCCGATGCCGGGCGAGTGGCTTTTCAGCGGGGGCCCTTGGTTTATTGCCTGGAGGGAGTTGATAACGGCGGACGACTGAGTGATTTGGTCATTCCGCCCGACACTTCATTGGAGGCAACCTGGAATCCAGCTCTGTTGGGAGGGGTTGAGGTTCTGACGGGAAGGGCGATGAAGTACGCGGCCCAATTAAATCCAGGCAGAACGTCACTTTATTCGTCGGCAGTTCAGGCGGCTCAGGGTGAGCCAGTGCAATTCACCGCGATCCCTTATTACGCCCAGAATAACCGGACCAGTGGTGAATTGGAGGTCTGGGTGGCGGACGATGCGAGCCATTGCACGCCCCTCCTGCCTTCCGGGCTCGAGGCGCAGGCGAAAGTTTCGGCTTCACACTGCTGGCAGGACGATTCGACGTCAGCGGTGAATGATGGGATTAATCCGCAAAGCTCCGATGACAGTCAGGTTCCCAGGTTCACCTGGTGGGACCATCGCGGCACGCAGGAATGGATCCAATATGATTTCAAGCAGTCCTGCAAATTGTCACGCGCCGACGTTTATTGGTGGGACGAGCGGCGGATTAAAGCGAATTGCCGGGTACCGCAATCGTGGCGCCTGCTTTATCTCAACCAGGGAGAATGGACGCCGGTGCACGCCTTGGGCGATTACGGCACAAACCTCGACGTTGCGAACCAGGTGACTTTTGTGCCCGTGGAGACAACGGCTTTGCGATTGGCGGCACAGCTGCAGCCGGGGTGGTCGGGTGGCATACTGCAATGGATTGTGCATTAGAATTCGCAAATAATTTAGCGCGGACCAAAAATTCACGGCAACGAACCAAATGGCGTTTTATCAATTAATCAAATACCCGAACATATCGAGGCAATATCACTTGAAAACATTGAAATTTTTATTGGCAGCGGGAACATTGGCGGTGGCTTTGATTGCCGCATCGGCGGGGGAAGCAACGATTACCATTCATGCAGATAAAGTGCTGCATCCGGTTTCGCGCTACCTGACCGGCGCATGCTTGGAGGATGTAAACCATGAAGTATACGGTGGTCTATACAGCCAGATGATTTATGGGGAGAGCTTTCAGGAACCAAGCAAGGCCCGGCCGATCCAGGACTTCAGAGAATTTAACGGGGCTTGGAATATTTTGGACAACCATGCGATCAGTGTGCGCGGTGGTGACGGACCAAAAATTGTGGCCGATGGACCCGCACTGACTTCGGGCGAAGTCAGTGTTGAGATGCGGTTTAATGGTGGCCCTTCGGGCAATGGTGAATTGATTTTCAAAGTCAGTGAAGCTCGTGCGGGGGCGGACGAATTTAATGGATATGAGGCGTCATTGGCTCCGTCGGGGGAGTTGGTCCTGGGGCGGCACCGCCATAACTGGGAATTGATTCAACGCGTATCATGCAATGTTGCACTGGATCAATGGATCAAATTGACGGTTAAACTGGATCGAGATGCCATCGATATCTTGGTGGACGGAATTCCAATGATTCATTATGTGGATACGCAACATCCTTTGGAGTCCGGCACGGTGGGACTTAGGGTATGGCAACGCAGTGTGGATTTCCGAAATTTGGAAATCAAGAACGGGGAAGGCGATGAGATTTATACTTTTGCCTACGCAGATGGCGGGGAAGGTTTTGGCGCCGTGAGCGGGATGTGGGATCCGGTGACGGAAGGGACGGCAGCGGGGACGTGTTTACTCGAAACGACGAACACGTTTGTGGGAACACAAAGCCAGCAAATCACCTGCACCGGTGGAACAGGAGAATTTGGGATTGCCAATCAGAGTCTAAACCGTTGGGGCATGAATTTCGTGCCCGGAAACGAATACGACGGCTGCCTGGATGTCCGAGCCGATAACCCGGTGACCGTGACTGTGTCATTGGAAAGCCAGGATGGCACCTCGGTATATGCCAGCCAAAACTTAAGCGTGACCAGCAACACCTGGGAGCATCTCAATTTCTCACTGACACCGGCGGGCGGTGATGGGCATGGCCGGTTTGTCATTGGGTTGAAACAACCGGGTTCGGTGCAAGTGGGATATGCGTTTCTCGAGCCGGGCCCGTGGGGATTGTTTAAGGGTTTGCCGGTGCGGCGGGATGTGGCCGAGGGATTGGTCAACCAGGGAATAACAGTCCTCAGGTATGGTGGCTCCATGGTTAACGCTTCGGCTTACCGGTGGAAGAATATGATCGGACCTCGTGATCGTCGTCCTCCTTACATGGGGACATGGTACCCGTATTCGTCTGATGGATGGGGCATTCCGGATTTTCTGAACTTTTGCGAGGCAGCGGGATTTTTGGGGGTGCCCGACTTTAACATCAACGAAACGCCGCAGGACATGGCTGATTTCGTCGAATACGTAAATGGTGCGACGAACACCGCATGGGGCGCACAACGGCTGGCGGACGGTCATCCAAAACCCTATGGGTTGAAATTCCTTGAACTTGGGAACGAGGAGACGGTGAATAATTCATATTACCAAAAATTTCAGGCGTTGGCGAAAGCCATCTGGGCGGCCGACACCAACATTACGCCTGTCGTGGGTGATTTTACTTATTCGCACATCATCACCAATCCGTTTAGTTTTGTGCGCGCGGATTCAGGCATTACCAGTCTGGCGGGGCACCAACAAATCCTTCAACTGGCAAGGCAATACCATCGTGAAGTGTGGTTTGACGTCCATGTGTGGACGGAAGGGCCCTCCGTGGATCCAAACCTGGCGGCGATGTTCTCGTATGACGATGCCCTCGGACAAATCGCCAATGGCGCGAAGTATAAAGTCGTCGTGTTTGAGCTCAACGCGGAAAATCATACGGAGGGCCGCGCCTTGGGCAATGCGCTCACCATCAACGCAGCCGAACGCGATGGGCGGCTGCCGATCGTCACCTCGGCAAACTGCCTTCAGCCGGATGGACAGAACGACAACAGTTGGGATCAGGGCCTGCTATTTCTTAACCAATCGAACGTCTGGCTGCAGCCCCCGGGATATGTGACGCAACTGTTCTCGGAACATTATCAACCGGTAGAAGTGTGGAGTGAGGTTACAGACTCCAATGAAAATCTCGATGTAACGGCCGAACGCAGCCAGGACGGAAGCCAGCTGGTAATCAAGGTGGTCAATCCCGGAGATGACCTTGTCACAGCCTTCATCCTCCTTGACCAATATTCACCCAGGCAGCCCTTTGCGACGGTGGAAGAATTGGCCGGACCTCTCGACGTCGTGAATTCAGCAAAATCACCTGGCCGGATTCGGCCAACGAAGAAGCAATGGATAACCCGCTTTGAAAATGGTAAGTCAGAGTACGGTTTTCCACCGCATTCAATAACCCTGATGGAACTTAACTAAGTGCAAATCCTCACGATCTTTAGTCAGGGAATATGTCACATCTGGACGGGCTATGATCAAATATTTTTCTGCTGGCGTTGCTCCGGCCGGGTGTTTTGGTGCAGCGCGACCACCGGTGGCTGCCGTAGCCGATGGCGCGGGCGGCAGTTTTGAACAGCTTGAAGATCGTAAACGCTTTTACCGTCGCGTGTTCGATCACCCTGAGTCTTTCCGCCCTCGGTTATGTTCATTTACCCTCCCGCCTCGGCGGTGTTGGCAGCGTTTAACAATCTGAGCCCATTCTTCTGGGAGTGCGGCTCGATGGTGGCCTTTGCCTTCGCATTGCTGCACGGCTTTGGATGTGCCAACGCGTTGCGCGATTTGGGGCTCCATCGCGGTTAGCTCGCATCGACACTATTTGGCTGTAACGTGACTGTCGAGATTGGCCAATTGGCCAGCGTGGCGGTATTTTTCCCGCTGGCATTCAGTTTACGCCGGCTCCTGTTTTATGAACGATTCATTTTGCAGCTTGGTTCAGCGGCCATCATGATTCGGACTGAAGCTAGAAGCCTATGGTCCGAATCCAGAATGACCCGCAATTGCGTCGCTAATATGGCCGCTTTCGTAGTAAATCAACGGTGGCCGGCATAACTTGTTTTGCCTCTTTTGGTGTTGGCTCAGGTTTGCCTCACTTCGCCACAATTTATCGCCAATGCTCACAACTACCGTGCGGTCGTAGAACTCGCGTATTAATTATGTTGACATTTTAAAGTTGAATGATAAGACTTGCTTAATCGTGAGCTTCAGAATTGGAACTGTTGGCCACCTCTATTCTTTATTCACTGGTTTGTTCGCTTTTGTGACTTGGCAATGCCAGGCCAACAATATTGAAGTAGACTGGACGTCCAACGGATTCTCCACCGGTCAAGTCACCATCAACGCGGGTGACGAGGTGGACATCTTTAATCTCGATTTTTCCATTGATTTGCAGGTTACCGGTGCTCCGCCTGAAAGTTTCTATGCCGACATTCCACCCACTGACGGTACTACCGAGTATTACGTGCCGTATGTTTACAACAATCCGGGGACATTCAGTTTTTCCGATGAGTTTGGCAATACGGTAACGGTCACCGTCAATCCCATTGCACCACTTTCGGTGAGCATCACCGCGCCCACCAACGATGCGGTGTTTACCGCCCCGGCGACTTTCACCGTTACTGCCGTGGCTGCCGGCGGAGCCGCTCCCTATGTTGAGGCGCAATTCTTTGTGGGGACCAATCTGGCGGGCGTTGTTAACGGTTCACCGTTTACGATTACCATCACCAATCTTTGGGCGGGAAACTATGACATTAGCGCCGTCGTTACCGACAGTGACTTGAACAATGCCACCAACTCAATACTCGTTACTGTGGGAGTACAAGAGGTTACTGACGACATACTGCCGGTGGATTGTGCCGATCTTTATTCCTCCGGCGCCGTGGACCGGGGCGAATATCTCGACGCCTCCGGGAACATTCAAGGCGGATTGGAGTTCGCCGCTTTTAATGCCAGCCAGGATACTTCAATTCTCCTGGAACTGAATCCTTATGGGTTGCCTCTGTTCGGCCCGAACGTGAGTGTGTATGGCTTCGATGGCGGGACGGGTACGTTGGAGAGTTCCAATTATAACTCTGGAACCCTGATCGGGGTGTGGACATTGCCGACCGGCCTCGGTTATGGCCAGGTGGCAACATATGATATAACTTCCTTTGTTAAGTCAACCAAAGGGCCCTATTTCGGCATTCTTCTGTCAGCCGGTGGGGATGTGTTCAGTTCCACTTATATTAACTACGGTACACCCCCCGAACTCTATGCAATAGCACCATTCCTGCCGCCACAACTCACAGCTGCGCGGGCGGGCAATCAAATGATCATCAGCTGGCCCACCAACAATTCGATTGGACTTTCACTTCAAGCCTCAACCAGCCTTGGGCCCGGTGCCTCTTGGACTGCGGTGAGCCCGCCAGCCGTGCCGGTAGGAAACCAATGGATGGTGACCAATTCCATTTCCGGTGCCGGCTTATTTTTTCGATTGAGCAGCCAATAGACGGATACTAAGCGATCGCGGACAATATTGATTCGAGGCAATAGTCGGAATAGGCCGATCTCCAATCACTGTCCTGTGCGACCCAAATTCTGCTTTAATTGTTCAATCTCTCGCTCCATGCCGGCGACTTGACGTGTGATGTCCTCAAGCCGAAAGGCCGCCATGACGTTGCCTAATTGGGCAACTTGACTGCTAAAAGTCTCAAACTCTCTGCCGGCCGTTTGGACAATTTTAATTGCCTCATTTAATTTGACGAAAGTACCAGCAATTCTGGATGCGTCCTGTTGCAATTGCTGCGTATCGGCGGTCTGCACATTTTGCCCGGGCCAGTTCCCTGCCCGCGCCACGCTTGGCTCCAGCTGCAAACTGCCAGCTTTGCCGGAATGAGTAATCGTTCTCGTTTGGTTTGCTGGTCGAAGTTCCTGCACCTCTTGGATCTCACGACTTATCTCTGCACCCGCAGCGTCCCGCTCCGGCGCTTTGTCCCCAGGGTCTGGTCCCTGCCGCTGCACGCGTGTCGGCGCAACGGTCCTATCGCCGACTTCTGCATTGGTCTGTCGGCTTTGATCGGTCGACCGGCTTGCCTCGCGATTGCCTTGAAGGATCATTCCGGGATTGTCGCCGTTCGCTCCCGGAGGATTGTGGCTGGACAAATCGGCTGGTGGATTCGCGAGGCTCATTGGATTTGCTCCCTTTGGTGCTTTCTCCGTCCCTGGTTCTTGGAGGGCCGCTCGCGCCGCTGCCGCCTTGTCCTCACTCATCAAACCGAGTTTGATCCAAATCTGCAATGCTTGTTCTGCGTCCATATCCCTATTTTTGTTTTGACGTGACTGAAATTATATTTGTTCCGCTTCAATCACTTCCGCCTCCCGTGTTCTCCGAGGACGAAATAAGAATAAACACAAAAACTGTGTATTGTCAATCGCGTTTCGGTTGGCTACCGTCCGCGCGTGTCCTTGAACAATCGGAAAATGAATGAGCGTGAGCGGGAAATTGGCGCCCGGCTCAAGTCTTTTCGCGAAGGCATCAAATATTCGCAAGCCTCCTTCGCCGACATCATCGGTCTCACCCGCGACCAGCTCGCCGGCGTTGAATATGGCCGCACCCCATTGAAATACGCTATCGCCTGCAAGATCCGCTTCGCTTTCGGCCTCAGTCTGGACTGGCTTTGCGGCGGCGACATGTCCCCCGATGACCTCTCGGAGGACGGTAAACTGCCTCATCCTGACTCTGCTCGCATTGGTAGGCGTGCATTATTAACAGAGGTGGTTGAGGAACTCGAACACCGATCTGGCAATGAACCCCGTCTTGCGGTAAAACGCCAGCGGCGGGTGGATCCGGCAGAATTGAATCATCGATGGTTCATGGTCCTCGCGCTGCGAAACCAACTGGAAGACTGGTTCGCCCGCGTTCCCGATGGCTACACCCGGGATTTTGGTGACCAACTTGGCCGGTTTGCTGCCGATTATTTGAAATCGATACCACCAGATCCACCGGAACTCATTCAGGCGCGACTCGACGGGTTGCTCTGGGAGAAAATGCGTGCTGAAGCCGCTCGGAAAATTTTCAACTGGCCGGTTTGGCCCGGCGACGACAAAAACCGGCGGGCTGCGAATAACAAAGCGAAGACGCTTACCATGGAAAAGACTCCGGTGCCCGCGCTGCCACACTTGATAAAGCGACTGAATCAGGCGACCCAGGCCCGCGGTAGCAAGATCCAACTCGCCGCCTGGCTGGGTGTGCACCGTCAAATGGTAACCGATTGGCTCTCCGGCAAACAAAAACCAGGCGGCGAAATCACCCTGCAACTGCTCCAATGGGTTGAAAGAAAGCAGCAGTAATGCTTCGGTCTGTGGCCTTCAAAAATGGCTGGGATAAACGGCTGGTGCAATTTAAATGGCCGGATTCAAGGTTCGTCCCCCTCGGACAAAGCCCAACGTTACAACTGGGTTAACTCTTATCTGGATGCCATTTCCCGCTTGCTGATCTCTGCGTCATGCTTAACTTCCCCCATGGTAGGTGTATCTTCGCGATGATGAAAAAGTTGCTGCCGATCACAATGTTTGCGCCGACAATGGTGTCGTTCGCACACCATGGTTACCGTTGGCACCGAAATCTTCCACAAGAGCTTTCGAACCTTTTCCAACCAATGAAATAATCATATGAAAGCGGTGTCAGCTAATGCCCGAAACTGAGCCACGCCGCAGCCAGCATGTCAACCGCAATCACGGGAGCAGCCAGCGTTAGCGGCGGGTGGTTCCACTGAATCTTCAGGCCTCATTGTAACGTATGGTTTGGATAGCTGCATGAAGGCGACTCACCGATTCGCCCTATTTTGTAAGTGCCGCCGCTCGGACAAATCGGAATCTCTCCGTTCCGGGCCAAAAACGGACGAAGGTCTTCCCATGTCGGCGTATCGTTAGTTGTCTTGTTGCTGGCGACTGCCCACTCTGCTTTTGCAGCGTCAATTTCCCGAAGGTGCATCCGGCAAACCAGTGCTGCTGGAGGAGCCCCATGAGTGCTTCGTGCAGACCAGTTCAGGTAAAAAGCAATACCGAGGACAATAATGCCCCCGAAAACTGCTGATAAAAATATATGCTTCGAGTAAATCATACGCCCGGTTACGCCTGAGAACCGAACCCGGAAAGCTGTCGGTTCTCGATATTGTCATATTTTGGTTCCGAGTAAAGATCCTTGCTTATGGCGCATCTATAGAGCGAGGATTGTCCAGGCGGCAATATGCCAAGCCCTGAAGGGGCGCTTTAAAAACCCACCACTGGAATCGTACAACCTATATTGGCGAACAAGGCGAGCAGAAACTTGGTCCCACTCAGCAGGTGGTCCCGATCATCGGGCAACTCGTCACCCATCACTCGCCACTTTCCCATGCTGCAAAACGCAATGTTGGCCGCGAATTGCACGAAGGCAAAGGAGTCCTCAAAAATTCAAATACTCGGAATCATTGACTCATCTGAGCGGAAGATTTTCTAAGGTGAAAGGAACGATAATGGCTATTGCCTCTCGAACCATAATGGCTCCGCGAGAGGTCGGACTCACCAAGTTCCGGTTCAACTATGGATTGAATCTGTCCTCATTTTGAACAGTTGGCGGCCAGGCGGCCTGGGGTATTCACCCTATGTACGAATTCAAATGATTGTCTGATTCTTGCTGGAGATTTATTCGGATTCTCGATGGAATCCGCATTTCGGAAGTTCGGGTGCGATTCGACGGGCAGCGTGCGACGTAAATAGGAAATTAATGAGAGAAGAAGCGAGATTCCCACACCATGGTAAACCACTTATATCCGGTTTTTAATACGGCTTCTTCTCAAGTTGCCTCAATTTCCGACCTCTTCAAACTGGTGCTGATGATATGTTCGGTCATTCTGCTCATCGTCATCGGCATAATAGGGATCAGTTTGATTCGCTTTCGTCACCGAGCAGGGGCGGAAGAACCCAGACCTTTTTTCGGAAACCGACAGTTGGAAATCCTTTGGACTGGCGGACCTGTACTCATTGTTATCTGGCTTTTCGCTCTTACCGCGCAAGGCATGCGGCAATCCGATCCACCCGCGAACCGGGAACCTGATCTCATTGTGATTGGGCATCAATGGTGGTGGGAAGTGCGTTATCCGCACGCCGGCGTTGTGACCGCCAATGAAATTCATATTCCCACCGGACAAAAATGGCTGGTCCGTATGGAATCGGCGGATGTCATTCATGATTTCTGGGTGCCCGCACTCGCGCGCAAAATTCAGATGATTCCCGGGCAGACCAATCACATCTGGCTCACCGCGGATTTACCCGGAAAATACGACGGCACCTGTGTCGAGTATTGCGGTGTGCAGCATTCCTGGATGCGCTTTTCTGTCATCGCCGAATCCCCTTCCGACTTCGATGCGTGGCTTCAGCATCAGGAGAATTCCGCGGCCATGCCAACCACCGATTCGACCCGGCAGGGCTTGAAACTGTTCCAGACGATGACCTGCATCAATTGTCATTCCCTGGGCGGTGTCTCCGTGGCGGCCAATGCCGCGCCGGATTTGACGCATCTCGCCGGCCGCCAAATCCTGGGCGGCGGTGTGCTGGCCAACACCACCACGAACCTATTCCGCTGGCTTAAAGATCCCCAGGCCATCAAACCGGGCTGTCTCATGCCCGATCTCAAACTGACCGATACGCAGGCGGGCGCGCTCGCCGGTTATTTGGAGACCTTGCAATGAGCGAAGCAGCGTCGATCTCCACCGGGCTGGAAACGCCCCTGACCAAAACCTCATCTCCGGGACTTTACAGTTGGATTGCCACCGTGGATCACAAGCGCATCGGCATCCTCTATCTGCTGACCACCCTCGTCTTTTTTGTCATCGGCGGTGTTGAGGCCCTGCTCATGCGCATTCAACTCGCGCGGCCCAACAACACGTTTCTTTCGCCGGATGCCTTCGGCCAGTTGTTTACCATGCACGGCACGACCATGATTTTTTTGGTGGTGATGCCGACGCTGATCGGTTTGGCGAATTATCTGGTTCCCCTGATGATCGGCGCGCGCGATATGGCGTTTCCGCGGCTGAATGCCCTGGGCTTCTGGCTGCTGCCCTGCGGCGGGTTGCTCCTGCACTTCAGCCTGCTCGCCGGTGGTGCTCCCGCCGTTGGTTGGTTTAGTTACGCGCCCCTCAGCGAGACGTCGTATGCTTCCACGTCCGGCGTGGATTATTGGACCTTGTCGCTGTTGATTCTCGGCGTCGGCTCAGTCGCGGCCTCGATCAATCTCATCGCCACTATCCTGACTCTGCGCGCGCCGGGATTGACCATCCGCCGGCTACCGTTGTTCGTCTGGATGGTTTTCGTGAATTCATTTCTCGTTGTCCTCGCGTTGCCGGCCTTGAACGCCGCGATTGTGATGCTCTTCATTGACCGGCATTTGAGCACAAATTTCTTTGCACCCGCGCTCGGCGGTTCAGCGGTGTTGTGGCAGCATTTTTTCTGGGCGTTCGGTCATCCTGAGGTGTACATCATGGCTTTGCCTGCCTTCGGCATTATCTCCGAAGTGGTGCCGGTGTTCGCGCGTCGGCCGATTTTTGGTTATGAATTTGTGGCGGGTTCGACGGTGGCCATCGCATTGTTGAGCTTCGGGGTTTGGGCGCATCACATGTTCGCCGTGGGGCTGGGACATCCAATGGATTTATTTTTCGCCGCCACAAGCATGATGATCGCCGTGCCGACCGGCATAAAGGTTTTTGCCTGGAGCGCGACGTTATGGGGTGGGGCCATCCGCCTCACTACCGCCATGCTGTTTGCAGTGGCCTTCTTGATCCAGTTCACCATTGGCGGCCTGAGCGGGATCACTTTCGCCGTGGTCCCCGTTGATTGGCAGGTAACCGGCACTTATTATTTGGTGGCCCATCTACATTATGTGCTTTTCGGCGGCACGTTCTTCGCGATTTTTGCCGGAATTTATTACTGGTTTCCCAAAATGACCGGGCGGCTGCTGTCCGAACGTCTGGGGAAACTGAATTTCTGGACGGCGGTCATCGGATTTAACACTGCATTTTTCGTGCAACATTTTCTCGGCCTCATGGGCATGGCCCGGCGCATCTATACTTATCCCGATCTGCCCGGCTGGGGTTTGCTGAACCTAATTTCCACGCTTGGCGCGCTTTTGCTCGGCATCTCGGTGTTGATTCTCTTGTGGAATATCGTTGTCAGCTTGCGCCAAGGCCGGCTTGCCGGCGACAATCCGTGGCAGGCCTGGACGCTCGAATGGGCCACAACCTCGCCGCCGCCCGCGCAAAATTTTGATCGCTTGCCACCCATCCGCAGTCGGCGTCCATTGTGGGATCTCCTTCATCCCGAAAATCCCGATCCGGTTGTTGGTGGTCCGGCGGCCCAGGACGGTTTCCTCCTGGAAAGAAATCGCGTCGGCATCGTCACCTTTCTCATGACCGAAGGAGTGTTCTTCCTCATGCTCATCCTGGCTTATCTCTTTTATAATAGCCACGCCATGAATGGGCCGACGCCGTCGGGTATGTTGAATCCGCAACGCACCGGGATTTACACGCTATGCCTGCTGGCCAGCAGCTTCACGCTGTGGCTCGCGGAAAGAAAATTGCGGGCGGGAAAATCCTCCGCCTTCCGTTGGCTGCTGAGCCTTACTATTTTGCTCGGAACGGTTTTCATTCTCGGCCAGGGGCGTGAATATGCGCGCATCTTTCACTCCGGCGTGCTGGTGAACTCGAATTTATTTGCCACTACTTTTTTCACCCTCACCGGTTTCCACGGTTTGCACGTTTGCGTCGGATTGATCGCCTTGCTCATCCTGCTGGGTCTGGCTCTGGCCGGTGATTTCAAATCTGGCCGGATTGAAGCCGTCAGATCCATTGGACTGTACTGGCATTTTGTGGACGCCGTCTGGCTGGTCGTGTTCTCCCTAATTTATTTAAGGCTCCTGCTATGACGACCCGCGAATTTTTAATTTCCGCCTGGGATTGGAATCCCTGGGTCATTGCCATTTGCATCGCCGCGATTGCCGGCTGCCTGGCTTGGCCCCGTTTTCGTTCGGGCGGGAATATGGGCTGGCTGTTGGCGGGATTGGCCCTGTTCTATTTCACCCTGGCTTCGCCGGTCGATGCGTTGGCGGACGGATACTTGTTCAGCGCCCACATGTTGCAACATCTGCTGCTGCTTCTGCTGGTGCCGCCAATCATATTACAAAGCCTCCCGTCTGCGCCCGTTCCGGACCGATTTCAAAATGGAAGCAGGCGCTGGTTGAATTGGATTTTGCGCCGCCCCCTGGCCAACTGGTTTCTCGGCATCGGTGGCATGTGGCTTTGGCACGCGCCCGCACTCTGCAATGCCGCCGTGACCAATGAATGGGTCCATCGCCTGCAATATGTTTCGCTGCTGGTAATGGGCCTCGCGTTCTGGTGGCCCATTATCGGCCCCTGGCGCGCCCAACGGCTTTCGCCGCCGGTGGGCATTGTTTATCTTTCCAGCGCCTGTCTCGGCTGCACGATCTTGGGGATCATTATCACCTTCGCCCCCGTGGAGGTTTGCTCCATCTATCTGCATCCAGTCGACCGACTCGGCATTCTGCCGCTGATTCAAAATCAATGGGGACTGACACCCGGAAAGGACCAGCAAATTGGCGGCCTGTTGATGTGGGTTCCCGCCTGCCTGATTTATTTTTGCGCCATTCTTGGACTCTTCGCCCGCTGGCACGGCGAAGTCCGTGGCGAAGCTATTATTCCCGGTTCACCACCCAAAGCTCTTACCTGAAAAACCATGGCCTCTGAAATTTCAAAACCTGCGTCGTCGGAATCACCGGCGGGTTGGACTGTGCTCCCGGCGGAAAAACTGCCGGAACCAGGCATCTGGCCCGCGACCCTCGCGCTGGCCATCACCTTTTTGATCTGGGGACTGGTAACGTCCCTGATCATCACTGGCGTCGGCCTCGCGCTGTTCGCCGTGGCACTGGCTGGCTGGATTAGCGATATTCGTCATGAAAGAGCCGGACACTAAACCCACCTCGGGTGGTTGCCCCGCCTCAACGGCTGAACTTTCGCGGCGAAAATTTCTCGCGCACTTGAGCCTTGCCGTTGGGGGTGTTGGCGCGCTGATGGTGACGCTGCCCGTGGCCGGTTTTCTGCTCGCCCCGTTTTTTAAGCGCCGACAGGAGGTATGGCGTTCGGTTGGAAAAGTTGAATCCTTCAAAATCGGCGAAACTGCGGCGGTCCAGTATGAAGACGCCTCGCCGCTGCCTTGGGCTGGCATGACAGCCCGCAGCGCCGCCTGGCTGCGCCGCGTCAACGCCGACACCTTTATCGCCTTTTCCATCAATTGCACGCATCTCGGCTGTCCCGTGCGTTGGTTGGCCGAAGCCAATCTATTCATGTGCCCATGCCACGGCGGCGTTTATTACCAGGATGGCACCGTCGCCGCCGGTCCGCCCCCGCTCCCTTTGCCGCGCTACCCCGTGCGCGTTAAAGACGGTCAGGTGCAAATTCAGACCGCTCCCATCCCCATCACCAAATAACGGATGCTTAGAAAAATATATCATCAAGTTCGGGATTGGGTGGACGATCGCACCGGCCTGCCCACCCTGATCGGCAACACCGCACGGCATCTCGTGCCGCCGGACGCCAAATGGTGGTATGTCTTCGGCAGCGCCACCTTGTGCGCATTCATGATTCAGGTGCTCACCGGCATCGGGCTGGCCTTCGCTTATATCCCCTCAGCCAGTCAGGCCTATTCGACTCTTCACTTCATCAATGAAGACGCACCCTTTGGCCATTTTCTGCGCGGCCTCCATTACTATGGCGCCTCCGCCATGGTCTTGATGGTCGGCCTGCACATGGCCCAGGTTTTTCTGGCCGGCTCCTACAAATTTCCCCGTGAGCTGAACTGGGCCACCGGCGTGCTCCTTTTGGGTTTCACCCTCGTCATGGGGTTTACCGGTCAACTCCTGCGCGGGGATCAAAATGCCGTTTGGACCGTCGTCGTCGCGGCGGAACAGGCCGGTCGTACCCCCTTCATCGGCCAATGGCTCGCGCGTTTTATCCTGGGCGGCGACACCGTCGGCGGCGCGACGTTCACCCGGTTTTTCGCCATTCACGTTTTTCTCATGCCCGGATTCATTTTCGCTTTTGTCGGGCTGCACCTTTGGCTCGTCCTGCGCCATGGCATTGCTGAACCACCCGTGGCCGGCCAGCCGGTTGACCCCAAAACCTATCGCCGGGAATATAAGGAATTGATTGAAAAAAAAGGACGTCCCTTCTGGCCGGACGCAGCCTGGCGCGATGTGGTTTTTTGTGTCGCCATGATCGTGGGCATCGCGGTGCTGGCATTTGTTTCCGGTGCGCCACCCTTGGGCAAACCGCCCGATCCCAGCGTCATTGACGCCATGCCGCGGCCGGACTGGTATTTGATGTGGTATTTTGCCGTCCTCGCCCTGCTGCCGCCCCGGATTGAGGAATACTTGATCGTCTATGGCCCGCTGCTCGTGGGAATTATTTTGATCGCCCTGCCGTTCGTTTTCAATCGCGGCGAACGCAGCTTCCGGCGGCGTCCCTGGGCCGTTGCCATTGTGTTGATCGTCGTGGTGATGATCGGGACCTTGTGGGTGGAAGGTCTCAAATCCCCCTGGTCGCCGAACTTCAAGGCCCGGCCATTATCCGCTTCGGTTGTCGGCGCTACCAATGGTCCGGTCTTCCTTGGCGCGCAGTTGTTTCATGACAAAGGTTGTTTGAACTGCCATTGGATCGCAGATGACGGAGGACGCCGGGGACCGGATTTGACCACCGTCGGTGACCGGCTGTCGGAAAATCAGATGGTATTACGGATTGCCAACGGCGGTGTGAACATGCCCGCCTACGCCGGGAATCTCACCCCGGCGGAAATGAACGCCCTCGTGGCGTTCCTGCAATCACGCAAACTGAAACGACCCTAATATGCCAAAGCGTGTTCGCAATGATGATTCAAAAAGAAATATGACAGCAAAATCCGTGAAGTCATCCAGGATTCCGCCGCCGGTCGCCCTGAAGATGAATAGTTTACGAATCGACAACGCTTTGGGCGACCTGTCCGCAGTCCGCCCGTCGAACGTAGTCCATCTTCGGCTGTCTAAAATCAAACGCCAGGAGCGAAAAAATAATCACGGTCGCGGGGCGGCTTTTAGGCCCCATTCTGTCGTGCAATGCCGGCACTGTCTTGTGGCAGAGGAGCGGGCAACATAATTCTGAATTTTTTAAAAGCGGTCAATATGGAAACCAAAAGAAAGAAAACCAGTACATGAATTCATCAAATCAGCCTGCGGCCGGGTGGCCCGGAAGTCCGGCCCGATGGACTTCCAGCGCGAAATCCGGTGTCGGCACCGCATTGAGCAACCAGAGTCGTGTCTGGTTCACGTTGAGTCATGGAATTTTTAACGAGGTCTATTATCCCCGAATTGACCAGGCCTGCATCCGGGATATGGGATTGATCGTCACAGACCATGAAAAGTTTTTCTCCGAAGAGAAACGGGACGCCGACCACAAAGTAGAATGGATGGCCGATGGTGTGCCGGCTTTTAAATTAGTCAATACCTGCCGGAACGGTCGTTACCAAATTGAAAAACAGATTGTGACCGATCCCAAGAGGGATACGGTTTTACAACAAGTCCGATTTCAAGCCCGGAAAGGCAAAATATCCGATTATCAACTCTATGTTCTGCTCGCGCCGCACTTGGAAAATCACGGCAGCGGTAATACTGCTTGGGTCGGTGAAATTGAGGGAACGCCAGTGCTTTTTGCGCAGCGTAACAACTGTGCCCTGGCGCTTTTATGTTCCACGCCGTGGACGAAACGGTCGGTTGGCTATGTCGGTTCGTCCGACGGCTGGCAGGACTTGAAGGCGCATAACCAGATGACTTGGGAATACACGCGCGTGGAAAACGGAAATGTGGCCCTGATGGCCGAAATAGACCTGGCGAAATCGGGAGGAAACTTTGTCCTGGCTTTGGGATTCGGCAAAAGTCCGGATGAGGCGGCCCGGAATGCTCTCGCCAGTCTGCGCGACGGTTTCGACGACGCGAAGAACGACTATATCAGTGAATGGCAAAAATGGATAAAAACAACGGCCTCGGTTACGGCGGAAAAAGTCACACCGGGCGACCTCGCCCATAAGAGCCTCGCCGTCTTGCGCACGCACGAATCCAAAAATACCCCCGGCGCACTCATCGCCAGCCTCGCCATTCCATGGGGATTTAATAAAGGTGACGAAGATCAGGGCGGCTATCATCTGGTCTGGGCCCGCGACATGGTGGAAACGGCCGGCGGTTTGCTCGCGGCCGGCGCGCATGAAGACGCGCGCCGGGTGCTTTCATTCCTGCAAGGAACCCAACAGGCCGACGGTCACTGGCCGCAAAATATGTGGCTGGATGGCTCGCCTTATTGGAACGGGATCCAAATGGATGAGACAGCATTGCCGATCTTGCTGGTGGATCTGGCCCGACGGGAAAAAGCATTGGGTGCGGGCGATGTTATCGAATTTTGGCCAATGGTAAAAAAGGCCGCGGGCTATTTGGTCCGTAATGGCCCGGTCAGTCCGCAAGACCGCTGGGAAGAAGATCCCGGCTACACCCCTTTCACGGTCGCAGCACAAATTGCCGCCCTTTTGGCCGCAGCAGAATTAGCCGGATTAAATCAGGAAGATTCCATGGCGACCTATCTTCGCGAGGTCGCTGATGTTTGGCATACCTCCATCGACCGTTGGATGTTCGTGACCGGCACGGACTGGTGCCGGAACTTCAACGTCGAAGGCTACTACGTCCGCATAACGCCTGAGGATTCAAACGAAGGCGTATCCCGCTTTCAAGAAAACGTGCAGGTAAAAAATGTTTTACCCGCAGAGGACACCCGCCCGGCAAGCCATCTTATAAGTCCTGACGCCTTTGCGCTCGTGCGTTTCGGTTTGCGGGCAGCCGATGATCCGCGCATCTGCGACACCGCCAAGGTAATCGATGCGATCCTCAAAGTGGAAACGCCCGCAGGAACGTCCTGGCACCGCTACAATAACGATGGTTACGGCGAGCATAAAGATGGCTCTCCGTTTGACGGGACCGGAATTGGGCGAGCGTGGCCGCTCCTGACCGGCGAACGAGCGCATCGAGAACTGGCCGCAGGCCGCCATGAAATGGCTAAAAAACTTCTGTCTGCGATGGAATCGTTTGCCAATGAAAGCGGTTTTATATCGGAGCAGGTCTGGGACGTTCCTGATGTCGCTAAGCGGGAACTTTATTTTGGGCGTCCATCGGGCTCGGCCATGCCTCTTGTCTGGGCTCATGCCGAGTATCTAAAGTTGCGACGGTCGCTGCGCGATGGACGGATTTTTGACCTGCCACCGCAGACGGTGGAGCGCTATTTGAAGAATAAAACCGTATCTCCACGTCTGTTGTGGCGGTTCAACCATAAACTTCGTTCCATGCCTCCCGGAAAAGAATTACGCATAGAGACGATGGCATCCGCTGTCATTCGCTGGACCGCGGACAATTGGAAGACCTGGCACGACCAAAAAACCCGTGATACAGGCTTGGACATTCAATTAGCGGATCTTCCCACCAGGCCGCTGCCGGAAGGTGCGCAGATCATCTTCACCTTCTTCTGGAGCGAGGCCCAACATTGGGAAGGCACGAATTATTCCGTCACTATCAGCAAGCCCCGTAAGGGTCAATGAACGGCCCATTACAGAAAGATTCAATGAATAATTACGATATCATCATCATCGGAACGGGTGCGGGTGGAGGTGCACTCGCCCAACGTCTTGCTCCAGGCGGGAAACGCATTCTGATTCTTGAGCGGGGCACTTTCCTGCCCCGGGAAAAAGAGAATTGGAACACCAAAGCGGTCTTCCTGGAAAACCGCTACCATACCGACGAAGTCTGGCAGGACAGCGAGGGCAAACCGCTCCACCCGCAGACCGCCTATTGGGTTGGCGGAAATACCAAGGTGTATGGCGCGGCACTTTTTCGATTGCGAGAACGCGATTTCGAAAGGGTTCAGCATAAGGATGGCATCTCGCCGGAATGGCCATTGAAATACCGTGATTATCAATCCTATTACGACGAGGCCGAGCGACTGTATCAGGCGCATGGCGAGCGCGGGAGCGATCCGACCGAACCACCGGGCAGCCCTGCTTATCCTCATCCGCCCGTCAGTCATGAGCCCCGAATTCAAGAAATTTTTGATGAGCTTAAAACGGGCGGCTTTCACCCCTTTCCCTGTCCCGTCGGTCTCAAACTCAATGAACAGGTTCGCTGGCAAAGCCAATGCATCCGCTGCGATACTTGCGATGGGTTTCCCTGTCTGGTCGAGGCCAAATCGGATGCGGACAACAATTGCATCCGTCCAATCCTGGATTTAGCCAACATCACGCTGTTCACCGGCGCCTATGTGAGCAAGCTGACCACGAACGCCACCGGTTCTGAAATCGCCGGCGTAGAAGTTGAATTCGACGGGGGCCAGCGCACGGAAACCTTTACCGCCGCGATTGTGGTTGTCGCTTGCGGGGCGATAAACTCGGCCGCGTTGCTGTTGCGCAGTGCCAACAGTGCGCATCCAACCGGTCTGGCAAATAGCTCGGACTTGGTCGGGCGCAACTTCATGTTTCATAAAGCTGCCATCGTGCTGTCGATTGGCTTGAAACCCAACCCGAGCAAATACATGAAGACCATTGCGCTGCATGACTTCTATTTCGGTGAGAAAGATTATCCTTATCCGATGGGCGGAATTCAATTGGTCGGTTCTTTTAAATGGGAAATGATGAAAGGCGAGGCGCCGGCTCTCACACCTTCGTTCATCCTGAAAACAATGAAATCCCATTCCGTTCCCTGGTGGCTCACCACGGAAGATTTACCCAGCCCCGAAAATCGCGTTCGCTGGATCGCGGGAAAAGGCATCCAGCTTGATTACATTCCGAACAATGAGGAACCCTATCAGCGCTTGGCCGCGCGCTGGCGGGAAGTGCTCAAGCAAGTGGACGGCGGACACACCCATGTGCCGGAAGAATTCTACCTCAAGAAATCCATCCCCTTGGAAGGGGTCGGGCATCAGAATGGCACTTGCCGATTCGGATCGGATGCGAAGACCTCAGTGTTAAATCTCGACTGCCGCACGCACGATATTGCCAACCTCTATGTCGTGGACGGGTCTTTCTTTCCTTCCTGCGGCGCGGTCAATCCCTCGCTGACCATCATCGCCAACGCCTTGCGGGTGGGGGATCATTTGCTCGAACGTCTCAAGTAAATATGGCGCGACGCCGCGAAATCGTGACGGTGTATGCCGCCGGCCTGATTCAAGGCGTGGCCTTGATCACCTTTCCGGCGGCAAGCGCGGTATTCACCAGTCCCAGTGACTACGGTCTGTCGAGCACAGAGTACGGCTGCATGTTTCTGCCTCAAGCGATCCTGGCAGTGACGGCTTCCCTCGCGGGCGCAGGGCTGCGAAGTTGGCTCGGTACCAGGCGCATTTATCTGCTGGGACTTTTTGCGAACCTGCTGGCGATGATCCTGCTCGTGGCCAGCCGGTTTGCGATGCACCATCATTCGCTGGCTTACGGAATTCTGCTTGCCGCAACCGGTTGCATGGGGATCGGGTTTGGATTTACCGTGCCGGCACTTAATACATTTGCCTCGGCATTCTTCCCTAAAAATGTGGACCGGGCCGTGCTGATATTAAATGCACTCTTGGGTTTGGGAACGGCATTGGCGCCCGTATTTGTTGCAATTTTCGTCGGCTTTGGAATCTGGTGGGGTTTGCCCGTACTCGTGGCTGTCTTGATCCTCGGGATGCTGCTGATCAGTGCATTTGAGACTTTGCATGCTATCCAAGCCGCTCATACCTCGCATAAAAAGACCGGAAGCGGAGAATTCCCCGGCCGGTTTTGGGTTTTTGCCTCTTTTGCGCTGTTATACGGTGTGTGCGAAACGATGAACGGTAATTGGGCGGTACCGTACATGACCAGGCACTTTGGAGCGAGTGCAACCGTTGCCTCGCTCGCACTGGCCATCTTTTGGAGCTTCGTAACAGCCGGACGAATCCTGTTCGCCGCCATTGAACGATGGTTTTCTGAAAAACTTGTGTGCCGGGTATTGCCATTTGTAATTGGCACAGCCTTTATCGGAAGCGCTTGCGTGCCTAAAACTTATCCCACACTCGGCATTTTAACTTTTGCGCTCGCCGGACTCGGTTGCTCGGCGCTCCTACCCCTGACCATCAGCTTTGGACAAAAGGAACTGAAAAACATCGCGGCTTCAGCTGCTGGCGGGTTAATTGCCTTTTACCAGATTGGCTACGGTATTGCCGCATTTGGTGTGGGCCCGTTGCAGTCGGATGCCGGATTGGGCTTGAACATTATTTTAGGAGGATCTGCCATGGTCGCCATGGGGATGGCATTCCTCTCCTTCACCGTCACGCAAAAAGTTTCTGCGAAATAAAATTTCCACTTAACCATCAACACAATCAACCAAGAACAATCATTATGAATCTCAAAGGCAAAGTCGCCATCGTCACGGGCGGTAATAGCGGCATCGGCATGGCCATCGTGTTGGAACTCGCGCGGCAAGGCGCGAACATCGTCATAGATTACGTCGTGCATCCGGAAGCAAATGAACCATTGGAAAAGCAAGTTGTCGCACTTAAAGATCGTGTCATAGCAGTGAAAGCCGATGTCAGTCAGTTTGCCGAATTACATAATTTATTCACGACTGCCGTCAAGGAATTCGGTCGCGTTGACATCATGGTGAACAATGCGGGGGTGGAGACGCGCACCTCCATTCTTGATACCACCGAGGCACAATATGAAAAAGTGCTCGCCATCAATCTCAAGAGCGCATTCTTCGGCACGCAACTCGCCGCGCAACAGATGATCAAACAAGGCGGCGGCGGGCGCATCATCAATATCACCTCGGTGCATGAGGACTGGCCGATGCCCGGCAATACCGCTTACTGCCTTTCCAAGGGCGGCATGAGAATGTTAACGCGCACGGCAGGAGTTGAACTAGCGCCGCACAATATTCTCGTGGTTGGAGTCGGGCCGGGGGCCGTTGCCACGCCGATCAACAATGCCACGATGGCAAATCCCGCTTTGATGCAAAAGCTCGACAAGGCCATTCCGCTGGGGCGCATGGCCAAACCGGAGGAAATTGCGAATCTAGTCGCATTTTTAGCCGGCGATGGAGCCAGTTACATGACGGCGACAACCATTTTTGCGGACGGCGGCATCATGCAGGGGAGCTCAGGATTATAATCGAAGTCACCGAGGCACAGAATGCGTTGGCCAATCCGTGTTGCAGCCCGGTAATCCAGTCCTCTGAATTGGCCTTATGAATATGCGACCAATTGCGCGTTCGGTTTTGCGCTGCTATCCGGCAGCGTAGCCAACTAGCGATCCGACATTCCCAATTGCTTCAATCTTATGGGGTATTCACCCCATGGTTTGCTGCCTTCAATGAGGGCATTTTCAGAGTGATGCAATGTCACCATCGAATTAAATATTTTCCATGAAAATCAAAACTCTGTCTCCTGAACTCCTGCACCAGATGAATGCTTACTGGCGTGCCGCCAACTATTTGTCGGTCGGGCAGATTTATCTTTACGACAACCCGCTGCTCAAACGGCCGCTCAAACTCTCTGATGTAAAGCCATTGGTGGTTGGACACTGGGGGACGACACCGGGCCAAAAGTTTATCTATGTCCATCTGAATCGCGTCATCAACAAATTTGACTTGGACATGTTCTACGTCGCCGGCCCCGGCCAACCGTCATTGGGATGCGCGGGAAGTGAAGAACGATGAATTCCTCGCCCCTGCCAAGCGGGTCTTGGATTCGATGTTGAGTGAACACCAATGTGAAGGCTGGCTGGAAGGGTAGCTGATGTCCACGTGCCGATGTTCGTGCGGTTGCAATGGCTGGACAAAGCCGGTGCCTTTGCGCGAGGGCTTGAACGCCTTGCCCAGCAGGCCGGCCTTGCGTAATACCCGATAAACACTGGACGGACTGACCGCCACGACGTCACGATCCAGCATCATGAAACACAATCGCCGGCAACCTTCCAGTGGGTATTGAGCCTGGGACTGGATGATCGCTTCGACCTCCCAGCGCTCCAGCCAGAAATCTCTGGGCGCCGGGGCGTTGTGTTCGTTGGCCCGACCATAGCGATCCTGCCAGTTGTAAAACTTCGAAAGGCCCAGATACGCCGTGCACACCAGGCGGCACAACGGCAACTCCGTTTTCTGGGACCATTTCTTCATAAAATCCACGATCTCATCGCGCGTGTCATGTTCGACCCACTGGCGCTTCAGGTCTCCCCAAGACTTTTTTTAGCAGGATGTGCTCGGTCAGCAACTCGGCCATCACCTCGTCTTTGCGCTGGAGTTTGACCTCCAGTTGGGTAATTCTCTTTTCCTCTAAACCAACACGGGATAGGGACGGCTGGCGTTCAAAAGCCGCCGTTCCGTTCTCGAAGAAAATCTTCTGCCAGTTATAGAACAGCGAAGGCTGAAGCTGATGTTTCTGGCACACCTCTGAAATGGGCGCTCCATCCTGAAAGTGCTCCCGTAAAA
>JBEKMT010000059.1:0-24591 GCA_050008355.1 Verrucomicrobiota bacterium
GGGCGTCTGTTTTGTGCGTACGTCACGTCCGAAAACGCCGGTGATTTACGGCAACGATGAACAATTCCCTATCGGCGGCGCGAAGGTGATCCGCCAAAGCGCCGGCGACAAAGTCACGATTGTCAGTGCGGGCGTCACGTTGTTTGAAGCTTTGAAAGCCGCCGACACATTGAAGAACGAAGGCATCAGCGTGACGGTCATTGACGCTTACAGCATCAAGCCACTCGGCAAGAAGGAAATTCTCGCGGCTGCCCAAAAAACGAACAATACTGTCATCACCGTCGAAGATCATTACGCCGAAGGCGGCCTTGGCGATGCGGTGGCCGGCGAATTAAGCGTTGATGGTGTTAAGGTCCACAAGCTTGCGGTGGTGGGCATTCCCCGTTCCGGCAAACCGGAAGAATTGCTGGCGCACTTCGGCATCGACGCAGCGGCGATTATCAAAAAAGTGAAATCGCTTTGATTCACGGCACTTAGCCTTTCAATTTGCGGCGCAGAAATTAAGGTTTCTGCGCCGCTTCTTCTTGTCAACTTTTCCCGGATCGCCTTGGCTTGGAAGGTGCTACACCTGTTCTTATAGATGAAGCGGCCTTTTAAAATATATGGAAGGAATTTTTGGATCTTCCTTTTGCTGGCGTTTATTTCAGCAAGCGGGCCCGGGGTCGCCTTGGGTGAAGATAGATGCGCCATTTGTGGTGAGGAAATTCAGGGGGAGATTTATCTCATGAAAGATGAGCTCACCGGTCAGACGGAGATGGTTTGTTCCAATTGCATGATGAACCTGCCGCGCTGTTATATCTGCGGCATGCCCATCAAAAAAGGCGAAGAGCTCGCGTTGCCCGATGGCCGCTATCTTTGCGCCCGCGACGCCAAGACGGTGGTCATAAACGACGACGATGCCCGGCAGATTTGCGCCGGGGTCAAGGACGACCTGGATCATCTGTATTCCCGGTTCACTTCGTTCCCGACCAATGTGGATGTCGCAGTCATTGATCGCATCGACGAGAATTCGATTTTTTTAGTGATGGGCCATGATTTTGAGAGCCCCGATCTGTTGGGCGTTACCGAGCCCGTGACTGTGGACGGGGAAAAGAGGTATAAAATCGGTTTGATGGCCGGCTTGCCCCAGGCTGAATTGAAGGAGACTTGCGCCCACGAATACTCGCATACCTGGGTTGGTGAAAATGTGTCCCCCGAACGGCATGCGCGTATCGCCCGCGACGCCGAGGAAGGATTTTGTGAAATGATGGGCTACCTGTTGATGGACGACCAACAGGAGGAAGCTGAAAAAAAACGGGTATTGGCAAACCATTATACGCGCGGCCAGGTGCAACTGTTCATCGAAGCGGAGCAGAATTATGGTTTCGAAGACATCCTCGATTGGATGCGTTATGGCGTGACTTCCCGGTTGGAGGAGGGCCATTTAGACGAGGTCCGGGACGTTAAAATGCCCTCCGCACGGGCTTCCACTTATGTCTCCCCGCCGGTTTCGAGCCAAATTACGGCCGCCCGACTGCCGGTAACCTCGCCGTCCGTCCTCAAACTCGAAGGCATAATGTGGGGAACTCCCGCCGTGGCCATTATCAACGGACACTCCTTTTTCCTCAATGATGTCAATTCCGTGCGGCTCGCAGGAACAAATGTCACCATCCAATGTGTGGCGATTCAGCATGATCAGGTGAGAATCAGGAACCTCGTTTCCGGCAACGAGCAGGAACTCGTTTTGCCGGCAAATTAAGCGAAATCAGCTTTGGTAGTCGAATTTCCTTGCACGATTTGCCAAAGGAGCGAACTTGGGGGACATTAAGGAATGGCGATTCCCAGCCAGAAAAAGTTCATGAAAGGGCAGTTGCTGCTCGACAGCGGCCAGCTCGGAGGTTCTTTTTTCCAGCGCACCGTGGTGCTCATCTGCCAGCACGATGCCGAGGGTGCCTTCGGATTGGTGCTCAACCGATCACTCGGGAAAACCGTCGGTGAAATGATCCTGGCGGACTTGCCCGACTCACTCAAAGAATCACCCTTGTTTCTCGGCGGACCGGTTCAGCCCGGCGCACTGAGCTTTTTGCATACCGATAGTTTTATTCCGGACGCTGCCGTGATGCCAAACCTCGCGCTGGGTCATTCTCTCGATGAACTCATTGAGGTCGGCGGTTCCTTTTCGTCGGCCAAAAGAGTCCGGCTTTTCGCCGGTTACGCCGGCTGGAGCCCGGGCCAATTGGAAACGGAGATGAAACGCAAGGCTTGGCTCACATTTCCCGCGTCACTCGAACTGGTTTTTGAAACCGCGCCCGAGCAATTGTGGCAAAAAATTTTGAAATCCAAAGGCGGCTGGCAAAATCGCCTGCTCGCGCACATGCCCGACGATTTGTCGCTGAATTGATTCCTCCATGAAAAATGATTTTGTAGCCAACGGCGCGGAAAGGCTGTTCGAAGGGCGAAGGGCCAAACGTCTTGATGCTGCCCGCGCCAAATATGCCGATGAATGGTCCAAGGCAGGTGCCTTCACGAGCATCCGTCTGCGCTGGCTGCTCTGGCTTGAAAGTCTTAAACCGGAGCGGGACAGTCGCAGTCCTTCGCTCGGAACCTTGTGGTAATAAAATCAGTTCGCCTCGACGGTCAATATTATTGCTTTTGATTTTGCCAGAATTTCCGCCTGTTCCAGGCTGGCCGGAATCAACGAAAATTGTCCGGCCGACAGATTTACAGAGGCTGTACCATCTTTGATGACAACCTCACCGCTGGTCACGGCAACAATTTGCATTTTCCTCGGCTTAAGGAGACCTCGGCTGGCGGAACTCAACTTCCACGTTTCAATGTTGAACAGTGGATCATTCACCAAAGCCCGCTTTTCGATACTGCCGACGGTGACGAATTGTGTCTCCACCAGTTTCGGCTCAAAGTCCTTGAAATCAATGCTGGCGAGTGATTGGGCGATGTGCAATTCACGCGGCTTGCCATCCAGACCGGTTCGGTTCCAATCAAAGACACGATATGTCGTATCTGAATTTTGTTGGATCTCAAAAATCACCAGGCCGGCGCCGATCGCGTGGACTCGTCCGCTCGGCAAAAACATCGTGTCTCCCGAACGGACCGGCACGCGATGAAAGCAGTCGGCCACGCTGCCATCGGCGATTTTCTTCTCGAATTCCGCGCGGGTGACACCACGTTTAAGGCCGACGAACAGTTCCGCACCGGGCGCAGCATCGGCGATGAACCACATTTCCGTCTTCGGTTCACCATGGAGTTCGACTGCCTTCCCGGCGGGCGGATGAACCTGCAGAGATAGCTTGTCGCGGGCGTCGAGGATTTTGCAGAGCAGGGGGAATCGACCGGCGGCGGTGGGACGGGCGCGACCAAGAATTTCCGTCGCGTGGTTCTCCATGAGCCAGCGCAGATTTTTTCCGGCGAGTTCGCCATTGACGATGACGCTGACGTCGTCCGGCCGGTCCGCAATTTCCCACGATTCACCTATCGGCGCGCTGGCCGGGATTTTCTTGCCGTAAAGTAGATCCAGTTCCCGCCCACCCCAGACTCGGTCCTTGAAAATTGGCTGAAAAATAATCGGATAAAGCACAAAATATTGTTGATTGCAGGTTGTGATCCAGGCCCGCGATCCGGAATGGATTACGCTGCCGCGGTTTGCGAAACCGTGGCTCCCGCCGCTTCGGCCGATTCGTTGAATTGCCCGTGCGCCCGGAACTTTTCGTAGCGCTTTTTCAAGCGCTCGGCCACCGGCAGGGCCATGACGTCTTCAAGATTGTTAAGCAAGTGAGCCTTTAAGTTGGCGGCGCTGCCAGCCACATCCGTGTGCGCGCCTCCGAGGGGTTCGGGAACGATTTCGTCCACCAGCTTGAGTTCCAGCAACTCTTTGGCGGTGATTTTGAGGGCGGCGGCGGCTTTGGCAGTATTCGCGCGGTCTTTCCATAAAATTGCGGCGCAACCTTCCGGACTGATGACGGAATAATAGGCATTCTCCAAAATCAAAACCCGGTCGGCCAGGCCAATCCCGAGAGCGCCGCCGGAACCGCCCTCGCCAATGATGGCAGCAATGATTGGTACTTCCAGCAAGGTCATTTCGCGCAAATTGACGGCGATGGCTTCGGCGATGTGGCGCTCCTCGGCGGCCACGCCGGGGTACGCGCCCGCGGTATCAATCAAGCTGACGATGGGCAGTCCAAACTTGTTGGCCAGGCGCATCAGGCGAAGCGCCTTTCGATAACCTTCAGGGTGTGCGGAGCCGAAGTTGCGCAGGATGTTTTCTTTCGTGTCGCGGCCTTTTTGTGTACCGATCACCATTACTTGATGCGTGCCAAGCCGGGCAAAGCCGCCAATCATCGCGCGGTCTTCCGCAAACATCCGGTCACCGTGCAATTCCTGAAAATCGGAAAAGGCCAGGGTGACATAATCGAGGGTGAACGGGCGTTTGGGATGTCGCGCCAGTTGGACACGTTGCCACGCGGTCAGATTCTGAAAAATGTGCCGCCGGGTTTCCTCCAGTTTTTTCTCGATGAGCTGGATCTCTTCTTCAAAGCTGACTCCAAGCGAATGTTTCTCCGGGTGTGCCCGAAGATCGTCCAGCTTGTTTTGCAGTTCGATGATCGGTTTCTCGAAATCGAGCTGATGTTTCATGCGTTGGGCATTTTAGTTCTTTTCGGACCTTAATCAATCTCTGAATTCTGCCTTGCAGGGTTTGTAGGGTTTTATCTTACATTTCTGTTTCGGATCAAAATTTGACTTAGCAAAGATTAAAAACAGATTAACCAGAGATTAAAACAGTCTTCGTCATTCGATTTCTGTGAACGCTCGTGCAAAAAGTGCGAAAGGCCGGACTTTCGTCCGGCCTTCGCGGTGACAAGGTTTATACGCCTTCACCAAGGCGCTCAGAAGGGCAGCGCGACCAACTTTGGGGGGCGCTGTCCGAGCCGCGCTGCGAGCAAAACCCCTATGCCAACCCTAAACGGACAGCGAAATTATCCCAATCACAAATTCAGACGCAACTCGCGTTACAAAGGTTCAAAAAAAATTTCACTTTTTTAATTTTTCTCTCACCGTGCCCTTTTCGTCCGAGAATTTCAAATAGCCCTACCTGCTCACAATTAACCATCCAGTTACAATTGTCAAATCGGAGTGATATCGGAAAAAATTTTCACCCCGGGATGCAATCGTAAAACGCGTGCCAGCGGGGTAGTTCCGGAAGGACTGATCGATTCGCTCAAAGCCGCAGCTTTGCCCGCTCCCGATGCCAGCACCCATACTTTTTTTGCGGCTGCAATCGCTGTGTAACTCAAGGAAATACGCGTAGGCGGCGGCTTTGGAGAATTCTCAATGACCAAAAATGGGGCAGTTTTGTCAGCGGCCTGGATCGGTACATTTGGGAACAATGATGCCACGTGCCCATCCTCACCCATCCCGAGTAAAATTAAATCCAGAACAGGTTGATTACTGCTTTTTGTCACTGCGATACTACAAAGTTCCTCTGCTGCCAATTCTACAGCGTCCTGCGGCGGAATTTCTCCGCGTAACCGGTGGATTTGATTTACCCCGATTTTCAACGGCACGAATAATAGTTCGTTGGCCATCTTGAAATTGCTTTCCGGATCCGATGGTGGAACGCAACGTTCATCGGCCCAAAAAAAATGAAGATTCTTTGCAAAGCCATTCCCGGTTTTCAACCCCCGGAATTCCTGGACTATCTCCGTGAAGAATTTTTGTGTGACGCGTCCGCCGGAAAGGGCCACGCAATAGGGCACAACGGAACCGCTGGCTGGTTCGATTTCAGAGAGCCAGGCGCTGGCGGCCGCCCGGGCAAGTTCATCGGGGTTGGAGAAGAAAATAAGTTCGAAATTTTTCATAAAATTAATCTGAATAATTCCGTTTACAAAAATCCGGGGCGGTTCCGTTCCGCCCCTGCCAAATTAATTCATTTTATCACATGTGGTTCGTGCCATTCATGACCACTCTGAGCCAGAAGATCGTCCGCGGCGATCGGGCCCCAAGTGCCGGCGGCGTAAAATTCCCGGTTCGTAAGCGGCTTGTTCTGCCAGCCGGCGCGGATGGAGTCCACAATTTGCCACGCGGTTTCAACTTCATCGCGCCGAATAAACAATGTTGCGTCGCCGGAAATGGCTTCCAGCAAGAGGCGTTCGTAAGCTTCCGGTGTATAGGCACCGAATTCGGAATCGTAACTGAAATGCATCCGGACCGGCCGTACACCGAGGCTCATGCCCGGAACCTTGCCGTTGAAGTGGAGGGAGATGCCTTCGTTGGGTTGCAAGCGCAGGGTGAGCGCGTTTGCGTCCAGATGTGAACCACATTGCGCGGCGAACAAAACATTCGGGGTCGGACGAAATTGGATGCGCACTTCACTGGCGCTCATCGGCAGGTTTTTGCCCGTGCGCAGATAAAACGGCACGCCGCTCCAGCGCCAGTTGTCAATCAACAGCTGCATGGCGACGAAAGTCTCGACGTTCGAATTGGGATCCACTTTCGGCTCCTGGCGATAGCCGGGCCGCGGCTGGCCGTCTACCGAACCGGCGAAGTATTGCCCGCGCACGACTTGTTTCGCAACATCGGCGGGCGTCAGCGCCCGGATGGATTTGAGCAATTTCACCTTTTCATCGCGCACGGCTTCCGCTTCGAGCGACACCGGCGGTTCCATTGCGATGAGTGAGAGCACTTGCAACATGTGGTTTTGCACCATGTCGCGGAGGGCGCCGGCTTCTTCATAGTAGCCGCCGCGGTCACCGACACCGAGTTTCTCGCTGACCGTGATCTGTAAGTGGTCAATGGAATTGCGGTTCCACAATTGCTCGAAAATGGAGTTGGAAAAGCGGAACATCAAAATGTTCTGTACCGTTTCCTTGCCGAGGTAATGGTCAATGCGAAAAACTTGTGATTCATTCGCGAACCGGGTAAGTTCGTGGTTCAGTGACTGCGCGGACGCGAGATCGCGGCCAAACGGTTTTTCCACAATGATCCGGCCGGCGCTCGACCCGCCGTTTTTCACCAGAAGTTTGGCGAGATGCAATTGTTCCGCGACGATTCCGAATTGGCTTGGTTGCGTGGCGAGATAAAAAAGCAGGTTTTGCCGCAGCTGCGGTTGGCCGAACGAAGTCAATTTCTGTTCCAGCTTCGCGTAAGCCTCCGCGTCCGTCATGTCGCCAACGCAATAAAAAATGTTCTTTGAAAACTCGTCCCAGAGTTTGTCGTCCACCGGTTTGGTGCGCGAAAACTGATCCAGAGCGGCGCGCAATTCCTGCCGCCACGATTCGTCTGTTTTCTCGCGCCGCGCAAAGCCGATGATCCGGAAGGCCGGCGGCATTTGCTTGTCTTTGCACAGGTGATACAATGCCGGGATTAATTTGCGCGCCGTCAAATCGCCGCTCGCGCCGAAAATGATAATGGAACACGGTTCAAGTGTTTCACTGTTGACGGCTGGTTTGACGTTGACGTCGGGTTTGACCTCCGCAGAGATTGCACTATTCATGGCTGACACCATGCCGCAAGTGGCGGGAAAATTCAATGGTGCTTGTGCAACCGGGACGCAAAATGGGCCACAAAGTGATGGGACGCCCATCTTTCCTCGGTAAACAAGGGTTTTTGCAGGCCTGGGGTGGTAAAACAATGGTCCAAGCCGCACGGGCTATTTGGTTTGATGAACTGGTTTCACTTCAAACTTGAAACTTGAAACTTGAGACCTGAAACTCTGCGGGCGCGCATGAAAGCCAAAATCATCATTACTCCAAAAAAAGCCGTCCTTGATCCGCAGGGCAAAACCGTCCAGAACGCACTGGCCCACATGGGTTATAACGATGTCACCGGTGTCCATATCGGCAAGTATATCGAGATCGATCTCGCGCCCGGCACCGACAAGGCCGTCGCCGAAAAAGCCCTGAACGAGGCGGCGCACAAGTTGCTGAGCAACCCGGTGATTGAAGATTATAGATTGGAGATTGAATGATTTCAGCCGCCTGGCGCGTGGTTTGTGGTCAATTTTGATTCATTTTCGCTTCGAACCTTGTTCCTTGTGGCAACCTAAAATATGAATTTTGCTGTTTTACAATTTCCCGCCAGCAATTGCGATCAGGACGCCGTCCACGCCGTCCGCCTGCTCGGCCATGCCGCGCGCCTCGTATGGCACAAGGAATCTTCGCTTGGAGACATCGACGCGGTCATCATTCCCGGTGGGTTCAGTTATGGCGATTATCTGCGCTGCGGCGCCATCGCCCGGTTCAGCCCGGTGATGCAGGCCGTGAAACAATTTGCCGATAACGGCGGCCTGGTCCTCGGTGTTTGCAACGGTTTTCAAGTGCTCACCGAGGCTGGCATGCTACCCGGCGCCTTGATTCGCAACCGCGATCTGCAGTTTCATTGCGAGGATATTTTTCTAAAAACGATTACGACGGATTCACCGTTTGCGAATAAGATTCCGGCCGGCAAAGTTCTCCGCCTTCCCATCGCCCACGGCGAAGGGTGTTATTTTGCCGACGATGACACGCTTGCCAGTCTGAAGGCGAACAACCAGATCTTGTGGCAATATTGTGATGCAGGCGGAAACGTGACCGAAACGGCAAATCCCAACGGTGCCCTGCTCAACATTGCCGGTATTTGCAATGTGCGCCGTAATGTCGCCGGCTTGATGCCCCATCCCGAACGCGCCTGCGAGCCGCTGCTCGGCAGTGACGACGGCAAATGGATTTTCGAAAGTGTGTTTGCGGTTTTGGAAAACAAGAGTGTTCGCCGCGGGGCATGATTTTCGATGAGTTTTGAAAGGAAAAATGTGGCATTACCTCGACTGACAGGTTTGTTCGAGGGATTTTTGGCCAAACCAGACATCATCATTGATGACATGCCCGATACCGTGTTGAAACCGCTGGTATTTGATGTAAACAGCGAATCAACATGGTCCGCATTCGCGGAGGAGATAATTCGCAAACCTATTGATTAAGAAATTTTGAAATGACCGAACCTGCCATCACCCCGGAATTGGTTGCCAAACACAACCTCACACCAGACGAATACTCCCACGCCAAGGAAATCCTCGGCCGCGTGCCAAGTTATACCGAATTGGGGATCTTCTCGGTGATGTGGAGCGAGCATTGCAGCTACAAAAACACCCGCCCGCTGCTCAAAACATTCCCCACCAAATCACCAAAGATTCTTGTCGGCGCGGGTGAGGAAAACGCCGGCATCATTGATATCGGCGACGGGATGGCCATCGCTTTCAAGATCGAATCGCATAATCATCCCAGCGCGGTCGAGCCGTTTCAGGGCGCGACCACCGGCGTCGGCGGCATTGTGCGCGATATTTTCACCATGGGTGCGCGGCCGATTTGCGCCGTGAATTCCCTGCGTTTTGGTGAAATTTCTAATCCGGATGTGCGTCGCTTGTTCAGCGGCGTGGTCGGCGGAATTGCGCATTACGGGAATTGTTTCGGCATCCCTACGATTGCCGGCGAGGTCTATTTCGACAAGAGCTACGAAGGCAATCCCCTCGTGAATGCTTTTTGTCTCGGTGTGTTGCGCCATGAGCAGATCACGCGTGGTGCGGCCAGGGGCGTCGGCAACCCCGTGTTTTACGTCGGTCCCGCGACTGGGCGCGATGGTCTGGCCGGGGCGGCGTTCGCCTCACAGGATTTGACCGAGGAATCCGCCGAGCAACAGCGTGGCGCGGTGCAGGTCGGCGATCCTTTCATGGAGAAACTCGTGTGCGAAGCGTGCCTCGAATTGCTCGCCACCGGCGCGGTCGCGGGAATGCAGGACATGGGTGCGGCCGGTTTGACCTGTTCCACATGCGAAATGGCGGCACGCGCCGGCACCGGCATTGAGATCGAATTGGACAAAGTGCCACAGCGCGCGCCAAACATGACCAGTTACGAAATCATGCTTTCAGAATCGCAGGAACGCATGCTCATTGTCGTTCACAAGGGCCGCGAAGAAGAGGTAAAGCGTATTTTCGACAAATGGGATTTGCCGTGGTCTGAGATCGGAATCATCACCGACACCGGCCACATGATCGTGCGTCACGGCGGCAAGCTCGTCGTGGATATTCCCGCCAAGAAGATCGCCGACGAATCGCCCGTTTATCAACGCGAGGCGCAGGAGCCCGCTTATTTGAAAGATGTTCGCGCTTTTCGGTTGGATGGCATCGTGGACACCACTGCGCCGGCCGAAGATTTAATAAAGTTGCTGGCGTGGCCGACAATTGCCTCCAAGAACTGGGTTTATCGCCAATATGATCATCAAGTCCGCGATGGCTCTCTCGTTCTGCCCGGCAGCGACGCCGCGGTCATCCGTATTAAGGCCGATTCTTTGCCCGTGATGAGCGCCGAATTGGCGGCCAAAGTGGGTGACGCCAAAGTCGCGGAGAAATATCTCGCGATGACCGTCGATTGCAACGGCGGCTACGTTTATCTCGACCCGTATGAGGGCGGTAAGGCCGCGGTGGCGGAGGCATGCCGCAATCTGGCGTGCAGCGGGGCGATTCCGCTCGGTGCCACGGACAATCTCAACATGGCCAATCCGCACAAGCCGGAATTATTCTGGCAGATCCGCGAAAGCGTGCGCGGCCTGGCTGATGGTTGCCGAGCGTTTAATGCGCCGGTCACGGGCGGCAATTGTTCGCTCTATAATCAAAATCCCAGCGGCCCGATCGACCCGACGCCTACCGTCGCGGTTGTCGGCATCGTTGAAAAACTGGAGCATGTCACGACGCAATGGTTCAAGGACGAAGGCGATGCCATCATCCTGCTGGGTACCCCCGTCGACCTGACGGATCCGATTCTGGGACTCGGCGGCAGCGCCTATCTGCAAGTCCTCCACGGTCGGAAAACAGGTTCGCCGCCGCGTTGTGATCTGGAAACCGCGAAGACTCTGCATACTACCCTGATCGGGTTGATTCAATCCGGCCTCGTGAAAAGCGCTCATGATTGCAGCGAAGGTGGCCTGGCGGTCGCCCTCGCAGAAAGCTGTATCAGCCAGCTCGTCGCCCGCGAAACACCGCGATTGATTGGCGCACAGATTGATTTGTCCCATATCGCGGAAGGGGATGTGCCGTCCCCCTCGAAAGTTCGCCTCGACGCACTGCTCTTTGGCGAAACGCAATCGCGCGTGGTTATTTCCTGCAAGTCAATGGATGCCATCAAAGTCGTTGAACGGGCCAAACTCATGGGTGTTCCGGCAGTGCAGATCGGCAAGGTCGGCGGTGAGAAACTGACGGTGAAAACTGCGGACGGCGAATTCTCTTCCCCGGTGGTTGACCTCCACGATGCTTGGTGGAATTCCATCTCCCGGGCGATGGCGTAACCGCTCGCCCTTTTTGCGAATTGAGGGAAGCTGGGAGAAGTAGATCCGGCCTTCCACGCCCGTTTTGTTTTATATTTTGAACAAAATTACCACTCACACACTCAATTCATTGGAATTCTCAAGCACGTGCGCTCTGTGGAAGGAATAACCTCTGGTATTTTTTTGCTGGATGCGTAAGCTATTAGAACCTTAGATGCGTCAGTTCCTCACCATTTCGGCCAATGCCTTCATGGAACTGGTCCGGCAGCCGGTATTCCTGCTGTTGATGACCGGGTCCCTGGCTTTTGAGATTTTTCTCGCGGTACCCTATTATTTTGCCTTCGGCGACGAGCCGAAGCTGGTGGACAACTCCGTGTTGGCTGTGATGCTTCTGTCGGGGTTGTTCGGGGCGGTTTTGAGCGCGTCATCCTCGCTGGCTCGGGAGATCCGATCGGGAACCGCCCTGGTCGTTTTGTCCAAGCCCGTCAGCCGGGTGCAATTTCTGCTGGCCAAATTTACCGGACTGGCAATGGCGCTGACGGTGCTGACCTATGTGAACATGATCGGGGTGTTGCTGGCCAGCCGCATGGCCTTCGACGCTTACGGCAAAACCGATTTGCCGGCGATTGGGATCGTTGCGGGCGGGGTTTTGCTTGCCTATTTGCTGGGCGGGTTCAGTAATTTCTTTTTGCGCCGGAACTTTGTGAGCGACGCGGTTGTCGGGGTTGTCGCACTCACCACTTTCGCCGCCTTTGTGGTTTTTCAATACACTAAACAGTTGTCCAGCCTCAGCACCCTGGCGGTGGTGAACTGGAACCTGTTGCCGGCCGGGATTTTAATCTTGTTTGCGCTCTGGGTTCTGGCGGCGCTGGCGCTGGCGTGTTCGACGCGGTTCGACACCATCCCGACTCTTGCGATCTGTACGGCGATATTCCTGACGGGTTTGATGTCGGATTATTTCTTCGGACGGGCGGCGGAACATGGTTCCTGGTGGGCTTCGACGCTTTACAGTGTCGTTCCAAACTGGCAGCTTTTCTGGCTCGCCGACGCGATCAACATGGGCAAAAGCACTTTCCACTGGGCTTATGTCACCAAAGCGTTTGGCTACGCGGTTTGTTATGCCGGTGCGGCCTTGGCCGCAGGTGCAGTGTTATTTGAAGAACGCGAATTGAGTTAATTGGGTTGAACTATAAATGGAACGCAACGCTCAGAAAAATGGAGTAGTGAATCTGGCCGCCGCCGCGATCGTCTTTATCGCGGCGTTTGCCGTCACTTGTTACGTGAATTCACTGGCCGGGCAGGCGGCCTCGGTCTTTCTGGGCCTCACGGTGCTGATTGCCTTTGCTGGCTGGTTCCAGATGCGGCTCGAGGAAAATGAGCGGCTGGAAAAGCTGGAGCTGGATGAACTGGCCCGCAAAAAAGGCGAATCCTCCTTATTCGATGCCAAAGACTCGGAAGTTTTCCCGGCTCGCCGCGCGCGCGAACAATTCGAAAAATTCTTTGTGCCCGGTTTTTGCGTGCTGCTGCTCGTGTTGGAGGCCGGCGGCGCGTGGTTGCTTTGGCGCTGGATCGACCGGCCAACCACCGGATTGATCCTGCCGCGCGTGATGCAGGCACTCTCGCTCTTCGCCATTATTTCCCTGTTGTTGTTCCTGCTTGGACGTTTTTCAGTGACGATTTCGCGGCTGGAGAATCACCGCTTGCTGCGGCCAAGCTCCAGTTTTCTCTTGGCGGGTGCGTTTATTTGCGTGTTCACCGCGCTGGGCCTGGCGGGGGTGGAAGGCAAGTTTTTGCAGGCGGATGTCTGGGTGGCGCGGGGCTTGTGCGTGCTTTTGGGATTGATGGCCGCGGAACTGCTCCTCACGCTGCTCCTGGAAATCTATCGTCCGCATCTCAAAGGCAAGGTCACCCGTCCGCTTTACGACAGCCGTTTGATCGGTTTGCTCGCTCAACCGGAAAGCCTTTTTACCACGGCAGCGCAGGCATTGGATTATCAGTTTGGGTTCAAGGTTTCCGAAACGTGGTTCTTCCAGCTGCTCCTTAAAAATCTACCGGCGCTGGTTTTGCTGCAACTGACGGTCCTTTTGGTGTCCTCCTGCATCGTCTTTGTCGATGCCGGCGAACAAGCCGTCCTGGAACATTTTGGCAAGCCGGAGGCGACTTTGACGGCGGGTGCGCACCTTAAGTTACCATGGCCGGTGGACAAAGTTTACCGCTATCGCACGGAACAAATCCAATCCATGTATGTCGGCTATACGCCGGAAACGAATGAGGGGAGCACACTTTTGTGGACGGTGGCGCATAACCAGGAGCAAAATTTCGTGGTCGGGAGTAGCGAGCCATCCACGGTGCAGCAGGATAATGTGGATACCAATGATACATTGAAGACACCGCCGGTCAGCTTGATTTCCGTCAGTATCCCGATCCAGTACCAGATCACCAACATCGTGGACTGGGTTTATACCAATTCCAATCCCAACGGTTTGCTCGAGGATCTGGCGACGCGGGCGGTGGTGCATTATCTGGCCGGTGCGGACATGAACGCGGTTTTGTCTCGCGATCGTTTGCGGGCGGCGCAAGTATTGCGCGATGACATCCAGACGGCGGCAAATGCTCACTCGCTCGGGGCGAAAATTGTCTTCGTCGGCCTGGAAGACATCCATCCGCCAACGGCCAGCCAGGTGGCGGCTACCTACGAGAAAGTGGTGGGCGCCGGTCAGACGCATATCGCATCGAATCTCCTGGCTCATGCCGAGGCGATCATGACCAATGCCCTCGCCGATGGCATCGCCTTCACCACCAACAGCGCCGCCCAGGCGGAACTTGTGCAGCTGGAGACGTCTGCCTTTGCGAATGCAGCATTGTTCACCAATCAAATTCCGGCCTATGACGCCGCTCCCTCGATTTACAAGCAGCGTGTATATTTTCAAGCCTTCCCGGTGGCGACGGCCAACGCGCGGAAGTATGTCATGCTCATCACCAATACGCAGAATGTCCTGATCTATGAGCTGGAAGATAAAATCCGCGACGACCTCTTAAATTTGAACGTGCCCAATAATTCCTCACCATGAAACGAAATCTCTTAACTGTCATCGTCGGCGCAGTGCTGGTCTTGATTTTTGTGCTGCTCCTGTTTGTGTTTCAAGTGCGCCAGTCCGAGGTGGCCGTTGTCACGACCTTTGGCAAGCCGGTGGAAAACATCGACAAGCCGGGCGCCTATTTCAAATGGCCCTGGCCGATCCAGAAGGTGTATAAGTTCGACCAGCGCATCCAGAATTTTGAGGACAAGTTCAGCGAGACGCTGACCGCGGACAACAACAACCTCATTGTCACCGTTTATACCGGCTGGCGCATTTCGGATGCGAGCAAGTTTTATCCGAAATTCCTTGGCTCCATTCCTCAGGCCCAATCGGCATTGGAAAACATGGTGCGTAATGCCAAGAATTCCGTGTTCGGCTCCAACTACCTGTCATCCCTCGTGAATACCGATCCCAAGCAACTCAAATTCAACGAGATTGAACATCAGATTCAAGCGACGGTGCAGGCGGACCTGAGCACGAATGATTATGGCATCAGCCTCGAATTTCTCGGACTCAAGAAAATCGAACTGCCGGAAGGCGTGACGGCTAGCGTATTCCAGCGCATGATCGCGGATCGTCAGTTGCTCATTAATAAAGAGCAATACGAGGGTGAAAAAGAAGCGACCATCATTCGGGCTGACGCCGATCGTCAGGCGGCCGAGACGATTGCCAATGCGGAAGCCTCGGCTATCCGGATTCATGGAGAAGCGGAAGCGGCGGCGGCGCCAACCTTGCGCGTGTTTGAGCAGAATCCTGATTTATACATTTTTCTGTTGCGGATTGATGCCTTGAAACAGTCGTTGAATCAAAAGACGACTTTGATTTTCGACGATCGCACGCCGCCATTTGACCTGTTCCAGCATTTACCGACCAATTCCATGAGCCTGAGCCAGTAATATGAGCGACGAGCACGAACACCATCAGCATCACGGTCACGACCATGATCATGGCCAGGAGCCGGAGGCGCAGGATGCCGGATCGCAGGCGCTTTCCGAGGCGTTGCGCAGCAGTTTCATGGTCGTCAAAATCGTGATGGGGCTCATGGTGGTGATTTTCTTTGGGTCCGGCTTTTTCACGGTGGGATCGCAGGAAAAAGCGGTGATTCTCCGTTTCGGCAAGCCCGTGGGTGAAGGCGAGGACCGATTGCTGGGCGCCGGATTGCACTGGTCGTTTCCGTATCCTATTGATGAAGTGGTGAAAATTCCGATCACCGAACAGCAAGTCGTCTCCTCCAGTATTGGCTGGTGGATGACCACGCCGGAACAGGAATTGAGCGGTGAGGAGCTGCCGCCCGGTCCGTCCTTAAACCCGGCGATTGACGGTTATGTGATTACGGGCGACCGGAACATCGTCCATTCCCGCGCGACCCTGCGTTATCATATCGAAGACCCGTTTAACTTTACCTTCAACTTTGTTTCGGCGTCGAACACGGTGCAGAATGTCTTGAACAACTCGCTGCTATACGCCGCCGCGCACTTTACGGTGGACGACATTCTTTTGAATCGCGTCACCGATTTCCGTTCTGCCGTGCAGGATCGTTTCGAGGAGCAGGCGGAAGAGCAGCATCTGGGCATTGTGGTGGAACAATGCACAGTGGAAAGCCGCCCGCCGCGTCAATTGCAGGCCGTTTTTGACCAGGTCACCATTGCCCGTCAGAATCGCAACAAGATGCTGATTGATGCGAACAGCTACACAAACCAAATTTTGAGCCAGGCCGATGGGCAAGGCTCGACCATCATTAACCAGGCGTCTCTCGCCAGCGCCAACTATGTGACTAATATCGTGGCCGAGGCGAAACGGTTTAACGATCTGTTGCCGCTTTACCAAAGTGACCCGCAATTGTTCACGGAACAATACATGGTGAAAGCCATGGGCGAAGCATTGACCAACGTGGAGAAATGGGCGGAACCCACCAGCGACAATGGCAAAAGTACCGAAGTTCGGTTAATGTTAAATCGCGAACCGCCGCAGTCAAAGGCTCCGGCGAATCCTTAATCTAAAATTTAAAAAATTTGTTATGCAAGTCACTTCGCTTTTAAGCCAGCAGGATCACCAGCATGTGCACGACGACTCATGCGGATGCGGCCATGATCATTCCCACTCCACGGTGCATTTGTGGCAGGCGGTATTGGGCGTTATTTTTGTTCTCAATGCCTATCTCGTCGATTGGTTTTTTGAAGCCGGCACCACTCTGTCGAGCGCCAGCGCATTCATCGGCGCCATCATTCTGGGGTATCCGATCATCGTCACGGCGATCAAGGACTTGCGGGTGGGACGTTTAAGCATCAATGAATTGGTCGCCATCGCCGTGCTCGCGGCATTCGCATCCGAAAATTATAAAATGGCCGGTACCATCGCCTTTTTCATGTTGATCGGCGAGTTGATCGAAACGCGGACCGCCGAGGGGGCACGCGATTCCATCGAATCCCTCATCAAGCTGACGCCTACCAAGGCGCGTCGTCTCACAAAAGACGGTAATGAAGAGGAAGTCGCCGCCAGCGAGCTCAAAGTGGGCGACCTGATTCGCATCCGTCCCGGGGACAACGTGGCCGCCGACGGTCTCATCGTCACCGGCCAGGGATCTTTCAACCAGGCGACCATCACCGGTGAATCCTTGCCTGCTGACAAGAAAGCGGGTGATGAAGTTTTTGCCGGCACGCAAAATTTAACGGGTGTTTTGGAAATTAAAGTCAGCCGCGCCGGTGTGGACACCACGCTCGGCCGCGTTCGGGAACTGATCATCGCGGCGGAACAGACCAAGTTGCCGATCCAGAAAATAGTGGATCAGTACATGGGTTTTTACACGCCGCTCGTGCTCGTCATTGGCGCGCTGGTGTGGGCCTTCACGCATCAACTTGACCGCGTCATTGCGGTATTTGTTGTTTCCTGCCCCTGTGCTTTCATTCTGGCTACGCCGACCGCGATGGTTGCCGCGCTTTCCGCCGCTGCGCGGCTGGGAATCTTGATCAAAAATGTCGCGGACATCGAAGCCGCCGCAAAGATCAATGCTTTCGTTTTTGATAAAACCGGTACACTGACAACCGGCCAGCTCGCCGTCAGCCGCCTGGCACCGATCGGTGACACCAAGCCAGCTGAACTGCTGCTGCTGGCCGCGTCGGCGGAAAAATACAGCAACCATCCCACGGCCAAGGCATTGGCCAATCTCGCCGGCGAGGCGGGCGTGCCTCTGGCCGAACCAAAGGATTTTGCCGAAACCGCTGGTCGCGGCGTAAAAGCCCAGATCAATGGCTCCTCCATTTTGGTGGGGCGTGCCCAATGGCTGAAGGACAACGGCATCGACGGCAACTTCGAGAAGTCCGTGGACTTGGGTGAAACTGAAGGCTGGAGCCTGATTTTTGTCGCCCGCGACGGCAAGTGCCTCGGCTGGGTGGGCATGCAGGACAAGACCCGCTCTGAGGCCAAAGAGGCTCTGGCGGAATTGAAGGAAGCCGGTGTCCGCCGCGTGGCGATGATATCCGGCGACCGCCAGGTGGTGGCCACTCGCGTGGCGACCGAGATCGGTTGTGAAGAAGCAAAAGGCGACTGTCTTCCGCAGAACAAAGTCGATTTCGTCCGCGCCATGAAGGCGCGAGGCTACAAAGTCGCCGTTATCGGTGACGGCGTGAATGACGCCCCTGCATTGGCCGCCGGCGACATCGGCATCGCGATGGGCGCGGCGGGCAGCGAAGTCGCGATCCATAGTGCGACGATTGCCCTGATGAACAACGATCTCCGTCGCTTGCCGTTTCTCGTGAAGCTTTCGCGCAGCACCCGCGCAGTCATCAATCAGAATTTCGCGTTCGGCGTTTGTTTCATTATCGTCGGCCTGTCGGCGTCAGCCTTCGGGTATATCGGACCGATTACTGCGGCTATTTTGCATGTCATCGGCACACTCATCGTGATTTTCAACAGTGCGCGCCTGGTCCGCAAAGGTGAGGAACTCGAACATTTCCATCCGGAAGTCGTCGGATCAGGACACGACCACGGTTCGCATCAAAAACCAGCCGGTGGCCTGACGCCGAAACTGGCCTGATCTTGATCCATGCCCGACAACATTGCGCCGCCGGTAAAATTTGATTTTGATCGCCCGGTCATTTCGACGGTCAATTGATTGATTGAACTTTATGTCCGTCGCCGAATCAAATCTGCCGTCGCCAACCGGAACTCAAAAATCCGCCGAAGTCGTCGTGTCGGTCCGCGGGTTGACCAAGGTTTTCAAGGATTTTTGGAACCGCCCGAAGGCACGTGCAGTGGATAACGTTGACTTTGAGGTCCGGCGCGGGGAGGTTTTTGGCTTGCTCGGGCCGAACGGTTCCGGCAAATCCACGACCGTCAAGCTCCTGCTGGGATTGCTGAATCCCACTCGCGGCCACATCGAAGTCTTCGGCCATTCACCCCGGCACGTCAAGACCAAGGCGCGCATTGGTTATCTGCCGGAAGAGTCATATTTGTACCGGTATCTGAACTCGCGCGAAACCTTGGATTTTTTCGGGAACCTTTTTCACCTGTCAAAAGGCGAACGAGATAATCGTGCGGAACAGTTGCTGGAAATGGTTGGTCTCGGTCAAACGCAGACGCGTGCCGTCGGTGAGTTTTCCAAGGGCATGCAGCGCCGCATTGGTTTGGCGCAGGCGCTCATCAACGATCCCGATCTGGTGATCCTCGATGAACCGACTGCCGGCCTGGACCCGATCGGTTGCCGTGAGGTGAAGGATCTGATCGTCGCACTGGCGCGTCGTGGCAAGACCGTCATCCTGAGCAGCCACTTGCTTTCCGATGTCGAGGATGTTTGCGACCGCGTGGTGATTTATTATGGCGGCAAAATTCAGGCCGCCGGCACCTTGAAAGAGCTGCTGTCCAAGCCAGACACACTGCGCATCACGACCCCGGTTTTGCCACGCGAAACGCTGGAACGGGTCCTGGAGATCATCCGCAAAGACATCATCACCGGCGAAGTTCGGGTGGATAACCCGACGCAAAACCTCGAAAGCTATTTCCTTGATGTCGTGGCCAGGGCGCGTGCCGCGAATGAGACCAGCGGGGCGCAATCCGGCGCGCGGGTGGCTGAGTATTTGCGCGCGGGCGCCCAGGAGCCATCGGCATCGGAAAAAGTCCTGGAAAAATTGTCCCTGCCGCAACCAGCGCAAGCGGCGCCCGCTGCGAATGTTTCCTCGGCGGTGGCCGTGCCAAAAGTGGATGATAAAAAGCTGGAAGCGCTGGCACAGGCAACTCCGCCGCCTTCAGCGAAGCCGGAATCCAAACCGGAAGAAAAACCGGTGGATTTATCCCAGGCGGATGAAAAATTGTCGTCGTTGCTGGGAAACAAAAAATGAATTTCTCCGGCCGGGTGCGCCAGTCTTCGCAGGAGAAAATTGATCTGCGTTCATCGGCCAACCCGTCCTGAAACAAATGCAAAGAATCCTCGCCATTACCTGGTTGACCTGGAAGGCCGCGCTGCGCTTTCGCCTGTTCCTGGTCATCGCGGCGTTGTTGATTCTGGCGGTCGTCGGGCTGCCGCTGGTCATCAAGGATGATGGTACGGCACGCGGCTTTACCCAGATCATTTTGACTTACACCCTCAGCGCCATCACTGCCCTCCTGGGGTTTTCCACGCTGTGGCTTTCCTGCGGCACGCTGGCACGCGATATCGAGGAATGTCAGATCCAAGTTGTTGCCACCAAGCCCATCGCTCGCTGGCAGATTTGGATCGGGAAATGGCTGGGAATTGTTTCGTTGAACGCCGCGTTGTTGGCGATTTCCGGCGGTTGCGTCCTTGGCTTGCTGGAATGGCGCGCCACCAAATTGCCGGCGGCAGAGCAAAAAATCCTGCGCGAACAGGTCCTGGTCGCACGCGGTTCGGCGAAACCACGGAAATACGACGCGGAAATTGAGGCGGAGACCGAACTGGTCTTGCAGAATCGACTGAAAAGCAGTCCGGAATTGGCCCGGTCGGCGGATTTGCCGGAAGTGCGCCAGCAAATTCGTGAACAGGTCAAGGGAGATCTTCAACTGGTGCCGCCGGGTTACACGCGATCCTGGCAGGTTGACCTCGGGTTCGCCAAAAACTATCTGCACGACAAGCCCATGCAGCTGCGCGTGAAATTTAATTCAGCGAACCAAAGTTTGTCCGGCACGTTCCTGCTTGCCTGGCAGGTGGGCGACGCCGATTCAACCAACTACTGGCAGAGCGACACGATGAGTGTCGCGAAGGACACTTTTTACGAATTCCCGATTCCGGCCAATCTTTTTGACAAAAACGGGGTGATGACCATTGTGGTGGCCAATCCGAACAACTCCGCGTTGTTGTTTCCACTCGCGGACGGGATTGAAGTGTTGTATCCCGAAACCACTTTCACGGTGAATTTTATCCGCGGGCTGGGGATCATTTTTTTCTGGCTCACTTTAATGGCGGCACTGGGCCTGATGGCCGCCAGTTTCCTCTCGTTCCCCGTCGCCACCTTTTTCTCGCTGGCGCTGCTGACGGTGGTGTTGTCGAGTGGTACCTTGTCCGAGGCCGTTGATTCCGGAACCGTTGCGGCGGGCAATGATGAAAAGGGAATTGCGGGTCACTCAGTTGCGGATGTGGTTTTGATTCCGGCATTCAAAGGAATCTTGTCGGTAGTCCAGCTGGTGCAGAATTATTCGCCGATCGATGCCTTAAGCACCGGGCGCAGCGTCACGTGGACTGAGCTCGGCACGGCCTTTGTTCAGATTGTCGTCATGCTCGGCGGATTCTTTGCGCTGCTGGGTATTTTCTGTTTCAGCCGGCGCGAACTGGCCAGCGCGCAGGGAACACAATGAACTGGCATGAACGCGCGCGCTAAAAAATTGATTTTGCTCGGGCTGATGGCACTGCTGATATTTGGCGCCGGCCAGGTCCAGAAATCATTGAATGTCGACCGCGACCAGCTGGGCATGACGCATATGGCCACACTGGATAATGCGCCGCCAATGCTGGCTTTTACCACCGTGGCGCTCGGCGGCTTTCGCGGTCTGATTTCGAATTTCCTTTGGATCCGGGCAAATGATCTGCAACAGGACGACAAATTTTTTGAGGCGGCCCAACTCGCGAATTGGATCACCGACCTGGAGCCCCACTTTTCGCAGGTCTGGGTTTTTCAAGGCTGGAATATGTCTTACAATATTTCTGTCAAATTCAAGGATTTTCCCGACCGCTGGCGCTGGGTGTACAACGGCATCACCCTGTTGCGTGACAAGGGACTCTACTACAACCCGGACGACGTCCTGATTTACCGCGAACTCGCCTGGGATTACCAGCACAAGATGGGCGCGAACCTGGACGACGCCAACATTTACTACAAAACCGAATGGTTCAAGGAGATGTCGCCTTTTTTCGGTCCGGGCGGCACCAACTTTGCCGCGCTGCTCAATCCGCAGACGCCGGAGCAAAAGACCAATGTCGTTCTGTTGCGCGTAAAATACAAGATTGATCCGGTATTTGCCGAAAAGGTAAATGAAGAGTGGGGGCCGCTTGACTGGCGGTTGCCCGAATCCCATGCGATTTATTGGGGGGCCAAAGGACTCGACGCGGCTAAAAGAAATCCCGACAAGGTGAAATCGGACGATTTGATCATGTTGCGCCGAATTATTTACCAGTCCATGCAGCAGTCGTTTTACCACGGCCGCTACATTGCCGACCCCTTTGACCAGGGCTATTCTCTCGGCCCCAATCTCGATCTCGTGGACAAGGCCAACGAATCCTATGTGAAGGAGTATGACGAGGAAGCCCAGCCCAATCAGAAAAATGGCATTTTGAAGGCGCACCGTAATTTCCTCCGCGACGCAGTTTATTTCCTTTATGAGAATAATCGCATTGGCGAGGCGTCAAAATGGTATCGAATCTTGAGTGATAAATATCCGGATCAACCCATCATGGATGGCGATCCGACTTCGTTCCCCAAGACCATGACGATGGATGATTATGCCGTGCGGCGCGTACAGTCTGAGCTGGGCGACACTTCGGAGGAGCGCACCACGGCCGTGGTTCAGGGACTGATGATCAATGCCTATCGGGAGCTGGCGCTCGGTTCCGACGACCGTTACGAGGGCTTCCAGAGGTTGGTCCAAAAAATCTATATTCACTACGACGCGAAAACCGGCATCGGCGGCACGAATTCCTCGCGAGTCCCGTTGCCAAAGTTTAACCAGCTCAAGCAAAGCGTTCTGCGGGATGTGCTTGATCCCCAGAACGGTTTTCCTTATGCCGCCCGCGCCGTATTGCGCACCCAGCTCGGCATGCCGGCAGAAACCAATGCCGTCGCTACCGTGTCAACAGTCGGAACCTCGACTAATACTGATGTGACAGTGCCGACGAACCCTGCCGCCAGGTAAATTTCTCTGGCGGGCTGACAATGTTCGCTGCCGTTCAAACTTGCGCCACGTGCTTTTCTATGGAAAAGTTCAGCCGCACGCGCGATGCAATCCCAAGCACATTATCCAAAACATTACTGTGGCGTTTTCGGCATCTTCGGTCATCCGAATGCTGCGGAACTGACTTACTACGGACTCTATGCCCTGCAACATCGCGGGCAGGAAAGTGCCGGCATTGTCACTTGCGACGATGGCCGGTTTTACAAGCATCACGGCATGGGCCTCGTGCCGCAGATTTTCAATGGCGAGATTCTGCACGGCCTTGTCGGCGACCGTGCCATCGGCCACACACGCTATTCCACGACCGGTTCGTCACAATTGAAAAACGCGCAGCCGCTTACGGTGGATTGTGTGCGCGGCCAGATCGCCATTGCCCACAACGGTAACCTTACCAACGCGGCACGCTTGCGCGATGACCTTGAAAATAAAGGCGTCCCGTTTCAAACGACGGTGGACAGCGAAATCATCTTGATGATGCTCGCGCAGCCGACGATCAACGGCGTGGAGAACACGCTGGTACAGACCTTGCGGCGCATCGAAGGTGCGTATTCACTCGTCATCATGACGGAAAAGGAGTTGATTGGCGCGCGTGACCAATTCGGGTTCCGTCCCCTGTCGATCGGCCGCACCGTCAACGGAGCGTGGGTGTTGTCCAGCGAAACAACGGCGCTTGATCTGATCCATGCTGAGTTTGTCCGCGATGTGGAACCGGGCGAGATCGTCATCATCAACGAGAAAGGGTTGATTAGCATCCAGGCATTTCCAGAGCATAAGCGCGAAGCCTTCTGCATTTTTGAATATGTCTATTTCGCGCGGCCGGACAGCGTGCTGCGCGGGCGCACCGTTTATGATGTGCGCAAGGAAATGGGCCGCCAGCTGGCCCGCGAGCATAACATCAAGGCCGATCTCGTCATTCCCGTGCCGGACAGCGGCGTTTGCGCCGCGATGGGCTATTCCGAGGAATCCCAAATCCCGTACGAAATGGCATTCATCCGCAACCACTACGTAGGACGCAGTTTCCTGCAGCCAACTCAGCTCATCCGCGATTTCAATGTGCGTGTGAAGTTGAACCTCATTGAGTCCCTCGTGAAGGACAAGCGCGTCGTGATCGTGGACGATTCCATCGTGCGCGGGACGACCTGCCGGTCGCGTGTCAAAACGCTCAAGGAAGCAGGTGCCAGGGAAGTTCATGTGGCCGTAAGCTGTCCTCCTCATATGAATCCCTGCGTGTATGGCATCGATTTCCCCGACCGCACCAAGTTGATGGCCGCGAACAACACCGTCGATGAAATCCGCAAATACTTGAACGCCGACTCTCTGCATTATCTTTCACAAGCAGGCATGGTGGCGGCGACCCGTCTGCCCAAGGAATCGTTTTGCATGGCGTGCTACGACGGCAATTACCCGGTACCCTATGATCCGGTGTTGAACAAACACATCATTGAACGCCGCAAACGAAACTCCCAGAGCCTGGGTGAAGCCACTGAGCGGGAGAACGAGCAGATCAATCTGTTGCCGGTTTAGAATCGCTCTTGTCATCATGCCGTTTGGATTAAACCCTTTCTTGGCGTGTAACATCGCGAAAGCATCGCAGTCTCACTGATGCGAAAATCGGCTTCTACCTTCAGTCATTAAACTGGCAGGAGCGTGGACCTCAGCAAGTCGTTGAAGCTTCTCAAACTCCTGCGTCCCCTTCAATTTGGCTGTATGGCTTCCATAAATTCGGTTTGATGTGGCTGTTCATTGCGCACTGTTTTAAACCACATTGACGGCAGCCGATCCCGCGACCAGAATCCCGCTTGGATATGAAGGTGTCTGTGTTAACCGGCAGTCGGTC
>JBEKMT010000059.1:24603-40595 GCA_050008355.1 Verrucomicrobiota bacterium
CGAAGGCTGTGAGTAAATACCCAGGCGTCGACCAGGTGATGGTCGAGGAGCGGGCTGCCACATTCACCAAACGCAGCATTAAAACAAGTGCCAAACTGGCCGGACTCAAAATGGCGGTCGGTATGTGCGACCTCACCACGCTCGAAGGCAAGGACACGCCGGGCAAAGTGGCTTATGTGTGCCGCAAAGCGGTCCGGCCGGCCGAGGCCAAATATGATGTGCCGGCTTGCGCGGCTGTTTGCATTTATCCGAATCTGATCCGACATGCCCGGGTTCTCCTCGGCGATAATTCTCCCGTTCGCATCGCCTCTGTGGCGACCGGATTTCCCAGCGGCCAATATCCCCTGCGCACCAAGCTGGAGGAAGTCCGCCGCGCGGTGGCTGACGGCGCTGATGAAATCGACATGGTCATTGACCGCGGTGCTTTTCTGGCGGGCGATCACGCGAAAGTCTACGATGAAATTGCCGCCACGAAGCAAGCCAGCGGTGCCGCCCATTTGAAGGTCATTCTCGAAACTGGCGAGCTCGTCACTTACGACAATGTCCGGCGGGCCAGTGAAATTGCCATGCAGGCTGGCGGAGATTTTATCAAGACCAGCACCGGCAAGATTTCACCCGCCGCCACCTTGCCGGCTACGCTGGTGATGCTTGAAGCCATTCGCGATCATTTCTTCGCCACCGGCATCCGCATCGGCATGAAACCTGCCGGAGGCATCCGTACTTCCAAACAGGCGCTGGCCTATCTCGTGATGGTCAAGGAAACGCTGGGCGACGACTGGCTCGCACCCGAACTCTTCCGCTTCGGCGCCAGCACACTGCTCAACGACTTGCTTATGCAAATCGCCAAAATCGTGGACGGAAATTATCAAAGCGCCGATTATTTTTCGCTCCCTTGATGGAAACAAAATTAACCGTGTTTAAAAAATCAAAAGCCGGTGCCGCCGCCAGTCAAAATTTTTGAAGAGCAAATTCTGCAGGATTCAGTCAATTCCGCCCCAAAATGAAATCAAAGTTGAAATCGATGAAACTCCCTGCCAGGCGCGCGGTTGCGGCCAGCCACGGCGTCGTGCCGTTGAAGGAACGCCGGCTAAACTTCGGCTGCAAGTGGGATTACGCTCCCGCGCCGGAAGATTCCAGGAATTACGTCATCGCGCCGAGGCACGAATTGTTCATCAACGGCAAATTCGTGGCGCCAGCCTCGGGGAAATACTTTCCATCCATCAACCCGGCGACAGAGCAGACGCTCACGCGGATCGCTTCGGCAAATGCTCAAGACGTCGATTCGGCAGTGGCGGCCGCACGGCGCGCCTATGATCGTGTGTGGAGCAAGATGCCGGGGCGCGAGCGGGGAAAATATCTTTATCGAATCGCCCGGATCATTCAGGAGAAGTCACGTGAACTCGCGGTGCTCGAAACGATTGACGGCGGCAAGACCATCAAGGAGAGCCGCGATGTGGATTTGCCGCTCGCGGCCGCACACTTCTTTTACCACGCTGGCTGGGCCGACAAATTAAAATACGCATTCCCGGGCAGGACGCCGCATCCGCTCGGCGTGGCCGGCCAGATCATACCATGGAATTTTCCCCTGCTCATGGCAGCCTGGAAAATTGCGCCTGCACTCGCCTGCGGTAACACCGTGGTGTTGAAACCGGCGGAGACGACCAGCATCACCGCGCTGCGGCTGGCGGGGATTTTTCGGGAAGCGGAATTGCCGGATGGAGTCGTCAACATCGTGACCGGCGCGGCCGAGACCGGCGCCGCGCTCGTCACTCATCCGGGTATTCAAAAACTTGCCTTCACCGGTTCAACCGGGGTGGGTAAATGGATCGCGCAGGCGGTTGCCGGTACGACGAAAAGGCTCACCCTCGAACTTGGTGGTAAGGGGGCGAATATTCTGTTCGAAGACGCTCCGCTGGACCAGGCCATCGAAGGTGTCATCGCCGGAATCTATTTCAACCAGGGGCATGTATGTTGCGCCGGATCTCGTCTGTTCGTTCAGGAAGGCATTTACTCAACGGTCATTAATAAATTGCGCGACCGTATCCAAACTTTGCGCGTGGGCGATCCACTCGATAAAAACACGGACATTGGCGCGATCAATTCCAGCTCGCAACTGGAAAAAATCAAAATGCTGGTGCAAAGCGGCGTGGATGAAGGTGCGGCGGTGACGCAATCGCGCTGCGATCTTCCGTCTCAAGGATATTGGTTTCCGCCGACCTTTCTGACCGGCGTGACGCATGCGCATCGCGTGGCCCAGGAAGAGATCTTTGGCCCGGTATTGAGCGTGATGACCTTCCGCACGCCGGAGGAGGCCTGCGAGCGTGCGAATAACATTCCCTATGGATTAAGCGCGGGTGTGTGGACGGACAAAGGCAGTAAGATTTTCAAACTGGTCAATAAACTCCGCGCCGGCGTCGTCTGGGCCAACACCTACAACAAGTTCGATCCATCAAGTCCCTTTGGCGGATATAAGGAAAGCGGTTTTGGCCGCGAAGGTGGTTTGCAAGGCTTGGCAGCGTATTGCCGGCTTGACTGATCGACCCAATGTTGACGCCCACTATTTCAAAGTCCGGAGATACGCCACCAGCGACTCGATCTCCGACGGTTGGAGTTTCCCTGCAAACGCGGTCATCTGGCCCTTCTTGCCGTTGCGAATCCGGTTGGCAATCCATTTGTCGGAGTCATCCAGACCATGCAAGTCCGGACCGTCATCGCCATGCGCATCCGCACCATGACAATGCGCACAATTCTTCAAAAACAACTTACGCCCCGGCGTCGGATTTGAATTCGTGGAATTGCCTGCCGACGGGGTCTGCATTGGGGCGTTATCCTGCGCGCCTGAGACGAGACAGAACAACGCCAGCGACAAAATCCAGGGTAATTTCTTCACGATGCAAAATCAGCTGAGGGTTGTGTCCACGATGGCGAGTGAATTTGTTCCTTCCAGATAATTAACGTCAGTGATGCCGAGATGATCGCGTAACATGCCGGCGTCCACTTTCATGGGGCCGGGCTTGGGTGCCTTGCCAGGTTCGGGTTGCGGGAAGGCGGTGGACATCGCCGTGTGAAAGGTCACGCGGCCTTCGACCTTTTTCATGGTCTGATGAATGTGGCCGTTGAGGATGGTCACCGAGCCGAAGCGTTTCAAATAGTTCAAAGCTTGCGCGCCGTCATCCGTGCCCCAACCCCATTTCGGGTAAACTTCCCAAAGCGGTATGTGCGCGAAAACGACAATCGGCGTCTCACTCGAACGGCCGCTCAGATCGTCTTGGAGCCAGGCGAGTTGTTCCGTCCCCAGCGAACCCAGTCCGTTTTGCTGGATGTCCACGACATTGACCAGGCCGATGAAGTGGATGCCCTGATGATCAAAACTATACCAGCCGCTGCCCTTCGAGTTTTTGCCGAAGCGTTCGAGATAAAGCTTTCCGTTGTCACCCGTCACATCGTGCTCCCCTGGCACAAAAAACACCGCCTTCGTTTTCAGCCCTTTCAACAGTTGATCCAGAGTATCAAACTCTTCCGCATCAGAGAGATGTGTCAGGTCGCCGGTGTGCAGGATGAAGTCCGGTTGTTGCGGCAGGGCATTGATGCGCGCGATGGCTTCCTGCAACGTGCCGGCCACGTCCGTATTGACGCCTTCTTTGTTGAAACCGATGTGTGAGTCGCTGATCTGTACAAAGCTGAAACTGCCCCGCGCCATTTCAGTCGCGCCCGCCCGGGCCGACAGCACGCTCGAGCCGAGCAAACCGCTGCTCATCGTCCACAGCATTCCGGTTCCCGCCCAGGCCATGCATTCGAGGAAGCCGCGGCGGTCGAGTCCGTCCCGGTTGTGGTCATGCATGATGATTTTTTCTCTTGTTTTCATATTTATTGATTGGAATTTTTGTTTCAATTTTCGTAGTCCAAGACTCACGGCGAGAAATTTTATTCCTCCGGGAATAAAATTCCTTCCCGTGCGGTCTGGACTAAAATGGGAACCGAATGTGAGTGCCAACGAATCGGACCAGTTTGAACGGGTTGTCCTGCCGCACCTCGACGCGGCCTACAACCTGGCACGCTGGCTTGCAGGCAACGACCACGATGCCGAGGATATTGCGCAGGAGGCAAGTGTGCGGGCGTTCCGATTTCTTGGCGGCTACCGCGGCGGTGATAGTCGGTCGTGGTTGCTGGCGATCGTGCGTAACACGGCTTATTCATGGCTGAAAAAAAATCGGCCGCAGTCGGTGGTTTCCATCCATGAAGATGAACTCGCGGAAATCGAAGACCAAAGTGGCCTGTCTGCCGGGAGATACCACGCCGATGCCGGCGCCTTGCGCTCCGCGCTTGCCTCACTCCCGATGGAATTTCGCGAGGCGCTGGTGTTGCATGAACTGGAAGGGCTTTCTTACAAGGAAATTGCCGAAGTCGCCGAAGTGCCGATCGGCACAGTCATGTCGCGACTCGCTCGCGCGCGCCGGCAACTGCAAACCCTGCTCAACCGGAAAGGAGAGGCATGATCTGCGCTGAAATCCGCCTCCTCCTCCACGCCCATGTCGACGGTGAGCTTGACGCCGCCAACAGCATTGAACTGGAACGCCACCTGAAAACCTGTCCCGCTTGTGCGGCAGAATCTGAATCACTGCGCTTGCTCAAGACCGCGTTGCAACAGGCCTCGCTGGCTTATCGCGCTCCTGACTCGCTGCGAAAAATCGTCCGGCAGAACATCCGCCCGCCCGCCGGTGTTTCCGGCAGCGAACCTCAACCGGGCAGACTCAGCCGGCTCTGGTTATGGAAGAGTCTCGCGTTCGGTGCGACGGCGTTTGCCGTGCTGGCCATACTGTTGCGCCCTGCCGGTATCTCCCAACGCGATGGCCTGCTCAACGAAGCCGTGGCGAGCCATGTCCGTTCGCTCATGGTTGGACATCTAACCGATGTGGCCTCCACGGACCAGCATACCGTCAAGCCGTGGTTCGACGGGAAACTTGATTTCGCACCGCAAGTGAAGGATCTGGCTGCTGACGGTTTCCCTCTTGTGGGTGGTCGACTGGATTATCTGAATGGACGGACCGTGGCCGCGCTTGTTTATCGGCATAACAAACATTTCGTCAATGTCTTTGTCTGCCCGGCCAATTACGCCGGCATCGCTCAGTCCGGAACGGAAAATCGACGCGGTTATTCCGTAATTTATTATGACTCGAACGGAATGTTCTACTGTCTCGTGTCCGATTTGAACGCAAAGGAATTGAACGACCTGGGCCAACTCATCGCGAAATGATTTACGGCCCCCGTTGGCGGCGGCTTACCGCCTTAATATTCCTTTTGCGTTTGATCTAAAAAGTGCGAGAGTATGCTCAACATGATTTGGGTGTGGTTTATACTCATCGGATTGGCTGCCGGATTTCTGGCAGGCTCGGTGGTTAAGGGACACGGCTTTGGCCTTTTGGGAAATCTTATTGTTGGCATCATCGGTGCGGTGCTGGGCGGATTTATTTTCGGCCTCCTTGGCATTGCTTTCCTCGGCATCATTGGCAACCTGATTTGCGCGTTTTTGGGAGCTGTGATTTTATTGCTGTTGTTGGGATTCGTTGGCGGGAAGAAATAACCAAAATACCATGAATAAAATATCCGGCCTGATTTGTCTGGTTGTGGGCTGTTTGCTGATTTACTGGGGATATAATATGTCGCAAGCCGTCGGCGCCCAGATCAACAACCTCGTCACCGGTTCACCCGGTGATAAACCCATGTTGCTCTACATCGGCGGCGCGATTCTTGTGCTGGCCGGCTGCGGGCAGGTTGCCTGGAAGAGCAAATAAATCGACGTCATGAGCGAGCGACTTGACGTAAAAAAAACTTACAAACTCTTCATCGGTGGAAAATTTCCGCGCAGCGAAAGTGGCCGATATTTGCCCGCAAAATCCGCGGCTGGCCGTCATCTCGACAATTTCTCTCACGCCTCCAGAAAAGACTTTCGGGAGGCCGTAGTCGCCGCCGGGGCGGCGTTTGCCGGTTGGAACCAGGCCAGTGCCTACAATCGCGGCCAAATCCTCTATCGCGCCGCCGAGCTGCTGCAAAACCGCGCTGGTGAACTCATGAACGAAATCACTCGTGCCACCGGCGTCAACCCGGCCAGGGCGAAGCGCGAGGTGTCCCTGGCAATCGACCGGTTGGTACATTTCGCCGGTTGGACGGATAAGTACTCTCAAGTGTTTGGCAGCGTGAATCCGGTGTCGTCGTCACACTTCAACTTTACCGTGCCCGAACCGATGGGTATTGTGGTCGTGCTCACACCGGATGAACCGTCCTTGCTCGCGCTGGTGTCCCTGCTCGCCCCGGTGATCTTGAGTGGCAACACCGCGGTGGTCATTCCGTCGGAAAAATTCCCGCTGCCCGCCGCGACCTTCAGCGAGATTCTGGCGACAAGTGATTTGCCCGGTGGCGTGGTGAACCTGCTCACCGGCAAACGCGCCGAGCTTCTTCCGCACATCGCCACCCACATGGACGTGAACGCGATCGTGGACGGAGCCGCGATTCCGGAAATTAGCGTGAAGTTGCAGGCCGGAGTCGCCACCAATCTCAAGCGTTACGCTGCACGTTCGGCCGTTGACTGGTTTTCGGCAAAGGCGGAGGATCCGTACTGGATTCTTGATCACGTCGAGTTTAAGACCGCGTGGCATCCGGTTGGGATTTAAACGCGAAGCCGCAAATTCCGGTTTTCGATCGTCCTGCAAACGCTGCCGTTTGCTTTGAAATCTTCAATTTCCAGCGATTTCTTGCGGGCCTTTGCCTCCGTTCAACAAAAACAGAACCGCCATGCGGACCGCCAGCCCGTTCGTGACTTGTTCCAGAATTAGCGAGCGTCCGCAATCCGCGATCTCGCTGTCAATTTCGACGCCGCGATTGATCGGGCCCGGATGCATGATCAGGGCGTCTGGTTTCGTTTTTGCGAGCCTGGCCTGGTTGAGGCCGAAAAGCTGCGTGTATTCGCCGATGCCCGGAAACATCGTTTTGCGCTGGCGCTCATGCTGGATGCGCAGGAGATGAATGATGTCTGCGTCGCGGATCGCCTCGTCTACGTTATGCGTGACCCGGCAGCCCATCTGCTCAAACGTCCTGGGCACAAGCGTTGACGGGCCGCAAAGTGTGACCTGGGCTCCGAGGGTTTTGAGGGCCCAGATATTCGAGCGCGCAACACGACTGTAAAGAATGTCGCCCAGGATTGTGACTTTAAGCCCCGCGATTTTCCCTTTTCGCTCCCGGATCGTGAACGCATCGAGCAACGCCTGCGTCGGGTGTTCGTGCGCACCATCGCCGGCATTAATGATTCCAGACTTCACCACCCGCGAAAGAAAGTGCGCCGCCCCGGACGCGCTGTGGCGGATGACGATGAAATCCGCATTGAGCGCTTCCAGGTTTCTGGCCGTGTCCTTGAGGGTCTCGCCCTTCTTGAAGGACGAAGCATCCGCGGAAAAATTCACGATGTCAGCGGTCAACCTTTGCTCAGCCAGCTCAAAACTGATGCGCGTGCGCGTGGACGGCTCGATAAACAGGTTGACCACCGTCTTGCCCCGCAGAGCGGGAACCTTTTTGATGGCGCGTTCGCCAACCATCTTGAACGCCCGCGCCGTGTCCAGTACCGTCACAATTTCCTCCGCCGTGAGCGATTCTATGTCGAGCAGGTGTTTTTTGGTCCAACTCATGTTCGCGCCAGGGTCACTTCGTCTTTTTCACCAAGGTGTACCACGATTTTTTCGTTGGCCGCCGTTGGCACATTCTTGCCGATGAAATCCGCTTTGATTGGCAGCTCCCGGTGGCCGCGGTCAATCAGCACCGCGAGTTGGATTTTTTTCGGACGGCCAAAGTCATTGAGTGCGTCCATGGCCGCGCGCGTGGTCCGGCCGCTGAACAACACGTCATCCACCAGCACAACCGTTTTACCCGTCACATCGAAGGGCATGATGGTTGGATGTACTCTTGGCGCAGCGCGATGGTCCAGGTCATCGCGGTGCATGGAAACGTCCAGCGACCCGGTGGGCACGGGATGCTTCCAGATCTCCGAGAGGATTTTTTCCAGCCGCTGCGCCAGCGGCACACCGCCTTGGGGTATGCCGACGAGAGCCACCTCCGCGCTACGCTCGTTTCGCTCGGCGATCTCGTGTGCAATCCTCGTGAGCGCGCGTTGAATCGCGCCGGCGTCCAGGATGACGGTGGATTCAGGCATAAAAAAGCCGCGAGCCACTCCGCCGGGCGGAGCCGATTCGCGTTCTGCGTTTTGCGTTCATGGTTTCCTTCGCCACCTCGCCGGGCGGCGTTAAAGGAATGATTTTTCAATTATGCCCGATTTAATTCGAGGCCGCCGATTGGCGGTTTTTGCGCCAGTTGGAGCGATGTTTGATGATCCAATCCGTCAGCGCTTGTTCAAAGCCGATATCCCGGCCGGCCTTCTCCGATTCGATCCACTTGTGTCGGAGTATTTCTTCGCGTTCCGCCTGAAACTCGCGATAAAGTGAGGAGTTCTTCAGCAAATCATTCGTGGACGATGATTCCTTAGCTGGGTTCGACATATAAGTTAATTTCACGTTAAATCTTCGCCAATCAAGTGGCAATAGAAATCTGAATGCAATCTACCACAGAACCCCCGTTTAAACCAGCCGCTCTCGCAATGTTTTAGCGATTTGCATAAACGCTTTTCCCGCAGGATGATTCGGTGCCGAAACCATGATTGGCATGCCACTGTCGCCGCCTTCGCGGATTTCAGTGAAGAGGGGTACTTCGCCCAAAAATTGGACTTTCTGCCGGCTGGCTTCGGCTTTTCCTCCCCCATGACCGAAAATCTCCGCTCGATCACCGTTGGGCAGAGTGAAATAACTCATATTCTCCACAATGCCAAGAATCGGTACGTTGACCTTGTTGAACATTGCGATCCCTTTGCGCACCACCCCGAGCGACGCTTCCTGCGGGGTGGTAATGATCACGCCGCCGTCCAGCGGCACTGTCTGGCAAAGCGAGAGCTGCGCATCGCCCGTGCCCGGTGGCAAATCCACCAGGAGGTAATCCAAGTCGCTCCAATCCACGGACAACAGAAATTGCTGGATGGTTTTTGTGATCATCGGTCCGCGCCAGACCACCGGTTGATCGTCTGTGATCAAAAGGCCGATGCTCATTACTTTCACACCATGGGCCGTTGGCGGTACCAGCTGTTCCGCGGCGTTGACCGTGGGTCGCTCATGCACACCCATCATCAACGGGATGCTCGGTCCGTAAATATCGCAATCCAGCAGGCCCACGCGTGCTCCCATGTGTTTCAGTGCACAGGCCACATTCACGGAGCACGTTGATTTGCCGACACCGCCTTTGCCGCTGGCTATCGCAATGACCCGCTTCACTCCCGCAACTTTGCCTTGATTGGCAAAAGCTCCTCCCGCTGTGGTGTTTCCGGTGGCCGGTTGGCGGACTTCGACCTGGACATGGTTGACGCCGGGCAAATTCTTCAGCACCCGCTCGCTTTCAGTTCTTATTTGTTGCGCGGCTTCGGCATTGGCCGATGTCAGCTGCATCGTCACACTCACAGCACCGTTCGCAGCGGCAATCTCCTTGACGAGACCGAACGAAACAATGTCCCGTGAAAACCCGGGGTATTTGACGGATTTCAACGCGTCTAAAACAGTGTCTTGCGAAAGCATCGGACCCACAAGTTGCCAGTTTTCCCCCCGAAAACAAGTACGTCCAGACTTGCACCCCGCCTTATTGCATGGAAGTATGTTCGTTTGACGGAATGGCGACTATGACCCCAAAAATCTCAAGTGATCTGGTGGAACCGATCGTGAAGCAATTCAGCCGGCTGGAAGCGGCGGCGAACCCTAAATGGCTGTTGCCCGTGCGTAAAGCTGGCCTGGCGAGCTTCGCTGAGCTGGGTTTTCCCACTTTGAAGGACGAAGACTGGCGCTTCACCAACGTTACGCCCATCGCACAATTGCCGTTTCAGCTGGCGTCTCCGGTTGCCGCCAACGGAGCGGAAACCAGAGCCCTGTATGGAGCGTTGTTCACCAAATTGCCGGGCAACCGGCTCGTATTCGTGAACGGATTCTTCTCCGCGAAGCTTTCCATGCTGAAAGCCGTGCCCCCTGGCGTAAAGATCGAAAGTCTTGCCTCCGCGCTGGTGAACGATTCTGTGCTCATCGAAAAGCACTTGGGCCAGTATGCGCGCACGGCGGCCAATGCTTTCGCCGCCATGAATCAGGCGTTTTTCTCCGATGGCGCCTTCATCTTTGTTCCTCCGGGCGTCGCTGTCGCCGAGCCGGTGCAAATTATTTACATCTCGTCTGCGACGCAACAGGGCGAAACCATTCTGCCGCGTAACCTCGTTATCGCCGGTGCCAACAGCAAACTGTCCGTCGTGGAAAGTTACATCAGTACCGGCAACATCCCTTATTTCACGAACGCGGTGACGGAGATCCTCGCCGGCGAAAACGCCGCGGTCGAGCACATCAAACTTCAGGATGAATCGGTGGACGCCTATCATATCGCGACGATCGCCGGCGAGTTCGGGCGCGCCAGCAACGTGAATATCCACTCATTCTCGCTCGGTGCCAGGTTATCCCGCACCAACATTCGTGCCAATCTGGCTGGCGAAGGATTGGAATGTGTGCTGAACGGGCTGTATCTTACGCGCGGTGAACAGCTTGCCGACCATCATATGATTGTCGAGCACGCGCAGCCGCATTGCGCGAGCCACGAGTATTTCAACGGCATTCTCGATGACAAGTCGAAGGGGGTCTTTCATGGTCGGATTTACGTTCATCCGGTCGCGCAAAAAACGGATGCCAAGCAAACGAATAAAAACCTTTTGTTGTCCGACGACGCGTCGGCAGACACCAAGCCGCAACTGGAGATTTACGCGGATGATGTCAAATGCACTCACGGCGCTACCATCGGCCAATTGAATGAAGAGAGTGTGTTTTATCTGCGTTCGCGCGGCCTGGACGCCGCCACGGCCAAGCGGATGTTAATCCACGCTTTTGCCGGCGAAATTATCGAGCGCATTCAATGTGAACCCGCGCGCCAGGAAATTGACAAGCTCGTGTGGGATCGCCTCGAGGCAAATCATCGGCTGGGGGAAAAATGATTGGGGCAGGACGCGGCGGGTGTCCCGGTTTTGGGATGCTCCCGCCTCACTTCCCGTGAAGCTATGTTCGACGACGTCAACGACCTTTACCAGCAAGTCATTCTTGACCATTGCAAGCAACCGCGGAATTTCCATGAAATGCCGCAATGCAGCTGCTCCGCGCAAGGGCGCAATCCGATTTGCGGCGACAACTTGAAGCTGTTTCTCACGCTGGACGGTGACGTGATCAAGGACGCGAGCTTCGTCGGTTCGGGCTGTTGCATTTCAAAGGCCTCGGCCTCCTTGCTCACGGAGAACGTCAAAGGCAAAACCAGGATCGAGGCGGAAAAGACGTTTGAGCAGGTGCGCGAAATGGTCACCACCGGCAAGGTCAACGGCGATGTGGGCAAACTCGCGGTGTTCGCCGGTGTTCACAAATACCCCGCGCGCGTTAAATGCGCTATCCTTTCCTGGCACGCCTTGATGGGGGCCTTAAAGGGCGGCGGTGAGCCGGTTAGCACCGAAAATGACCAGACATAATTGATTTCACACGCCTTTGGGGCATCATACTAGCAACACTTAGATTAAGGCATTTTTATGAGTTCAGAACAAAAGGTTTTGGTCCGCGACGTCGAGGCTTCGGTGGTGCCGATCGGCACCAAAGTCACGCTCCAAAAGGGCGAGACTGCTCACATCACCCAATCTTTGGGAGGCACTTATACGGTCATCGTCAACGGCAACATGTTTCGCATCGAGTCCAAAGACGCCGATGCGCTCGGGCTTCAAGCGCCGGTCGCGTCCGTACCGGCCACGGCCCCTGGCGCCCCGCTGACTCAGGAAGAACTCGAGAAAAAAGTCTGGGAATCTCTCAAGACATGTTATGACCCTGAAATTCCCGTCAACATCGTGGACCTCGGATTGATCTACGATTGTCACCTTACGCCTGCCGGCGAAAGCAGCTTCCGGGCCGACGTGAAAATGACTTTGACCGCCCCCGGTTGCGGCATGGGGCCGGTCCTGGCTCAGGACGTGCAAAACAAACTGCTCTCACTCGAGCCGATTGACGAGGCAAACGTGGAACTCGTCTGGGATCCCCCCTGGAACCAGGGCATGATGACCGAGGCGGCCAAGTTGCAATTGGGACTTCTCTAAACCGCAGATGGCCACGGATGCAAACCGGATGAGAGTTCCATACTCTATGCCGGACCAATCCTTGGCAAAATTTTCCGATGAGTGCTAACAATGATTGGACAGCCCTGCGAAAGGATTTTCGGATTCTGGACCAGGCGGTTCATGGCAAGCCGTTGATCTATTTTGACAACGCCGCCACGTCGCAGAAACCGCGCTCCGTGATCGAGGCGCTCGTCCATTACTACGAGCATGACAATGCCAACGTTCATCGCGGTATCCATGAGTTGAGCAACCGCGCCACGAACGCGTTTGAAGCGGCTCGCAGCCGGACCGCGAAATTCATCAATGCCCGGAGTGCCGACGAAATCATTTTCACGCGCGGAACCACTGAAAGTATCAATCTTGTCGCCGCCACCTGGGGCGCTAAAAACCTGAAATCCGGGGATGTCATTTTGCTCACGGAAATGGAGCACCACAGCAACCTCGTCCCGTGGCAGTTGCTGGCACAAAAAACCGGGGCCAAAATTGCTTACATTCCGGTGACCGGCGACGACGGACTGCTCGACCTGACCAGGCTCGATTCCCTGCTTACCTCTTCGGTGAAATTGCTGTCATTGGTTCACATCTCCAACTCGCTGGGCACATTGAATCCCGTTGCCGAGCTGTGTGCCCGAGCGCGTACCATGGGCATCACCACTCTGGTGGACGGCGCCCAAAGCGCCGGCCATCTGCCGGTGGATGTGCAGAGGATCGGCTGCGATTTCTTTGCCTTTTCCGGACATAAGATCTGCGGGCCGACCGGCATCGGCGTGTTGTGGGGCCGGCAGGATTTGCTCGACGCCATGCCGCCGTATCAAGGCGGCGGAGAAATGATTTTAAGCGTGGGCTATGACAAGACGGAATTCAAAGCCGCACCGCACCGGTTCGAGGCGGGTACCCCGGACATTTCCGGGCCCATCGGTTTGCACGTTGCCATGGATTATCTCGATGCCATTGGCCGCGAAAATATCTGGAAACACGACCAGGAACTCGCGCATTACGCATACGAAAAATTATCGGCGCTCAAAGATATCCGCTTGTTCGGCCCGAAATTAAATTCTGTGAATCGTGCCGGCCTCGTGAGTTTTCTCATCAAGGACGTCCACGCGCACGACGTCGTCACGCTCGCGGATCAGGCCGGCGTGGCCTTGCGCGGCGGCCATCATTGCACACAGCCGCTCATGCACAAACTCGGCGTGGAATCCACCGCCCGCGCGAGCTTTTATTTCTATAACACCAGGGCCGAAGTGGATCAGTTTGTGGAAGTGATTAAAGAGATTCAGAAGTTTTTTGGCCGATGAATCATCCGGTCGCCCGGGAAATCTCAGATAATGTTCCCGGAATATTGGTTTCGACAGAACAGATTGTTGAGGTAAATTTGAGTTATGCTTGTGGAAACGGAAATTGGCCCGGGTTCTCCGATGCGCGAAGTGCTGGACGTCTATCCCGGTGCGCAGCGGGCGTTGTTCCGCCGTTATCACATCGGCGGGTGCAGTAGTTGCGGGTTCAGCCCGGACGAAACACTGGCGCAGGTCTGCGCGCGCAACGGCAAGTTGGACGTCGCCGAGGTGTTGGCACATATCCAGTCCAGCCACGAACAGGACGCGAAGGTTTTAATTTCCCCGAAGGAGCTGGCCGATTTGGTGCAACATGACAGATCGGTGAAGCTGGTGGATGTCCGTTCGCGCGAGGAATTCGAGGCCGTTCACATCGAAGGCGCGGAGTTGCTCTCCCAGGATGTGATGCGCGCATTGATGGCCAGCGGCACCAATGCAAACCCGATTGTGGTCATCGATCATGCTGGCAAGAATGGATTGGACGCGGCGGCGTATTTCATGGGGCACGGCTTGCAGAACGTGCGCTGCCTGCATGGCGGCATCGACGCCTGGGCGCAGGAAGTGGACCTGAAAATGCGGCGTTATAAATTAGGTTAAGGTTTGCCTCCCGGAAATCAAGGCACAGAGTTCAAACAATTTGTTTCCTTTCTCTTCTCCGTGTCCCGGTGCGTCTGCGGCGAGAAATCAGACGTTAAATTTAAACAATAGGACGTCGCCGTCCTTGACGATGTACTCCTTGCCTTCCATCCGGTATAAACCTTTTTCCCGCGCGGCGGCGACGGACCCGCATTTCACCAGGTCTTCGTATGCGACGGTTTCCGCCTTGATGAAGCCGCGTTCGAAATCGGAATGGATCACCCCCGCCGCTTTCGGCGCGGTGTCGCCGCTGTGAATCGTCCAGGCGCGAACCTCCTTTTCGCCGGCCGTAAAATACGTGCGCAGGCCCAGCAAATGATAGGTCCCGCGAATCAATGCGCCAACGCCGGACTCGCTGACGCCGAGTTCCTTGAGAAACTCTTTCGCTTCCGATTCGGACAAGTCAATCAGATCGCTCTCGATTTGCGCGCTGATGACCACAGCCTCGCACGCCAGATGCGTTTTGACATATTCACGAACTTTCAGGACGAAAGGATTCATGTCCGCGGTGGCCAGGTCGGCTTCCTTGACGTTGCAGGCGAAAATCGTCGGCTTGTCGGTGAGCAGGAAAAATGCCCTCGCCACGACCTTTTCCTCCGGTGTGAGATGAACGCTCAGTGCAAGTTTGCCGGCGTCCAAAACCGGTTCAAATTTTGCCAGTACACTATCTTCCGCCACGGCGGCTTTCTCGCCGCGCTTCACGTCCTTTGCGAGTTTTTCCCGCCGCTTTTTCACGTTCTCCAGATCGGCAATCACAAGTTCGGTGTTGATGATTTCAATGTCGCGCACGGGATCCACACTGCCCGTGACGTGATGGATGTCCGCGTCTTCAAAGCAGCGGACCACCTGCACGATCGCATCCACTTCACGGATATGCGTGAGAAATTTGTTGCCCAGGCCCTCCCCCTGGGCTGCGCCCTTGACCAGGCCGGCGATGTCCACGAATTCAACGGCCGCGGGGATGATAACGCTCGTCTTGGCGATGCCTTTGAGCACTTCCAGCCGCGCGTCCGGCACGGTGACGATGCCGATGTTCGGGTCAATCGTGCAGAACGGATAGTTCGCCGCCTCGGCCTTGCGCGTACGCGTGACGGCGTTGAACAGGGTTGATTTGCCGACGTTCGGCAATCCGACAATTCCAGCTTTGAGCATAAATCAGTTTTCTTTCAGGGTGTTGAATACGGGATTAAAAAATGTTTTCCAAGACAAGATTTTGTTCCGGCCCTGCCCGCGCAGATCTTCAGACCCGGTGCCGGGTCAGTTGCCAGATCACATGGGCGCCCCCATAAAGGCCTGCCAGCAGAAGGCAAAATCCGGAGAGATGCTGCATCCGCAGCAGGGTTTTTTGGCTGAATTTTCCGTGCCCGCGCGACACGCTCAAACTCAAAATCAGAAACCAAACGCTCGTGCCCAGCGCGACGCCGGTCACGCATGCAGTTTTCGTCGCCAGACGGTCGGCCACCCAGTTTCGTGAAGTGAAATAGGCCTCGTGGGACATCAAATAGGCGGCCATCACTATCCACGTCAGCAGCACACCGAGGTTCCCCATCACGCGCACAAAGCCGGTCGCAAATGCCGAGTGCGGTCGGAACTTTTCGTCAAGGCGCGCCTCGAGTTTTGCCGACGCAGCGTCCAGCTTGGTCGGCACATGGACCGATTGGGCCATCATAAATTTCGCGCCGAGAAACAATAGAAATACAAAGCTGAACACTTCCATTGTCGCCTTCACCGTGCGATTGTCGAAGAAAGAGGAAAAGCCCGTGAACGCA
>JBEKMT010000006.1:0-50636 GCA_050008355.1 Verrucomicrobiota bacterium
TAACCGTCAAGGGCTTGGAGGCGCAACGCAAATACTGGCAACTGGTCCGCAGAATTGAAGTGGAATGGGAAAAGGAGTATGGCACTTCGACAATCGTTCAGCTCAGAAAGGACTTGGAGGGGTTGTTTGCCCTGCGCGAGGGGGAAAAGCTGCTTATTGCCCAAGGTCTGACCCCGCCGCCTGGAGTAGTCCGGTCTGGGGCATGCGCCCCTGCTCTGGGCCGTAAAGTTATCGCCGCCGCCGCAAGCAAGCGGTCACGGGAAATGGCTCTCCAAACGGCGGCATTCGTTCATGATCCCGCCGGAACGCTTCCACATTACCCCCTTTGGGACATGAACCGCGGATTCGGGCCGTAGTACCCATGGAAGGTGCGTTGCCGCGACCCTGGCTTGGAACGACAAAATTTCAATGTGACAAGGAGAATGCGGTCTTGCGTTGCTTTCATTTTGCATTCAAAGCAGGCTGCCTTCACGCCGCCGGAGCAACCCGTGGCGGTTCTGTTCCCGCGAAGACCTTTTTGAGCCAGCGCCTTTGGCGGGGGGACAAACGTCGAATTGAACATTCCGCTTTACGCCACTTTAAACCACTTTTGAGACGCGGGTTCGATTCCCTTCACCCGCTCCAATTGTATTCAATGATTTACGAAGTAGTGCAGCAAAGTGCAAGTAAATCGCCGGTTAGTTTCTGTGTTCGGTAGACTTCACATTCTTGACTCATTGGTTGAACTGGAACTTTCGTTTGGAATTTTTCGGATTAAGCGGCCTTGCATAATTATACAAATTATTTGTATATTTGTGCAATGGTTGGTCGCGCCAAAAAGAATGTTCCGGCTGCGCTCTTCGATAGCGCCGCAGGGCAGCAAGGCTATTTCACCGCCAAACAGGCGGCCGATGCCGGCTACCAGCTAGGAAGCCAAGCCCATCATGTTAAGTCGGGAACTTGGGTGCGAGTCGAGCGGGGCATCTACCGTCTGGCACGTTTCCCGCAATCGAACGAGGAGCAACTAGTCATCTACCATCTGTGGTCACGAAACCGAGCCGGCGTGCCAGAGGGTATTTATTCGCACCAAACCGCACTCAGCATCCATGAACTTTCAGACGTCAATCCGTCGAAACTACACATGACGGTTCCACCCACGTTCCGAAGGAATGCAAAAACGCCGAAGATACTGGTGCTGCATCGCGCGAGCCTGGATGAGAAAGACAAAGTGCAACGGCTTGGCTTCGCTGTGACACGACCGCTCCGTGCCATCGTTGATCTGGCGATGGCTGAATCGGTTTCGCGCGACGTCATCGAACGAGCCATGTCGGAAGGGCGGCGACGCGGGCTGATTACCGTGCGTGAAATTTCGGAATTACGCCACCAAGGAAAAATTCCACAATGGTTTGACGAACTGCTTGTTGCGAGCCAGCGATGAAAGCACCACAAAAATGCGATTCCGCCACCGCGTTCCGCACCGCGCTGGAAGACCGTCTGAAAAAATTGGCTCAGTTGGAAAATATCGACCTGCAACGGGTTCGTAGGCAGGCGGCATTCGACCGACTGCTTTGCCGACTGTTTGCAAAGCCAAACGCCCCGTGGTTGCTGAAAGGTGGTTACGCCATGGAATTGCGCCTTAAGACCGCTCGCACCACGCGCGACATAGATCCGGCGATAACACAGCTTCCGATGCGGGCGGCGAATTGGGCTGCGAATGCGGCAAATATTCTCGAGTCACTTCGGGAAGCGGGCAAGCTGGAATTGCCGGATTTTTTCACCTTTGCATTTGGCAATGCGATGCAAGACTTGGATGCAGCACCCTATGGTGGCGCACGTTTTCCGGTTGATGCGCGATTGGCGGGACGTTCATTCGTGAAGTTTCGCTTGGACGTGAGTGCGGGCGATATTTTGCGCCAGCCATACGAGTCACTTTCCGGCCGAGATTGGCCGGGGTTTGCTGACATTGCCAAAATGAACTTCGCGGCCGTTTCACCCGAAGAACAATTCGCCGAAAAGCTCCACGCTTATACCTTGCCGCGAGTGGGCCGGGAGAATACCCGCGTCAAAGATTTGGTGGATTTGATTCTTGTGACCGAACAAATCAAATTGGATGCTGCCCGCTTGCCAAAGTCCATCCGTGAAGCTTTTCAACGACGGAAGACTCACGAAATTCCGACGGACCTCGCTTCGCCACCTACTCCGTGGTCCAAGCCATTTGCGGAGATGGCGACCGAATGCGGACTAGAGCCGGATATCGGGAAACATTTCAGTGTGGTCTCCGGCGGCTTCTTACCGGTTGATGCAACAGCCGAGAAAGCACCCTGCAAACAAAACAAGAATCCAGCATGAAAATCAAACACAAGCAGACATGCTCGAGATTGATTCCGGCAGTTTGGACTGCGATTGCCTGCGCTCTATTGTCGCCAGCTTCGCTCAAAGCCCAAGCCAATATGCGTCGCGAGGGCGCGCTGACGCTTAACCAAACCAGCGATGACAACCACGGATTCTATGCCGCCACCATTGATCCCGGCAACGGCTTCGCCTATTTCGCCGCCAAGTACGTCTATAAGGTGAACCTCACCACACCGCTGCCGACGCAAGTGGGTGCCGGCGTCAGCATCGGCAAGGCCTATTCAGGCGCTATGGATTCGTCGGCCGGCTGCGCCTACTTTGACGTCGGCGGCAGCCTTTACCAAATTTTGGCCAACGGCGCCAACGCACCGACCCTGGGCGCGGTGATGACGTTGCCATTCAGTTCGTCAGCGTTTCTGACGCAATTGCTGATAGACACTTCGGATCCGGCCAATCATTACCTTTATGTGATGACCACGACGGGCAATACGTCCTCGACGCTTTACAAACTCGCGCTGAATAATTTCGGGAGCAGCAGTGCGATCATCGGTTCAGCCACGACAACCGCTCAACAACCGGCCTTAGGTTTCGGCGTGATAGACCTGACGAATCACTGCGCCTACTATGGATCGTTTATCCCGACAACGCAGCCGCCTTACATCGCCAAGTTCGCTCTCGGCTCGGGCTCCAGCAGCCCAACGAACCTCGGTGGGGTCTTTCTCGACACGACGACCAACCGCTCCGTTGGCGGCATCGTGTTGGACATTGCCAATGGCTACGGCTATTGCGCCAGCGACGGCAACGATTTGTTTTTCGGCCACGGGCGGGTCTATAAATGGGCTTTGAACGGATTGGCCGCGCCCGCGTTGGTTTCCTACGTGGATATGCATACCAATGAAGGCTATTGCCACGTTGCCGTCATCAAACCGGCCAACCGGCTACTTTACTTTTCCGACGATTTGTCTTACCCCGCTCACGTCTTTCGTTACCGATTGCCTCCCGGCACCAATGCGCCCGTGGAAACCGGCGCGCTGCCGTTGCTCGATTCCACGAACACCGTCGTTCCGGCTTGGGGCTACAATCCAACCAACGCCAGCAATTGGGGTGAAGTATTCGCCCGCAGCATCGCTTACGATCCTGGCCGCGATTTCGTATACATCGGGCGGGACGACGCCGATGAACAAGTTCAGCCTTACACGGATCAGATCGTCAAAGTTGCCCTCGACCGCGAAGAGACGTTGATTGCCTTGACAGAAGACGGGCTGAACACCAACAACACGATTCCTTACGCGGAATCGTTTGAATCCTACACCAACGGATTTAGCATTGTCGGCACAAACGGCTGGTATGCTGAGGATGCGATGATGGCCGTCGTGGTAACAAACAATTATACTTACACCAACGCCTTTCCGATTCCGGGGTCGCACCAGTTGGTTCTGCAGGTGGACGGCGCGGTGACCAACCGCTTCAGTCCTTCGGCCAATTCCGATGTCTGGCTGGACATGATGCTACAGGCCAAATACTGGACCGACCCAATTCAATTGACCTTGAGCAACACGCCCGTTGCCATGTGCATCTCCACCAACGGATGCTTAAGCGTCTGGAACTGCACCAATCCACCGGCGCCCGGCAATGGTTGGACGGAACTGCTGGACACGAGCATTGCATCCAATCAATTTTTCCGTGTCACGCTGGAGATAAACTACAACCGCGACACAAACGGAGAGTATTATTATCGGGTCTGGGTGAACGGCACGGCTTCCGTGAACCCGCAAACATGGTATGCCACCGCGGACACCAATCAGAATCATTTTGGCGATGTATTGGCGCAAGGCCACTTCGCACTCGACGATTTTGTTGTGACCGTGCCGGTGATTACCTTCACAAACTTGAGTCGAAATCCGAATGGAAATATAAATCTTTTTTGCCACGGAATGCCCGGCCTGATTCACCGGATCTCGGCGACAATGGATTTGTCGCAACCGGAGGCCTGGCAAGTCATTTCCACGAATCAGGCCGGCGCCGACGGCGCCTGGCAATTCACCGACACGAATGCGGTAAATCATTCCAGGCGATTCTACCGTGCGAGCCTGCCATGATTTTTCCGCAACAACCTGAAAGGAAAAAGATACAAATTTTAACTTCATTCGCGACGGGTTTCACGCTGGCGGAATTCAAGGTTGCCGTGGCGATCATCGGAATATTGTTCGCTGTCGCCATCACCAGCTTCGTTCGAACGCGTACGAGGAGCCAACGAATCAACAAACTGCCTGCATCAATGATCTGGGTATGATTGACTGATCCAGGCAGGAAGGGGCAGTGAAAGGAATATTAAGAGTTGTTGAATGAAGCGCATTTTATACCACTTTGGAAACGAGGACTCGATTCCCCGCACCCGCTCCCAGAAGCTTACTATAATGTATTCACCAAGCTTTTGGAAAAAGGTGGAAAACAACTTACTACGGAACCTTTTTGCCATCGCAAGACGCTTTAAGGGAATCAAGACGGCCAAGAAAGAAAAGAAAATGGACCGAAGCAAGCCGATATATTTTCGCCATGCGGAATCCAGTGAAGCCAAAAACAAAACATCTCAAAACCACAACAGAACCATGGAAAAAAAACCTATAATCAAGTCTCTCCTCATGGCGGGCATATTTTTCGTCCTGCTCTGCCTGAACTCAACCTTGCTGGCAGCGGAAACTTTTCCGGGGACCGGTGGCGAAATTCAGCCGCCACAAGACACAACTAATCTCCCTCCGCTAATCGTCTGGGCCACACACCAGAAACCCAATGCAGGTTTTACCGAGCCTGATCCGCTGGATTTCTCAAATCACGTCGGATACGTATCGCTCTTTGACGGGGTGGACCTCAAAGGCTGGGACGGCTGTCCAAAGTTCTGGCGGGTGGAGGATGGCGCGATCGTCGGCCAATCCTCACCGCAGAATCCCTGCCAAAACACCTATCTGGCCTACCGGGGCATGCAGGCAAGAGATTTCACCCTGAAATTTGAGATGAAAGTCGTGGGCGAAGGAGGAAGCGGTTTTCAATACCGCAGCCAGACCGGGATGCCGTGGCTGTCGCGCATCCAGCCCGAGGTCATCTCGAACACCGGCCCGCTGAATCTCAGCTGGATGATGACGGGACCCCAGGCCGACTTTTGGGATTCCAGCAAGCCTTACACCGGGCAATTTTATTCCGAGAACACACCCATGCGCATCGTGTCATGGCGCGGCCAAGTGGTGGACTCTTATGGCGCGATGACAAAAGTGCTCATGGGCAACATCGGTGACAGGGAAGTGCTGGGTAGAGCAGAGAAAGACAATGATTGGAATCAATACACGGTCATCGTGCGGGGCCACACGTTTATCCATATCATCAACGGACAATTGATGTCCGTTCTGGTAGATGACGATCCCGCTTCTTCGAACAATCAGGCGGGTTTGTTTGGCATCGAGCTTGAATCCTATACCGAATTGTATGTGAGAAACATCTGGGTGGAAAAACTCGATTGAAACGGGCGGTGAGGACGTTCCTCGAGCGGCAATTTTAGCACAGATATTCACAAACCGACTTTGTTTGTGCTCGCGACTGGCAGGGGTGTCCCACGAGAATCATTAAAACAGGGGTCAAGAATGACAAATTTTGTAGCTATGACCTGCTTCGTTTGCGGGTCATTTGCTTGCATGAAGCGTAGAGTTTTTTAACCAAAAGAAACCGATAAACACGTTTTGTATTGATTCAGTCATGGTCGCGGAAGGTTTTTACTAACGCTTCCAGCTTTGACCAACCCGTAAAACTAGCGAGCAAATTCCCCCATTATGAGCGAGGATCAAGATGCCGACTGCAAAATAAGGACTTGACAAAAACTGACATTATAGTATTTTCTGATAAGACAGAATCAACAGAATATGAATGCGCTCACTCCAGTTCAGCAAAAGTTCATTCTCCATTGGGGAGAGATGGGCACTCGCTGGGGAATTAATCGCACGGTGGCCCAAGTGCATGCGCTCCTGTTTATCTCTCCCAAACCGCTCAACGCGGATGACATCGTTGAAACATTGGGGGTCGCCCGTTCGAATGTAAGCACCAGCCTCAAAGAACTCCAAAGCTGGGGCATCATCAAACTGGTCCATACCATGGGGGAAAAGCGCGATCATTTTGAGTCCATGAAGGACGTCTGGGAATTATTTCGCGTGGTGCTGAACGAACGCAAACGCCGCGAGATTGATCCGACGACCATGGTGCTAAACGAATGTATCGCCGAAGCCGAAGCGGATAAGGCAACGGATATCTATACGCAGCAGCGGTTGCGTGATTTGCGTGATTTCTTTGAAACGACGTCAGCTTGGTATGTGCAGATTCGTCAGTGGCCGACCAGTTCCATCGTCAAGTTTGTGAAACTTGGAGACAAGGTTTTGAAAGTCCTGGGATTTGGCAGTTAAACAAATTTTTTGAAAATGCATTTCTGTGAATACTGAAATTACAGATGCGAAGGAAGTTGCGGGCTGGGTTTTGTTTGACGCGGATTGCCGCTTCTGCACCGCCTTGGCCAAACGTTTCCGCGCTTTGCTCGCGAGCCGACATTTTGAGTTGTTGCCGCTGCAAACGCCTTGGGTCCGCGAAAAGCTGCGTCTGGCGAATCAGGAATTGCTGGCAGAAATGCGCCTGTTGAAACCAGACGGAACTACGCTGGGCGGTGTTGAGGCGCTGCTTGAAATTAGCCGACTGTTTCCGCTGGCTTGGCCGATCAGACAGCTGGCGCAATTCGCAGCGATTAAAAGTCTATTTCATGGAATCTATCGCTGGATCGCTCGTCATCGCCATTGCGCAACTGGCGCGTGTGAAACCAGCGGCATCGCGGTAAAGCAACCTCCTCTATGGCTGGACTATTTACCTTTGGTGGTTTTGCCTCTGCTCGCCGTTGCATTCAGAGCTTTGGTTGCACGTTGGATTTTCATGTGGGAGATGGCGTTTGCCCTCTATGCCGGATGCAAATGGCTGACCTATCGGGTCGCGCGCCGGGGCACTGTAATTCAAAATCCGTGGCGGGTCACCGGGTATCTATTGGCGTGGCCGGGCATGGACCCCGCCTTCCTAAACCGAAAAGAGATTCCCGCCAGACCACCTGGCATTGAATGGCTTTTTGCCATTGCAAAAACATTTCTAGGAGTTGCGCTCCTTTTTCGCGGCACCCGGGGGCTGCTTCCGGATCATCGACTGGCGGCAGGATGGACGGGGATGTGCGGGGCGATTTTAATACTTCACTTTGGTCTGTTTCACATCTTGTCGCTCAGCTGGCGACAGGCCGGCGTGAAGGCAGCGCCGCTCATGCAGTTCCCGCTGGCGGCGACCTCACTCAGTGACTTTTGGGGGAAACGCTGGAATGCCGCTTTCAATGAGCTCGCCTTCCATTTTGCGTATCGGCCATTGCGTCGCCGCACAAACCCGGCGGCGGCAGCCCTGGGAGTGTTTGTCTTGTCAGGCTTGATTCACGAACTGGTGATCTCACTGCCCGCGCACGGAGGTTACGGATTGCCGACTGGGTATTTTTTAATTCAAGGATTCGGTTTGGTCCTGGAGCGAAGCCGGTTCGGCCGGCGCATTGGCTTGGGACAAGGCCTGCGCGGAAGATTATTTGCCATGACCGTCACCGCCGGTCCGGCATTCTGGCTCTTTCCTTCGCCGTTTATCCGCAACGTAATCCTGCCGATGTTCAAAGCCATCGGCGCAACCTAAAAGAAAACAATGAACAACCACATGGTCCTGCTTCTTCACCTCGCTGGCGTGATGCACCTCGGTCTGCTGTGTGCCGGAGCACTCATGCCGAGGGCCGTCAACCTGCGTCAGAATATTGCGGTGTTGCCACCCTTCATCCAGAAACTCTTCTGGGTTTACTATGCGTTCATTGCTCTCTGCCTCGTGAGCTTTGGACTGATCACCTTTGTGTTCGCGGGAACGCTGGCGTCCGGCGCCGGGTTGGCGCGGGCGATGTGCATTTTTCTCGCAATGTTTTGGACGATCCGACTCATCGCCGCCACGTTCATCTTCGATGTGCGGCCCTACTTGAGGAACAACCTTTGGCGGCTCGGATACCACGCGACAAATATCGTTTTTGCCTACCTGCCTGTCGTCTATGTGTGGGCAGCTCTTAAAGGGGGTATCAAATGATAACCAATCACCCGGCTCATGGATTTTGGGATTGGCTGAGAGTGAAAACGACTCACCCCGCTCGCAAACCCGAAGTCAAAATCAAAACCGGCAAGTGCAGTCCCAAACCGGCGAAAAGAGCACCGGACAGGACAATTGCATTCCTCGAAATGCCTTAGTCATTGTATGAAAGCTATCATACCACGCATGCACGGGATGATTGATCGGCGGATGCTGGTCAATTATCGCATTCATCCGGACATTGCCGGCAAATTGCTGCCGTCATTTTTTCGGCCCAAACTGGTGAATGGATGGGCGATGGCTGGCATTTGTCTGATCCGGCTGAGAGAGATCCGGCCGCGTGGATTTCCTGCCGTCTGCGGTCTCGTGTCCGAAAACGCGGCGCATCGTATCGCCGTTGAATGGGATGAGGGTGGCAGGGTCAGCGAAGGCGTTTATATTCCGCGCCGCGACACGTCGTCAGCGTTGCAAGCGTTCGCCGGTGGACGGCTGTTTCCTGGCGTTCATCACATCGCCAATTTTGAAGTGAACGAGCATAATGATGAATTCAAATTGCAAATGGATTCGCGCGACGGCACCACTTCGGTCGGACTGCGCGCATGTCGCGCCACACAAATACCAGCCACATCCATCTTCGCCTCGTTGACTCAGGCTTCGGAGTTTTTTGCAAACGGTGCGATGGGCTATTCGGCCACGGACAAACCGGACTGTTGCGACAGCTTGGAACTTCACACCTCAAATTGGCAGGTCGAGCCGTTGGAAATTCAATGGGTGGGTTCCAGCTATTTTGACGACTCCAGCCGGTTTCCGAACGGGACAATCCAATTTGATTGCGCCCTGTTGATGCAAAACATCGAGCACGAGTGGCGTGTGCTTCCACGCCTGGAAAGGCAATGATGAAAAAAATTATTCTTGCTGGTGGATCTGGCTTTCTCGGTCACGCTTTAGCCAAGCATTTTCTCAAATCTGGGTATGCCGTGACAATTCTAACGCGTTCGCCGAAACCGAAGGCCAATGGTGTCCGTGAAATGCTATGGGACGCGATTACGCTCGGCGACTGGGCGCGCGAATTAGAAGGCGCAGCGGCAGTGGCCAATCTCACCGGTAGGTCGGTGAATTGCCGTTACCAGGCACAGAACCGGAGATTGATATTGGAATCGCGCGTCCGTTCGACTCAAGTGATTGGGGAAGCCATCGCCCAATGCAAAACTCCACCACCGGTCTGGCTAAACGCCAGTTCGGCGACCATCTACCAGCACACTTTCGGCCCGGCATGGGATGAGAACGGAAACATCCGTGGCACGCCTGAAGCCAAGGACGGGTTTTCTGTCCGGGTCGCCACCGAGTGGGAAAAAGCCTTGAGTAAAGCACCTACCCGTGCCACGCGGAAAGTCGCAATGCGCGCGGCCATGGTTTTGGGCGACCACAAAAACAGCGTGTTCCCCATGCTATGCCGGTTGGCGCAGTTCGGGCTCGGCGGAAAAATGGGCGACGGCCGGCAATTTGTTTCCTGGATTCATCAATCAGATTTTTGCCGGGCGTTGGAATGGTTAATTACACACGAAGAACTGCATGGACCGGTAAATATTTGCGCACCCAATCCAGTGTCCAACGCCGAAATGATGAGAGCATTCCGAGACGTTGTGGGCATGCAGGTGGGTTTGCCCGCTGTGCGGTGGATGTTGGAAATGGGAGCGTTTGCCCTGCGAACCGAAACCGAATTAATCCTTAAAAGCCGTCGGGTCATTCCCCGCAACCTGGTCGAATCTGGTTTCAAGTTTTATTTTCCGTTCTTACGCGAGGCGCTGAATGATTTGCGGATCAATCGCAAAATTGAATGACTGGAACAGTTTCAACAACATCTGATGTTCGCCATACTTGCGAGCCAAGCAGGGCCGCACGCGAGCGTATGCTGTCGCGGCGTGGCGAGCCGCTCTTTGTCGCGGGCTGGCATCAGGTATTGATGATACACTTCGAAGTGGATGGCCGGGCGCTTCAACACGATGTTCCTTTTCAACTCGATTTGTTCGAGGGTCGTGCTTTTGTCAGCACCGTCGTTTTTACCATGTGCGGGATGAGGCCACGACTCGGCGGCAAAGTTGCCGCCTGGTTCTTCCGTCCCATCGCCACGCATGATTTTCTGAATGTGCGGACCTATGTCCGCCACGGCAGCGAAACCGGCATTCACTTTCTTGCGGAATGGTTGTCGAGCCGTCTCGCCACCAAACTCGGCCCAGCAACCTTCGGTTTGCCTTATCGGTATGGCGGGATCAACTATCATCATGATCCGAACGGCGTCATCCAAGGGCAGGTGGAAGACGGGGATAGCGGAGACAAATTTGAATACCAAACCATGTGTCGAAACTCTGAGTCCGTTCAGCCGTGCAAAGCGGGCTCGCTTGAGGAGTGGCTCATGGAACGCTATACCGCATTCAATTCGGCTGGCCGGCGAAAACGGTATTTCCGGGTGTGGCACCTACCCTGGCCACAATGCGCGTTCCCGGTCAAATTAACTGACGCGACGCTGCTTGGCCGTCGTTGGCAATGGTTCGAGGACGCCCGTGTCCTTTGTGCGAATTATTCTCCGGGCTTTGATGAGGTTTGGATGGGGCGGCCTCACGGAGTGCGCTAGGCTTCGCTCAAAGCTGCAAATGCGCGGCGGGTTCAATAGCCTTCAGCCGCAGCATTATAAATCAAGCACTTACGGCAAGGGGCAGCTGGGTTGTAAGTAAATTGGCCGGCCACAACTTTTTGTTAAGAAAATTTCCGCACTTTGGTCTGGTTGTTACCGGCAGGGCTTTATGGTAACAAAGGCCAACGACATTACGAAGTTCTCAGGCCAATATGAAAAAGAATGCACCGACAAATGTTATCGTCGTAATTGGAGCCGGATCAATCGGCCAAGCAATCGCACGGCGGGTTAGCGCAGGGAAACACATCGTGCTGGCCGATTTGCGTCAGGAAAATGCCGATACAGCGGCAAAAACTTTGAGCGATGCCGGATTTAGCGTGAGTACCACGAAAACAGATGTGTCATCGCGTGCTTCGGTTCAAGCCCTGGTTGAGAAGGCGGTTTCTCTTGGCGAAGTTTCTGGGGTCATTCATGCAGCCGGGGTTTCGCCTTCCCAAGCGTCACCGGAAACAATACTGAAGGTTGATCTCTACGGAACAGCGCTAGTGCTGGAAGAATTTGGCAATATCATCGCACGTGGCGGCGCGGGCATCGTGATCGCGTCGCAGTCCGGACATCGCCTGCCACCACTATCCACCGAGCAGAACGCGGCGCTCGCAACGACGCCTGTTGAGGAGCTGTTAAAACTGCCGATGCTTCAGCCCGATAAAGTGAAGGATTCGCTGCACGCTTATCAGCTTTCGAAACGTGGAAATTCTTTGCGGGTGATGGCGGAGGCAGTACATTGGGGTACGCGCGGGGCGCGGGTGAATACTATCAGCCCGGGCATCATCATCACCCCATTGGCGAATGATGAATTGAAAGGGCCGCGCGGCACGGGCTATCGGCGCATGATCGATCTCTGCCCGGCTGGACGGGCTGGTACTCCCGACGAGGTGGGAACCGTTGGCGCCCTCCTCATGGGGTCTGAAGGCGGGTTTATCACGGGCAGTGATTTCCTCATGGATGGTGGTGTAACGGCGGCTTATTGGTTTGGCGAACTCGCTCCAAAGTGAAAGAATCGCTTACATCAAGCATCGAGTAGGATCCGTGGAGTGAGCGGAGGCGGCATTACTGTCCAGAAAGGCTAAATTGCAATTTGTCGTCCGATTTCGACAAGTGACTCCGAGGGGAGCCGGAAATAATCGCTTACGTGGACGGAGTTGCGCTGCATGAGCGCATAACTGGTCTCAAGCCAATGAGGCAATCCTTTGCCGTCGCCATCCGAAATAATGGTCTCGTGGCCGACGTAATAGGTGACATCGGAAAGATCGATGCCGCAGCCATTGGCATGGGCTTGCTGCAGCAAAGCCGGGATATCAGGTCGTTCCATGAATCCATAGCGCACAGCCGCGCGCCAGAACTGCGGTGCAATCTCGGCAACCGTCAGGCGCGAGGCATTATCAATCCAGGGAACCGATTCTGTGACTACAGACAGGACGAATAGTCGTTGGTGGAGCGAGCGATTGTGTTTTAGATGCCAGATCATGACCGGGGGAACGTCCTGTTTAGTGCGTGTGAGGAATATGGCAGTTCCCGGCACGCGCGGGATTTGTCCTTGCATTATATTTGCCATGAAGGTTCCGACAGGCACGACTGCTTCCTGAAGCCTCGCCGCAACCGCTTCCGCGCCGCGATGCCAAACCAGCATAATGCCATAGACGAAGGCCGCGAAAAGGAGAGGCACATATCCGCCGGAGGCAATTTTTGAGAGGTTTGAGAGAAAGAAAGCCAGGTCAATGACAATAAAGGCGCCGGCGACTGCACCTGCCCGGACCAAGCCCCATCCCCAGATCTGACGCATCGCAATAAACAGCAATGCTGAGGTGGCAAGCATCGTGGCTGAAACAGCTATGCCGTAAGCTGCCGCAAGATTGTCGGATTTTCCAAAGGCAACGACCAGGCCGCACGTAGCGATCATGAGCATCCAGTTGACGGCTCCGACATAAATCTGTCCATAACCCTCTTCTGAGGTCTGTTTGATTTGCAGCCTTGGCAGCCAGCCCAGCTGGATGGCCTGGCGTGTCATCGAAAAGGCACCGGTAATAATGGATTGGCTTGCGATAATCGTGGCAATTGTAGCGAGCAGGACCAGTGGCACGAGCAAGACCGGAGGGCACAAACGATAGAAGATATTATCGGAGGTGGGCGCACCGTGCAGAACCAGCGCAGCCTGCCCCGCATAGTTTAAGACCAGACCCGGAAAGACTAAAGCCGACCAGGCAAGACGAATGGGCCCGGCACCGAAATGTCCCATGTCCGCATAAAGCGCCTCAGCTCCCGTCACACAGAGAAATACCCCTCCAAGGACCAGAAATCCAATTACGCCGTTGGAGAGCAAAAATGAAAAGCCATAAATTGGATTCAGTGCAGCCAACACCGAGGGATGCTGCACAATTCCCCAGATGCCTAGAATGGCAATAGTCAAAAACCAGATCAGCATGATCGGACCAAAGGCCCTGCCGATCCGGGCGGTTCCCTGAGGCTGGATAAGAAAAAGGGCAACGAGAATCAGTACGGAAACAGGCAGGACATAAGGCGCGAATGAAGGAGCAACAATGTTCAAACCTTCGACCGCCGAGAGCACCGAAATTGCCGGCGTAACTGCACCATCGCCATATATCAGCGAAGCCCCCAAAAGTCCCAGTGCAACGATAACAGGTTGCGGTTTAGATTTGACACCGATCAATGACATCAGGGCAATGATGCCTCCCTCCCCGTCGTTATCAATACGCATGGCAACAGATACGTATTTGATAGTTGTCACGACAATCAGGGTCCAGATGATAAGCGACAAGGAGCCGAGAACAACTGCCGGGCTGAGATTCGTGCCGGTGAGAGCAAGAACTGTCTTGAAGGTGTAGAGAGGGCTGGTACCGATATCACCAAAAACTACACCCAGCGCCGACAAGCTCAACACCATCAGGCTAGACTTTAAAACAGGACGATTGGGGGTTTTAGGAATCTTCGCCGAGTTTTCATCAAGTGGCATTATGCTCACTTTATGCGCCATGGTTCATTCAAATTCAAGTTGTTTGTACCATTCAGGAGTATTGCAGCCTGGAAATTCATGTGCGAGGTTGCGCGAGCGGTTGCTTTTTGCGGAGTCGGACACTACGGGGACCTGTGCGGCGAAATATTGCTGGCAGTGATTCCTTATCTACGGGAAGGCGCAAGGTATCGGAGATCACAGCGACGCACAAGGGGAGTCAGCCGAGGGCAGTGTCCTCATTTGGTTTTTTGGTTTTGGCTTGTGGCGGCTGGCCAAATCGAGCAAAATTCCTCCAGCAAGCATCAACCCTGATGGAAACATGACTCCGTGAGGGAATTCACGCCAATGCTCAGTCCGCGCTGCTTCATGGCGTTCAGCTAGGACAGTCCAAAGCGTGGTGTCCCTGCAAAAGAAAAAGCCAGCCGGTGGTTGGCCGAAATAGTGGTAGGTTTCAAAAGGAATAAATGAATCCCGAAGACGAATATGTTAGGGGAATGGACTTCTCAAATCTTCCAGCACAGGCACGCCAAGTCATTATCGCGGTAGGTCAATTTGACAACGGAGAGCCAGTTACCCAGAAATGCCCATCATGCAATCATTTGCTCAGTGTAAAATCGAAAGGGAGTGTATGGCTTGTATCTTGCAACTGCGGTTTGTGCAATGACACGTTGAAGGGTATTTAGACAGTTGGGACATTTCTGAAAACCCTGCAGATTTTCCCCTGTTTGCGTTCTCTACATACTTCCCCTAATTAGAGTCAGTCTTGCCCCGAAGGCGGATTCGAACCTGAAGTTTTCGCATCAAAAATCAGCTGGAAATCCACCGGACGTAACGCGCGGTTGCTTCTGGAGAATGGCCTGTTAAATTATGGCCGTGCATGGCCCGAGCCCTCTTCTGCGGTCGACGCCCGGACGAAAATATTTGAGCAGTTGCAGTCGAACCGATGCCGGATGAGTTGCGAGACATCGAAAGATCCGCTTCAAAAATCAAAGAAGAAGGGACCAGATGCCTGGAAAAGCTGGAGCCGATGCCCGGTCGTTGAGTCGACAAACATTTAGAGCCACCAAACAAAGGAATTCAAACTATGGAAATCAAAAGAATTGGTATACAGCCATCGAACAAAGGACCCGCCGATTGGTTCACCGGCACAGTGCGGATTGATCCATTGTTCCAAGCCAGCGCTCCGGCACGCGTGGCCGGCGCAAGTGTGACATTCGAGCCGGGTGCTCGAACGGCGTGGCACACCCACCCTCTCGGTCAGACTTTGATAATCGTGGCCGGTTGCGGTTGGGCAAGGCGCGACGGCGGTCCGATCGAAGAAATCCATCCCGGCGACGTCGTTTGGTTTCCTCCGGGCGAGAAACATTGGCACGGTGCTGCGCCGACCACGGCCATGACACACATCGCCATCCAAGAGGCTCTCGACGGCAAGGTGGTGGACTGGATGGAAAAAGTCGGCGACGAGCAGTACAAGCGTGATTAGACAGCCCTTCGCTGAGGGAGAATATCCAAGGGATTGAATCAGCACTGTTGAAGGTGCCACCTCAGTGAAAACTTCCGGACGTTAGGCCTTGGCGTGCCTAGTCATGGCTCGTGCCGGCGAAGGAACTTCTCCAGAGCTCGAATATATGATCCGGCTTCCTCCACGTGCGCCATGTGGGAACTGTTTTCGAACAAGATCCATTCCGAGCCGGGAATCCCTTCATGCACTGTTCGCGCGATGAGTGGAGTGGCCTCGTCGTACCTGCCAGAAGTGACCAGCGTCGGGACGTTGATCCTGGGCAATTGACCGGTGACGTCCCAATTCTTGAGGGTTCCGGTAACATGAAATTCGCTCGGACCGTTCATGGTATAATAGACCTCGGGATGTTCTGTCAGTTTGGCGAAGCTTCTCTGCACTTCTTCGGGGTGCGGCACCACCCGACAGACATGCCGGTTGTAAAACTCCATCATGGCTGATTGATACTCCGGCGAATTGGTGGTCCCTGCAGCTTCATGTTTCAGCAGGACAGCATTAATTTGAGGAGGCAATTGGTTGCGCAACCGGTTCGCTTCCTCCACCCATTGAATCATGCTGGCGGGGGAACTGGCGATCGTGGCGCTGGCGACGCCCCGCGGCCGGCGAATCAAGTATTCCATCGCCAACATTCCGCCCCATGATTGTCCAAGGAGATGGATTCTTTCCAATCCGAGCGCCATTCGAACCGCATCGATTTCTTCGCAGTACAGATCAACGGTCCACATCTCCGGTTTGGATTCATCAAGGTGGGACAAACCGCACCCGAGTTGATCGTAAAAAATCACCCGTCTGCCTGTCTCTGCCATCACGGCCAAGGACCACAGGTAATCGTGGCAGGCTCCGGGTCCGCCATGCAACAACAGTAGCGGGAGTTTGCCAGATTCTTCACGTGCGCCCACAATCTTGTACCAGGTCCGATAGCCCTTAAACGGGATGAATCCTTCTTTGACGGCTTGTGGCATATTAGTCCTCTAATTTGTAGAATCAGTTGGCGCCGGCCGTCAACGGATCTCGCTTATCATGGTGCGGTTCAGTCGAGGTAGCGTCTCCGTTTCGTATACGACTGTCAACGATGGATCTACAAGTGTCCGGCGAGTCCGAACCTGTCGATAAATGTTGGCAGAATGACCTCACAACCGAAGGTCCGGTCGAAAATTTCCCGGGGACAAATGGCCAAATGCACACAGACGTACCGGCACGCGAATTGCTCAACTCTGGCCGGAGTCAGATCGAGCCAGGCGATAATTAGTTAGCGTGGCGGACCACTGGCGCCCAGTATTTGACCAATTGTGAAAATTAGACGAGTTAGACGCAATTTAAATGAACGAACTATTCTTAGGATAAGTTAGTCAGGCAAAAGAGAATCCTTATGAAAATACTCCATACTAATCTCCGATTGGTATTCAGCGGCGATACATTTTTACTGGTTTTCAGCATGCTGACATTCCTGGCATCACTGGCGAATTCGACCCGGTGGCCGGTGATCAGTGAGTTTCGCTTTTGTGGAATATGCACACTGTTTGTCAGCGTAGCCTTCGCTATTCTTTCCGCCCTGGAGGCTTTCAAGCAGCAGCGCCAGAAGCGCACCATCGCGGCGGCCATACTTTTCCTTGCGGCCGCCGCGCTCTGTTTGAGCAGCGGGCACATAGTGATCGAAACTGGCAATTAAGAATCCGGGTAATTCATCCACCTCCCGCTGATCCTATGGCGGCACAAGTGACCGTATTGTCCTCACCTGAAGGGTATTTGCATGCAGGCCAATTGCAATATCGATGGAGGCTCGCAAATTGTGGTTCTTTGGTTTTAAGCGCTGCTGCGAGTTAATTTTCCAACGAAGGCATATTCGGTTGAAGGGTCGTGCGAAGTCTGTTACTATAAAGGATGCAATGGAGTCCTTTTAAAAGGCCGGGCAAGCTGTGTATTGCGCCGGCGACCGTTCTTGAAAATATTTCCAGAAAGGCAGTGCCAAGTGGATTTAGAGGCGGTTCTTCCGCGGCATTGATGCTGGTCCTAGTATTTTGGATGGTGACCTCGGGGCCAGCCCAGGCGGCGCCGCAGGTTCTGAGGGGCCATGTGCCACCCATTACCAAACAACTCACTGCCATTGGCCGGCTTGACAGTTCCAGGCAGTTGGACCTCGCCATCGGTTTGCCTCTGCGCAATAGCGATCAACTTACAAATCTGCTGCAAGAGCTATACGAGCCGTCGAGCGGTAATTTCCGGCGCTTTTTGACACCGGACCAATTTGCTTCCTCCTTTGGCCCCAGCCAGGAGGATTACCAGGCGGTGATTGATTTTGCAAAGTCTCACGGGTTGATTGTCAAACGCACCCATTCCAATCGCACTTTGCTGGATGTCGGCGGGTCGGTTGCAGATATTGAGAAGGCCTTCCACGTCCACATGCGGATTTACCAACATCCAGTTGAATCGCGGACTTTTTTCGCTCCGGATACTGAACCGTCACTGGATTTGGATACGCCCGTGCTGGCGATCAGCGGTCTGGACGATTATGTGATTCCGCGTCCGCAGATACACCCAATGGTTCATCCGTTGGGAGGGGGTTCGGGCGGCGGTGGGGGGGGCGGAGGCGGAGGAGGCTCGGGCAGTGGAGGACTTTATCTTGGCCCGGACTTTCGGGCAGCTTATGCCCCCGGGGTAACGCTCGACGGGACTGGACAGTCGGTGGGATTGTTCGAGCTGACAGGTTATGACCCCGACGACATTAGCGATTATGAAAGCGAAGCCGGCATGAATGGTGTGCCGTTGCAAAATATTTTGATCGACGGTTTTGACGGCGACGACACTAACGTGGACTATGCTATCGAGGCCACTGCGGACATCGAAATGGCCATGTCGATGGCGCCGAATTTGGACGACATTTTGGTCTATGAAGGCCCGACGCCGCTGTATGAGGCGCCGCTGGGAACAAACGCCATCCAGTATGCCGATACGACAGCGCAGATTAACGACGTGTTCGATCAAATGGCCACGGACGATAAGGCCAAACAGCTGAGCTGTTCCTACCAAATGGATATCAACCTTTCGACGGTGCAAATTTTCGAACAGTTTGCCGCGCAAGGCCAGAGTCTGTTCCAAGGCAGCGGCGATTTCGGGGCGTATCCAGGGGCGATTGATGAACCGGCGGACGACCCTTATTTGACAGTCGTGGGAGGGACGACTTTGTCTACTACCGGCCCGGCAGGCTCATGGGTGTCGGAAACCGTGTGGTTAACGCCAGCGACGAGCGATCCTTTGCTGGGGAATACCCCCGAGGAAGCGTCCGGAGGCGGGGTCAGTCTCACTTATAATATTCCGGACTGGCAGCAGGGCATCAGCATGACCGCCAATCAGGGCTCAACGACCATGCGCAACTTACCAGATGTAGCATTGGTGGCGAATAATGTCGACGTGGTTTGGGGCAACGATTATATCGGTTCCTCATACGATCTACCGGAAGCAGGGACCAGTTTGGCGACCCCGCTTTGGGCGGGCTTCATGGCGCTGGTAAACCAGCAGGCGGCTGCGAATGGCCAGCCACCGGTCGGCTTTGCCAACCCCGCTCTTTATGCAATCGGAAAAAGCACCAGCTATAATTCCTGTTTCAATGACATCACGACCGGAAACAATTTTGATCCCGGCAGTCCGAGCAAATATAACGCGACGGTCGGTTACGACCTCTGCAGCGGCTGGGGCACGATTATCGGTTCCAATTTGATCCAAGAGCTTTTGGCTCCTCCGTCGGAAAACCTGGTCATCACTCCTCCCCTGGGTTTTACATCCAGCGGACCTGGTGGCGGGCCTTTTTCGGTGACTTCGCAAACGTATACCCTGGCAAATATCGGTGCAAAGCCATTGAATTGGAGCCTGGTGAATACCTCCGTCTGGCTTAACGTATCTCCCACCTCTGGCACTCTGAATTCCGGCGGTAGCGCGACAGTTACGGTCAGCCTCAATTCGACAGCAAACAATTTCTTGATCGCGACCCGCAGCGGCAATGTTGCCATCTCAGACATCACCGATGGCATGACGCAGAACCGTCAATTTGATTTGTACGTGGGCAACGGCGGTTTTGAATCCGGTGACTTCACCGGCTGGGATTATGTCGGAAGCACCAACCTTTCGTTCGCCCTGGCAGCCGATGATGTAGACGTGGCTGGAACCAATGCGCTGAACGGCGAAGCCGACGTACTATTCGTACATTCCGGGCTTTATGGCGCGTACCTAGGCCAATATCCCACTGACGGTTCGCTCTCTCAAACCGTGGCCACGAAAACGGGCCAACAATATCTTGTGTCGTTTTGGTTGACCAGCGTTCCCTATCAGGGAGTGACCATCCCGAACGACTTTGCTGCGAAGTGGGGCGGATCTACTCTCTACGCTCAAACAAACCTGGACGCTTTCGGCTGGACTAACATGCAATTCGTTGTTCCTGCCACGTCCGCCAACACCACATTGCAATTTGACTTCAACAATGTTCCGGGGGCATTCGGCTTGGATGATGTCAGCGTGGGAATTGTTCCGGCACCGGTATTCCAATCGGCAACGATGACGGCTGGCGCCCTAACGTTCACTTGGAGCGGCATTGCCAATGTTTCCTATCAGATTCAATCCTCAACCAGTTTGGTCGAGCCCAACTGGACGAATATGGCCTCGCCGATAACCGCCACCGGAAGTACGGTGACCACCATGGAGCCCACCGGGGCGGAACCACAGCGCTATTATCGAGTCATTCTGCTGCCGCCTCCCTGACTTGAGCCAGTCCCAAAAGGAGCTTTCTCCCAAGAGGGGTATCTTAATCTTGTTGCCGCGACAATTGAAGAGCCACAATCCAGATTAAAGGGTCAGACGGCCATCCACGAGCCGCCAAATGCCCAATGGATTCGCTTCTTTTAATTCATCCGGCAAAGCTGAGTCCGGAAAATTCTGGAAGCTTACCGGGCGCAAAAATCTTTCGATGGCGCGGGTGCCGACCGAAGTCGAACGTCCATCGGCCGTCGCCGGATACGGGCCGCCATGAGTCATGGCATGGCAGACTTCCACGCCGGTTGGGAAACCGTTGAAAACCAGCCGGCCCACCTTCATTTCCAACAACGCGATCAATTCGCGATGCGCGGCCAGTTCAGCAATTGATGTATGAATTGTTGCCGTAAGCTGGCCGGTCAATTTGTGGATAATCGCGGGCAGGTCCTGAGGTGAAGCGAAATGGACCACCAGAGTTGAGGGCCCGAACACTTCTTCCATCAACTCCGGGCTGGCCAGAAACGTTTTGGCGTCGGTGACAAATAACGCCGCCCCTGCCGCCGAATTGTCGGGATTTTCAGGGGTGAGACGGCGAACGCCCGGCCAGCGGGAAAATTTGTCCACGCCGGCACGATAAGCCGCGCCAATGGCGGGGGTGAGCATGGCTCCGGGTGGAGTGGCAGACATAAGGCTTTCAAGTTTTTGCAAGAAAATGTTGGCCCCATCATCAGCCGCTAGAAAAACCAGCCCGGGATTGGTGCAAAACTGGCCGACGCCAAGCGTTACCGATGCGTGCAGCGCTGCGGCGAGTTCCCCGGGATTCTGCCGCAGGATTTCCGGGAAAATGAAAACCGGATTGATGCTGCTCATTTCAGCGAAAACCGGGATCGGCTCCTGCCGGGCGGCAGCGAGATCCATCAAAACGCGCCCGCCCCGCAGTGATCCTGTAAACCCGACTGCTTTAATCCGAGGATGCCTAACCAGCGAAGTACCGATTTCATAACCGTCATCGAACAACAAAGAGAATATCCCGGTCGGTGCGGCGATATCGCGCGCGGCCTGTTGAATCAAGCTGCCGACGATTTCCGCGGTGCCGGGATGGGCGGGGTGCGCCTTGACAATGACCGGACAACCGGCAGCGAAGGCCGAAGCGGTGTCTCCGCCGGCAGTTGAATAAGCCAGCGGAAAATTGCTCGAACCAAAAACGGCGACCGGGCCGATGGGTCGTGAAAGAGATCGCACATCCGGCTTGGGCAGGGGTTTGCGCGCGGGATCAGCATGATCAATTCGCGCACCCGCGCAGAGCCCCTTGGCGGCGGCCTCGCCATAGAAACGCAATTGAAAACAAGTCCTCGCCAGTTCACCTTGCAGGCGCGGCCGCGGCAGCGCAGTTTCCAGGCTGGCACGGCTGACGATGGCTTCCTGGCCGGCTTCCAGCAACTCCGCGATGCGGTTCATCAGTGCGGAGCGCCGGGCGCCAGTCCATTGTGAGAAAGCGGCAAAGGCATCGGTCGCAAGCCCGGCAGCGATTTCAACTTCCTCCGTCGAGGCGGAATGAAATTCTCCGGGCAAGTCTCCGCCGTCGACGGGATTGAGCGCTGCGAATTTTCTCCCACGGCGTTTTCCACGTTCCGTGCCAAGGATGGAGGTACCTTCGATTTTCATTTCAAATTTTCGGACGGTTCGCCAGCGCGGTTTTGAGAGTGTCGAGCGCGACCCGGCGTTCCGCGCCGGCCAGCACCAGGCGTGGCGGGCGCACGCGTTCGCTGCCCCAACCGGCTTCCTGCTGCACCAGTTTTATTAACTGCACAAATTTCACCACCGTGTCCATCCGCAGCAGCGGCAGGAACCAGCGGTAAAGTTCGCCTGACTTCTTCGCTTCGCCGCGCATAGCATAATCAAAAAGCGCGACCGACTCACGCGGAAAGGCGTTGACCAGGCCGGCGATCCAACCCGTGGCACCGGCATGCAAGCCCTCGACGATGGCATCATCGACGCCGACCAATAATTTAAGCCGGCTGCCGCAAATCGCCTTGAGCGCAGTTACACGGCGGACGTCCGTGCTCGACTCTTTCACTGCATGTAAATTGGGGTTTGCCTCCGCGAGTTCTTTGATCTGCGGCGGCAGAAAATCGGTCTTGTAGCTTACAGGATTGTTGTAAAGCATGCACGAAAGGCTGGTTGCGCGCATGACTGAATTGAGATGCGATTTCATCTCACGCCAATCACTTGAATAAACATACGGCGGCAGCACCATGAGGCCGGAACAACCGGCGCTCTCCGCGGCTTGCGCCAATTCGACAGCTTCCGCGGTACTCAATGACGCTATCCCGGCCGCGAGTGGCGCGCGGTCTTTGAGCGCGACGGCGAGCGTTTGCAGGATTGCGACTTTTTCCTCGAAACGCAGCGTGGCACTTTCACCAAGTGAACCGAGCGCAACAACGCCGGTGCAACCATTAGCCATCAGCCAACGTGCGTGCCGGGCGAGAAAATCGTGGTCCACGCCCAGGTCGGCATTGAACGGCGTCGTAATCGCCGGAATGACACCAGTCCAATTAATATAGTTTTTTTTCATAGCAGGATTTCATGGTGAAGTTTCTAAAGTCAGTGGTAGCGGTCGGGAGAAAGCAAGGTAATGTCCAGTGATGGTTTCCCGGTGGACAGGATTTCTGAAATTAATTTTCCCGTAACCGGTCCAAGCGTCATGCCCATCATTGCGTGGCCGGCGGCAATTGAAAGGTTATGAAATCTCTCCGTGCGTCCGAGATAGGGCAATCCGTCCGGGGAACATGGCCGCAATCCGCACCAGGGCCGAATGCCCTCGAAATCCGGCGGGTTGAACCCGGGAAAATAGCGGCAGAAGGCGTCGACGATACCGCGTACGCGGACGGGGTTCACGTCATGATTCAAGCCCGCGATCTCCATCGTGCCCCCAACGCGCAAGTTTTGGCCCATCGGCGTGACGGCCACACGTGCTTCGGTCAAAATGGAGCAAAGGTGAGGTAACTGGCGAGGTTGGGTCAGCGTAAGGGTGTAACCTTTGCCGGCCTGAGTGGGAATTTTTAAGCCGAGTTTCCGCGACAGGATCGGCGACCATACGCCGCCACATAATACAAATTCTTCCGCTTCGATTTCCTTGCCATCGCTCAAAATGGCGGCACGAATCTGGCGGCCGTTTTGGATCCTCCAGTCCACTACCTCCTGATTCCAGATGTTTTGGACCCCCAGTTTTTCCAATTGCGTTTGCAGTGTGGAGACAAAACGGTCCGGGGCAAGATGACAATCTTTCGGGAAGTAAACCGCGCCGGCAATCTGCAAAGATGCGCCGGGATCCAGCTCGGCAGTTCCTTTCGCATCCAGAACTTCCGCCGGAATTCCCAAGACTCTCGCCTGCGCGGCAGTCCTTGCCTCCTCTTCGAGAATGTGCGGTTCACGGCAAAGCATCAACAGGCCTTTTTTTGCAAGGCCAAAATCGGTCAATGGTAGCTGGGAAAGCTCTTCGAACAGGGCGCGGCTAGCGAAGGCAAGGTCGCGCAACAGCGGCGCGGCGCGGCGGACGTGAACGGCATTTGCCGCCCGCCAGAACTTAAACCCCCAATCCAGGAGTTCCCGGTCAAGCCGCGGCTTGAGATAAAACGGCGAGGCAGGGTTCCACATCCATTTCAATGCGAGGAACACGGCTCCCGGCGCGGCGAGCGGCACAAAATGGCTCGGCACGATCATGCCGGCGTTGCCGAAGGAACAACCGTCGCGCCGGGCCGGCTCTCGTTCAACGACAATGACTTTGAACCCGCTCCGAGCGCAATAATATGCCGTGCAAAGCCCGATGACACCGCCGCCGATGATGACGATTCTTCGGCTCATTCAACCGATGCCCCAACAAAACGGGTCATGTTCATCCAGCCATTGCGTCGCTTCCGAGTTCACAAATGCCTCGCCGGTAATGACCGGTGAAATTTTTCCGGCACTCTGGTCAAACCAGCGGAACCGGCCGGTGAATCGACTGCCGATAATGCTTTCCTGAATCCAGCTTTTTCCCGGCAACAGTTTTCCATCAGCGGCCAGACAAGCGAGTTTCGCGCTGGTACCCGTGCCGCACGGAGACCGGTCATAGGCTTTTCCGGGACACAAGACGAAATTCCGTGAATGAGCGCCACCCTGGCCTGGAGGGCCGAAAAGTTCAATGTGGTCCACTTCGGGAAATCCCTGGGCGTTGACCGCCTGACGCACGCGCCAGCAAAACTCCGTGAGTTGGTCCACGTTTGCCGGCGAAAGTATTTGTTTATGTTTCCCTACCAGAAAAAACCAGTTGCCACCCCAAGCGACGTCGCCCTTGAGCGCGCCGAAGCCGGGAACCTGGACGGTGACATTCTTTTTCGCCCGCCAACTCGGCACGTTCGCCACGGAAACCTTGCCCTTTTGGTGGAGGGTTGCCCGGACGACACCAACGGGTGTTTCAAGCCGGTGTTCACCCGGCTTGATTTTTCCCAGGTGCGCCAGTGTGACGATAAGTCCGATTGCGCCGTGGCCGCACATGCCCAGAGATCCCACATTGTTAAAGAAAATGACGCCGGCGGCACACGACTTGTCCTCCGGCTCGACCAGCAATGCTCCCACCATTACGTCCGAACCGCGCGGCTCCTGGACGATGGCCGAACGGAAATGACCAAATTTTCTCTGAAATAATTCGGAGCGACTGGCCAGCGGCCCGCCGCCGAGTTCCGGACCACCGGCGATGACAACGCGCGTCGGCTCGCCGCCCGTATGCGAGTCGATAATTTTGATCTGCCGTAATTGCTTGCTTCCCATGGGCAGCCATTCTGCCCCGCAGGCGAAAGCGCGTCTTGTCCGATTGAGCAGTGACGGCTACAATTTCAGCACACTGACCGCGCATGACGCCAACGGAATTGCAGCAAGAATTGTTTTTGCAACTGGCCAAGCCTTTCACAGGCGAGGCGCTGTTTGACTGCCTTGGCGACCTGGTCTTTTTTATCAAGAATAGCCGCGGCGAATATGTCGTGGTCAACCAGACTCTCGTCGGGCGCTGTGGCAAGAGCAGCAAAAATGATTTACTCGGGCGCCGGACGGATGAAATTTTTCCGACGCCCTATGGGGAGAGTTATCGAAAGCAGGACGAACAGGTGTTGCGCAGAGGCAGCGCAATCTTCAACCAGCTTGAATTACATTTCCATCCTTCCGGAGTCCGCGGCTGGGGCCTGACGAACAAGCTGCCATTGCGCGATCGCGGGGGGAAGGTGGTCGGGTTAGTCGGCATTTCCAAGGATTTGCCGGCGGCGGGCGAACACAGTGAAGATTACACGCGCGTCGCCCGGGTGATGGACCACATCCAGACAAATTTCAGCGAGCCGCTCCGGGTCCAAAAACTTGCCTCTCTGGCCGGCCTCTCAGCCTATCAATTAGAGCAACGTCTCCGCAAAATTTTCCAACTGACCGCCGGGCAGCTCATCCAGAAGGTGCGCATGGAAAATGCCATCCGCCAACTGCGAGAGACTGACGCCGCAATTGCGACCATCGCGCACGAATGCGGGTATTCGGATCAAAGCGCGTTTACCCGGCAATTCCGGCAGACCGTCGGTCTGTCTCCCAGCGAATACCGACGGACATCGCCGGCGGGAGGCTAAACAGATCGAGTGGCGGTCAAGCGGGTGGTCCTGAGAGCGGCCAAAACTACCCAATCAGGGCATGGACCCGGACCGGAAATTCGGCCATTCTTTTAAGCACACATAACGCACACAAATAATTCCCTGGATGGGGTCGGCTTTTACCGGCGGCACATTTCAGAAGGTTTTAGATAATCGAAATGAAAAAGACCTGTTTAAAATTCGTCCGGCTCCTCCTGGCGATAATCATGACCGCTGCATTCCCGGCCATGGCTGATGTTGTCAGCCCCAGCCACACCTTCGCGATTGGCACGAATGATTTTCTACTGGATGGCAGTCGTTTCCAGATCCGGTGCGGGGAAATTCACGCCGCCCGCGTGCCAGAGGAATATTGGCGCAACCGATTGAAGATGGCCAAGGCCATGGGGCTGAACACCGTCTGCGCCTACCTGTTCTGGAACCAGATCGAACCCCGCGAGGGTGAGTTTCATTGGAATGGCCAGGCCGACGTCGCCGAGTTCTGCCGGATCGCGCAGCAGGAAGGTCTCTGGGTAATTTTGCGGCCCGGCCCGTACTCGTGCGCCGAATGGGAAATGGGCGGCACGCCCTGGTGGCTGTTGAAAGACAATGACATCCAACTCCGCAGTCGCGACCCGCGCTACCTCTCCGCCGCCGGCAAATATTTGGAGGAAGTCGGACGCGCACTCGGCCCGCTGCAAATCACCCACGGAGGGCCGATCATCATGGTGCAGGTAGAAAATGAATACGGCTTTTACGGAAACGACCTACAATACGTGGAAGCCATCAGAAAATCGCTGCTGAACGCTGGGTTTGAGGTCCCCCTCTTTGAATGCAATCCACCCGATGTCATGCGCAATGGTTACGATACGAATCTGTTCCAGGCCGCAAACTTTGGCAGCGACCCGGCCACCAATTTCGCCAAACTTCGCGAATTGCAACCGGCGGGCCCTTTGATCTGCAGCGAATTTTATCCCGGCTGGTTTGATACCTGGGGCCAGCCGCATCATTACGGCAATACCACGCGCTACCTCGCAGACTTGAAATACATGCTCGATACTGGCGCTTCGTTCAGCATCTACATGGTGCATGGCGGCACTACGTTTGGCCTTTGGTCGGGCTGCGACCGCCCGTTCAAGCCCGACACTTCGAGTTATGATTATGACGCTCCTATAAGTGAGGCCGGTTGGCCGACACCCAAGTTTTTTCAAACGCGCGCATTATTTTCACAATATCTATTGCCCGGAGAGACGTTGCCGGATCCCCCCGCGACCAATCCGGTCGTCACGTTTGCAGCGGTGGAGCTCGACGAAGCCGCGCCGGTGTTCGAGAACCTGCCGCCGGGATTGAACGACGACACGCCGCGCAGCATGGAGGCCTATGATCAGGGCTATGGCTGCATTCTCTACCGCACAAAAATCCCCGCCGGTGCCGCCTCACTGCTTGAGGCAGCGGCAATCCATGATTTCGGGTATGTCTTTCTCGATGGCAAGCGGGTCGGCATTCTGGACCGGCGTGTTGCAGGTGCGAAAATGATTCTGCCCGAACGCGAGCATGACGCGCAGCTGGACATCCTCGTAGAGCCAATGGGACGCATCAATTTTGGGCCGGAAATGGCCGACCACAAGGGTCTGATCCCGCCCGTCACTCTGGGTGGGGAAATTTTGCATGGCTGGGAAATTTTCAAGCTGCCGCTCGACGATCAAATGCTGGCGGGATTGAAATTCTCGGGGCAATTGCCCGGACCAAAGACCCCCGCTTTCTGGCGCGGCACGTTCAATTTGGAGACCGCAGGCGATACATTTTTGGATTTGCGCCATTGGGGCAAGGGCGATTTGTGGGTGAATGGCCATTGCCTTGGCCGCTATTGGAACATCGGTCCAACGCAATCGGCTTACGCGCCCGGATGCTGGTTGCATGAGGGCACCAACGAAATCGTGATGCTGGACTTGCTTGGCCCGGATAAGCCGGAAATCAGTGGACTGGAAACACCGGTGCTCAATGAGTTGCATCCGGCAAAGGATTTCGCGCAAACACGCCGCCCGCTAGTAAAATTGGACCTGCAGTCCATCGCGCCAGTATTAACCGCGCAATTCGTGCCGGGGGCAGACACGCAGGAAGTCAGGTTTTCCGCCCCGGCGACGGGACGTTTTTTCTGCCTCGAATCACTATCGGCCTGGGACGGCAAACCTTACGCCGCTGTGGCGGAACTGGATTTGCTGGATGTGAATGGAAAACCGGTCAGCCATGACGGCTGGACGATTGCCTACGTGGACAGCGAGGAGCGTGCGAGGGAGGATGGCACGGCAGAGAACGCGATCGACGGGCAAACCGCTAATTATTGGCACACAGAATGGAGCACCGCCTCGCCCAATCATCCGCACCAACTGGTGCTGGATCTCGGCAAATCACAATTGATCTCCGGCTTCCGCTACGTACCACGGCAGAGTGAAGGCGCCGGGCGCATCAAAGATTACCGCGTGTTTGTCGGCGACAACCTCATCCTAAAATGAACTTGCTACGAAAAAAGATTGGTTTGGCCCCGTCTGACAATCTCTGCCGGCGTCCCGTTTCCGCGTGTGGCGGTTTTCTCCAATCGGAAACCGGGCCGTCCGAATTGTAAATAAGCCAAGAAGTGTGACGCGAATCCTTCATTACAATTTTGATTGTCCAGCCCTGCTGATTGGGTTGATCTTTATTGCCCTATCCACACCGCTGCTATTGGCGGAACAGGAATTTCGACCAGGTGAAGTCTGGCTCGATAGCAGCAATAATCCGGTCCAAGCGCACGGTGGCGGCATACTGTTGTATAACAATGTTTACTATTGGTATGGCGAAGACCGGACCCCCGGCGGTCACGGTGCGGTAGCATGTTATTCTTCGACTAACCTGTACGAGTGGAAGCGTGAAGGAGTCGCCCTATCGCGCTTTGATTTACCACGAGCAGGAACTGAGCACTGTTTTGTCGAACGACCCAAGGTCATCTTCAATCAGCGCACAAAAAAGTTCGTCATGTGGATGCATTTGGAACAACCAGGCTATCGGTTTTCCCGCGCCGGCGTGGCTGTGAGCGATACTCCCGCCGGGCCATTCGCATTTGCCCAATACGTGCGGCCAATCGTGAACACGAATGCCTTCGCAACCGGCGACGAAGCAAAGCAGGATTTGTATGGAGGCACGTTTCGCGACATGAACGTGTTTTTGGACGACGACGGGCAGGCGTACGTTTTTTATTCGTCGGAAGGCAACTGGACAATGTACGTGGTGCGTTTGAATGAGGATTTCACTGGTCCGGCATTGCCGACGGTGGAAAACAAGACCTGGGCGCGCATTCTGGTACACCAAATGCGCGAAGGTCCGGCGCCGTTCAAATGGGACGGAACATATTTTCTGATCACTTCAGCCTGTACCGGCTGGAGACCGAACGCTGCCAATTATTCGTCCGCAAAAGACATTCTCGGACCGTGGGAAACCTTCAGCAATCCTTGCGTGGGAACGAATGCGGACACGACATTTGGTTCACAAAGCACGTTCGTGCTGCCGGTGCCGGGCCGCCCGGATCATTTTATCTTCATGGCGGACGAGTGGCGACCACGAAACCTGCCCGACTCACGTTATGTCTGGCTGCCCTTCACGATGACACCCAACGGCACATTTACCATTTCGTGGCAAGATCATTGGGCTCTGCCAATCCAGACACCTTGAGTGACCTTCCATTAGAATTATAGCCAAGAAAAGAATTGAGCCTCTTAGATCCACAGGATCAACGTTAAGCTCAAGCTGGGGCACACCACCAGACTGGCTCTTCAATGAACGGGTGATTTGGCGGCCAGATTGGAGCGAACTACATCGTTTAGCTGCGCCACCGGAAACCGGACCCGAGCATGCGTAAAATGAGGAGGAAGTCATCTCAAACCGCACAATCCATCCAAATCGGACATAACAATGTCAATTCATGAACGGCAATTAGCAAGGAATGGAGAGCTGCTTTTTGCGGGAACTTTAGAGTGCTTGCATGAGTCGAAATGGCAAACCTGAAGTTCAGTCATCAAAAATCTTCGTCGCCGGATTGAGTTACAAGACCGCCCCGGTGGAAGTGCGCGAAAAGCTGGCAGTGCCGCCGGCACGCCTGCCGAGCCTCGGATGCCGACTCAAGATTAACGCCGGTTTGGAGGAATTGGTTCTGCTTTCCACCTGCAACCGCGTAGAGGTTTATGGCACGGCGCCGTGGGTGCAAGGCCGCGTTCACCGGATCTTTCAACAACTCTGCGGAGATGTGGATGTGACTCCCTATGTTTATGTCAAAGAAAACGCGGAAGCGGTGCAGCATCTCTTTTCCGTGACGAGCGGCCTGGATTCAATGGTGATTGGCGAAACCGAAATTACCGGTCAGGTCAAAAACGCCTATCTGGCAGCGCAACAGGCACAGCTTACTGGACCGGTGATGAACCGCCTGTTTCAAACAGCTTTCCAAATCGGCAAGTCGATCCGCACCCACACAGCCATTGGACGCGGTGCCACTTCGGTCGGCAGTGTGGCGGTGGAACTGGCGGAAAAGATATTTGACCGCGATTTGTCGGACAAAACGGTGATGATCCTGGGCGCGGGCAAGATGGGTGAGGCGTGCGTGCGCCATCTGGCCAAGCGGGGCGCGCGATCGGTGCTGGTGGCCAACCGCTGCCTGGAGCGCGCGGAAGCGTTGGCCTCTGAATTTGGTGGACGCGCACTGCCGTTTGACCAGCGCGCCAATGCCTTAATGGAAGCGGACATTCTCGTCAGCTCCACCGGCAGTCCGACGACCGTCCTGCACAAGGGCGACATCGCCGCCAGTTTGCCAGGGCGCCGGAACCGTCCATTAATCTTGATTGATATTGCGGTGCCCCGCGACATCGCCGCCGATGTGGATGAACTGGAGAATGTATACCTCTACAACATCGACCATCTGGAAACGATCGTGCGCGAAAACTCGAGGATGCGTGAGCAGGAACTTTCAAAATGCAATGAAATCATCAACCGGCGGGCGGAAGCCCTGATGGCGAAATTATATCCCAGTCGAGACATCCATTCGGACCAACCATCCGTTCCGGATTGGGGGCTCTGGGGGACGAGAACCGCATTTAACAAAATATGAATACACTTTGGGAATCTGCCCGGCTGGCCCTTGCGACCTTGGAAGGAATCCCGAACAAGCATGACGGTCAGCAAGTCTTGAAATGAACTCAACCAATCAACCAAAACAGATTCAACCCTCCAATTATGCATATGAAAACTCTAATCCATAGGGTGAGCGGCCTCATCATGGCTGCCGCCTTAATAGCTGCGGGAGCTTTGACAACTGCCCAAGCTCAAACACCCCTACAGGGTCAGCTCGTTCTTCGTCCGTTGACGGATGTAGATAGGACGATTTACGGTCTCCCTTCAACCACCGAGCTTTCCGGCGGCCTGAACACGGTCGGTGTCGGTACGGCGGTCTATCCGGAAGCCGAAGTGAACGTTGCCATTCCTCCCGCAGACATCACCAGTGTCACCTGGACATTGACCGCTGCGCCGACGGGTTCCAGCGCTGTGCTGACCAACAGCCCGTTGGGAACCAACGTGCTGATCTATGAGCCGGCCGGCAGGCTGGTTTCGCAAGTGGCCGGCCGCGCATTACTGCGTCCCGACATAGCCGGTCAATACACAATCACAGCCGTTATCAACACGGCCAACGAGGGCACCACCAACGTGAGTCAGACCATCATCGCCGGCACTTACCTGGGAGTTGAGACCTGCGAACTCTGCCACAGCGGCGGCCAGATTGCCGAGGACAAGTGGTCGACCTGGTCGCAAACCCTGCACGCGCAGGTTTTCTCCAACGAAATTGACGGTGACGCCAATTTCAAGGGAGCCCCCATGCTTCAAGAGTGCCTCCAGTGCCACACCACCGGCTATGATCCCAACACCAATGCGACTGACGGCGGATTTTACAATCTGGCGACATTGGCAAACTGGACGATTCCAGCCGTATTGACCAATGGCAACTATGTGAGTATGGAGACCCACTATCCCTCACTGGCCGGTCTCGCCAATGTTCAATGTGAAAGTTGCCACGGCCCCGGCAGCGCACACGTCAGCTTGCTGGGTGACACCAATAACCCAAACTGGCCCAGCATCTCGGTCAGCGAGGCTGTGGGTGATTGCAACCAATGCCATGATGCCGCGCCTTACCACGCTTATGGCACCGAATGGCTTAACTCGGTACATGCGGTGACCACAACGGACCCCGCCGGGAACGCCAGTTGCGTGGGATGCCACACGGCATACGGTTTCATCGCCCGGGTTGGAGGCATAACGAATAATGTTAACTTAAGCTATATGCCGATCGATTGCCAAGCCTGCCACGAGCCGCATGGCGCCACCGTCCCCACCAACAATCCGCATATGATTCGGACATTGGCAAGCGTGACGCTCCAGGACGGCACCGTGGTTACCAACGGGGGAGAAGGGCTGCTGTGCATGGAATGCCACCAATCACGTGAAAAGGCAGCGACTGCCGCCACCACCTATGCGTCCCATTTCGGTCCGCACCACGGTCCGCAGGCGGACATGCTGGAAGGTGTCAACGGCTACAATTATGGCGGGGTGATCCCCTCCTCCGACCATGCCTCGATTTCCAATACTTGCGTGGCCTGCCATATGCAGATCATCCCCTCCAGTGATCCGGGATTTCTGCATGCCGGAAGTCATACCTTCGAGGTTGCTTGGAACAGCGGCGGGACGAACTCGCCCGAGTACCTTACGGCCGCCTGCCAACAATGCCACGGTTCAGCAGTCACTTCATTTGACTTTCCAGTGGAGAATTTTGCCGGCAGCGGTGTCAGTCAAGGAGTGCAGACCCAGGTACAAACCCTCCTGAACAACTTGGCTTTGCTGCTGCCCGGCGGAGAGAATAATGTCATCAATAATACCGTGACTCCGGCTGCCAGCTGGACGGCGCCGCAATTGGAAGCGGCTTATAATTACCTGTTCGTCCAAAGCGACGGCAGCCTGGGAGTGCACAATACGGCATACGCGGTCGGCTTGCTTCAGGCCTCCATCGCCAATCTGACCGGCACCTCAGTGCCCGGCGGCCTGCCCGACGCATGGGTGGATGAATATTTTGGCTCCATCACCAATGCCGCCGCGGCTCCAAATGCGATCAACAACACCAACGGCATCCCCAACTGGATGATGTATGCGCTGGGGCTAAATCCAACTCAATCCGGCATCACTGTCCCCGGCGGAGTGGTGTGGATGAATGGTTCACAGCTCAACAATTCGGGCACCAACAGTAACATTCAGATCTACACCGCTGCCGAGGTATCGTTTAACACCACGGTGGGCACCACGTATCAAATCCAGGCCATCGGTTCGCTTAGCGGCGGATGGAGCAACCTTGGCAATCCCATCTCCGGCACCGGAGCCTCAGTTAGTTATCTGACCTCCACGCGAAATAATCCGCAAATGTTTTTCCGCGTTTTGACGAGTCCGTAGCGGCAAAACACACTACACGTCGGCTCACTCCTCCCTGTAACCGGGGAGGAGTTTTTAGTTGCAGGCAGGAACACTTTATTGCGGTTTTCGTTTCACTAAGCAGGCCGATGAAGGCGACGGATACTTTTGACGGCAGATAAGCGCAGACGAAACAACGACTCGTTATCCACGTTCAATCCGAATCCGCGGCTAACAAGCTTTTACGGGTAATTTAAACAGAGGCGCTCGATCGGGGGGCAGGCTACAACAGCTGTCTGGAGGGAAACCGATTTTGATCGGGCTTTGTTCCGTAAAAAGGATGGGGGTCTGTTCATCCACGGACACGCACCTTTCGATCATCCTGTCGATCGACCAATGCGATTTAGCATGAGGATCGCTGCCGCCTGGCTTCATTCCGGGAAAACGCTTGAGGAACAAAAAACAAGGGGGCGAACACGCCGCATGAGGCTGGAGATTGGCCTCGATCAGACTCACCTTCAGCCGTGCATAACATGGCGCGCATTATTTTGCGCGCGAGATGTTGCCTTAAGAAACCGAGTTTGATCTTTGCCGGTGATTTATTGTTGATTCTTCAAGCTTTTCAATGCCGCAATTTGCGCCTGCAGCCGTGCAGCGACCCCCTTGAGTTTCTCAGCCTCGGTCGCCTGCGTTTCCTGAAGATGTTCCAATGCCGTCTGTTGTTCGCCCGCAGACTGGCCGCCCTGGGTGTCCTGGAGTCGTTGCTGCGCGGCGGCAACCTGATCATCCATTTCCTTCGCTGCGGCGGCAAAATCCTTAAGCGCCGCCGTGCGCAGAATATTTTCGCCGTCGTCCAGCGAAATGGCTGCATAATTCGGCACGCTGTTCTTGACCTGTTCAATAATGGCGGGATCCATGGGTTGAGGGCTTGCAACCGGCGGCGGGGTCTGGGACTGGGGCGCAGGCTGCCCAACAGCCGACTCAGCCGGCATCCGGGGGGCAGGATTCCCTGAACTGCCGTTTGCAGAACGATGAAACCAGAAAGCCGTAGCGGCAACACCCATGGAAAACGAAACCAGTACAAGAACGAAAATGCGAATGGAAGCCATCTGTTTCGGTTTTTCTGTGAATCGAATCTTATCTGTGAATGCCAGTTTCATCTCGTGTCTTGTTAGGAGTGAACAAGTCACCCTTTATCCGCGACGATCAGCAAAGTTCATCACCGCGCGCAGAACAATACATCCCAAGCGTCTCCGGCTGCAATGTTTTTGTGGCAAACCAACATCTAATGATCAGAAATTGACAAAGGATGGAGAGCCGATGGTTCCTCGTGCTGTCATGTTTTGCAGCAGCGATGGGCAAATTGGATTTAACTCGAAACCGTTCCAAAGGCGGCTGCCTCCGGCAGCACTGTCTATCCTTCATCGCTGCCCGCTGGCCGGTTATCAGGACGGTTGTTTTGCCTGGCCTGCTGGCCGTTATGGCCGGTTTGTGCGCGATGGCTCAGGGCGTTCAACATCTGACTGTCACCGAGCCGGGTGGAATGCCTGGAATACCCGTCCTGACCGGCATCAAACTTGCCACCAACGGGGTAACCGTGACCTGGGACGGTCCATCGGGCTATTATCAAGTTTGGCAAAGAAAGAATCTGTCGGAATCCACGTGGCTGCAAATAGGCGAGCCCACCAATCTGACTCGGACAGCCACTATTGCTGGTTTTAACAGTAACGATTTTTTCCGCGTGTCCGGCCCGGCGCCGAGCTACGCCGGCGCATCCGATTGCGCGACCTGTCATGGCGGCATCTTGAGCACTGTAGCGCTCACGGCACACGCGGGCGCGATCAGCAGCGCATTTTTCGTGGCCGAAGGCGGCCAGACCAACCCCTCCTGTCTGGCCTGCCATAGCGTCGGGTATGGATTGACCACAGGCTTTGTTAACACCTCGAGGACCCCGCAGCTTGAAGGGGTTCAATGCGAGAATTGCCACGGCCCTGCTGCAAATCACGCTGCCAATCCCGTCGACCCGACGGTCGTCCCGCAGGTCGAGTTGGCCGCGCAGGATTGCGGCGGCTGTCACAGCGGCAAGTATGCTCCAGCGGCGGTGGCAGCCTGGCACCCCCCGTTCTTTGAAGACTGGAGCGCGTCGCCCCACGCCACCATACCTCCCGAGGCATTGGCAAGCATGGCCTCTTCCTCAGCCGAAATAGATAGTTGCGGCCGCTGCCACTCGGGCTCGGCGCGCCTCGCATTGATTGCCGGGCAGGATCCCGCCGTGACTTTGACCAACGATTTCAACGTGCCCATCACCTGCGCCGTCTGCCACGACCCCCATGCGCAACATGTCTGGACCAACGCCTTAAGCGGAGTGATTAGTTTTACCAACAGCCTGACCGGAAACGTCAGCGTCATCACCAACAACGAACTTGGCCCGGTTTACACCAACCAGCTCCTGTGCGCCCTCAGCTCGACCAACGATTTTGTTCTGACCACCTCGGATAATTTCACGAACGTATACAACCCCGACATCAACGTCTGCGCGCAATGCCACAATGATCGCGGGTCGGCCTGGACCGATACTTCCCGGTCGCCGCACGAATCGCCGCAGTACAACCTGCTCCTTGGCACCGTGGGCCAGTTGGCCACCGGCCCGAGCCCGGGCTTTCCCTCCACCCATTCCCGACTGGAGAGGCAATGCGCCGCCTGTCATATGCAGACGACCAACGACTCCAGCGGCCATACCTTCGAGGTGGCTACTTATCAACTGTGTTACAACTGCCATAGCGACCCCGCGGGACTGGTGCAGTTGGTCACCAACAACATCGCGAGTCAGATTCAACAGACCAAGTCCTATCTCGACCTTTGGGCCACCAATACCGCGGCGGCCTCGACCAACGCGGCGCTGGCGGCGCTGGCGCGACAATATGGAACCCTTACCTGGGAATACACGACCAGCGGAAGTTTATCCATGGGCGCCGGCGGACCGGACGCAGCCGGGCAGGCGCTCATTCCCGATGATATCAAGATGGCGCGCTTCGATTTGTATCTCGTTTTATATGACGGCAGCTACGGCGTTCATAACGGCCCTTACGACATTGAGTTGTTGGGGGCCGCCCAAAGCTGGATTGAAAGCGAACTGTATCAATAACACCGACTCCACCCGTCCATGATCAATCGCCATTTCATCCTCCGCAAAACGCAAAGAACAACTGTGCTGGCAGCCGGCGCTGCGCTGTTGCTTCTGGCGGTCGTTTCTTGCGCCACGGTTTACCGGACAGAGGTGGTGCTGCCCAATTATCCGGGCGCAACATATATCGGTTCCGACCAATGCGACCAGTGTCACGACGAAATCTGCCGCGATTTCCCCACCGCCGATCACGCGCGCCTGATGGCGCAGGGCAATAATGCGTTGAACGCCGGGTGCGAATCCTGCCATGGCCCGGGCAGTCTCCATTCGAATTCGGGCGGCGACACTCTGCCGCCTTACTCCTTCACCCCCGGACGAGGGAGCCGCAGCAGTTACGGCGCGCGCCTCGCGGACGAGCCGCCCCGTTCGCAAGAAACAGTTTGTTACCAATGCCATGAAGACGTTCGCGCGCAGTTTGAATTGCCGGTCCATCATCCGGTGCCTGAAGGCCAGATGAGTTGTACCGACTGCCATGATCCACACAAGGGCTCCATTTTCAAAGGCGGGGGCACGGAACTACTTTCGCAAAACGACAATTGCCTAAAGTGCCATCCCGCAGAACGGGGACCATTCGTCTTTGAGCACCAGGCGCTACGCGAAGGCTGCACCACCTGCCACAACCCGCACGGATCGATCAACGCCAAGTTACTGGTGGACCGCGATGCCAACCTCTGCCTGCGCTGCCACTTTGAACAATATACCGGCTCACAAATATTAATCGGCGGGTCCGACCATACCCGCCGCCTGGCGGAAGGCACGTGCTGGACGGCCGGTTGCCATGAGGCCGTGCACGGCTCGCGTGTCAACCCGAACCTTGGATTTTGAACGTTTCCCACTGCTATGAATACACCAATAAAAACCCGGCCAAGGCTTGGTGCCAGTCTGGGCCGCTTACTTTGGATGTTACCGGCGGTGTTTGGCGCGGCGGCGCGCGCGGCGGACACCAACAATCCGCCTATGGCGCCACAGGATTATTTTGAAGGCGGCACAAATTCTTACAACAATTGGGTTGATTTTTCCGGCGGCGCTTTCCTGACGCACGGCAACCGGGCGCAGGCTCAGGGGATGCAAAGCTTGAACAATGGCGGGTTTGGTGGCATTAACGACCTTCATGTTCAGGGCAACGTTTTTACCAACACGACTCTCACCCTGGATGGACGCGGCATTTACGACCAGCACGACTACAATGTCAACTTGCGCCTTGAGCATCCGGAAAAGTGGTTCTTACAGTTTCACGCCGACAATTACCGTACGTGGTCCGATGACATCGGGGGATTTTTTCCGCCCACCGGGGCGCAATATTACGGTCCCAATGGCAACACCCCGCTGGCACTGGACCGCGGCGAGTATTCGTTCCTGGGCGGACTGACCTTGGATAACCTGCCGAGCATAACTTTTCAGTACACTCACAGTTACCGCACTGGCAATGAAGACTCGACCATCTGGGGCCCGGTGCATCCGAGCCCGTTGTCATCACCGGCGACCGTGCAAGGGCTGGCGGCCAGTCTTTATAATGTTGACGAAACGGTGGATGCCTTTGATTTGAATGCGAAAAAGAATCTCTGGCACACGGATCTGGGCGCGGGATTGCACTTTGAACACGCAGATTTAAACGATGGCCTGGACTCACCACTTTTTCCGGGTGAACCGGTGGCGGAGGACGTCAGCGCGAATCAAAAGAATACCTACAATCTTTTCAGCGCCAACGCGACCGGCGAAAAATGGATTAAAGATCACGTGTTTGTTTCCGCGGGCGGCATGGTCGCCAATCTTGATAACAATTTTTCCGGCAGCCAGATTTATGGCAGCAGTTTCGGCGCTCCGTATTCGCCGGCCTTTGGCAGCGGATTGGGATACAACAACCTGGTTGGCAATTCCCATTTGCAGGAATATGTGATGGATTTGAACCTGCTCACCATTCCCATCAAAACGCTCGATATTATTCCCGCCATTCGTGCCAGCAAGGAAAGCTGGAGCAGCGACTCCACCGGGATCGGAACGTTGAGCACGTTCCCCAGCGAACCGTTCAACAGCCAAAGCTCGGAGGACGTGATTGATGTCTGTGAAAGCCTCGACCTGCGTTATACAGGGTTTACCAACTGGGTCTTTTCCGCGGGTGGCCGATGGGACGAGAGCAGTGGAAACCTGAACCAATTTGGCGGCGTGAGCCAGGTTGACGGGATTGGCGTCCCGGCCGTGACAAATTACACTGACAACACGAGCCTGTTGCAGAAATATTCGGCCGGTGCCAGTTGGTATCCGCTGAGTCGCCTGGCCGTGGATTTTGGCGGCTATTACAAAAACGATCGCTATAACTATACCGCTTCCGCGGACAGCACGCCGGACGGAGACACGTATCCGGGCTATTTCACCATTCAGAGTATGGAGACCTATGACGGCAACTGCCGGGTGACCTTGCATCTCCTGCGAAGCCTCAGCCTGACCAGCCGGTACGAATATCAGCTCTCCACGATTGACACCACGCCCGACGCGGCCTCGGGTTTGAGTGAGCAGCAAACTTCGAGGATGCACAGCCACATCATCGGCCAGAACATTAGTTGGGTTCCATGGTCGCGGTTAAGTGTTCAAGCCGGATTCAGCTATGTCCTGAGCACCACGGCAACACCGGCATCACAAGATACCGCCGCCATCGCCTCCCAGGCAACGCCGCCGACGGCCGCCGCGATTCTCAACGCGGAAAATAATTATTGGACATTGAATTTTTCGCCGAGTCTGGTGCTGGACGACAAGACGGACCTGAATCTGGACTATTTTTATTATCAGGCGGATGATTATCAGGACAATTCCCCTGGCGGTGTGCCGTTGGGCGCCGGTTCACGCGAACAGGCCGTGACCGCCACCCTCACCCGCCGCATCAATCCACACCTGCGCGTGAGCCTCAAGTACGGCTATTATAATTACAAGGACGCGCTCACCGGCGGAAACAGTAATTTTCAAGGGCAGCTGATCATGGCCGGCCTTCAATACCGGTTCTGACTTTATGCTTGCGATTAAGGCATCGCCTTCCATTCACGCGGGCAGCCTCAATCGCTAATCACAAATGCTTTTGTGTCTCAGCCGTGGCTCCAACTGAAAGCCAACGGAAGCCAAATATTGTGTTGTAAATAGCAACGAATGATTAGCCGATCCGCTCTGCCCCCTGCAGATTAATGCACATAAGTATGCGCAATCATCATCAACAACCTGGCCAACGCATGGGGTTCAATAATATTATGACAAAACAAGTTGAAAAATTCCGAGATAAAATCACTTCATTTTTTCTACTGACGCCGCTTTTGTTCCTTGCCGTCGGTTGCAACCGGGATCAAGTACAGGTCTACCGGGTCGCCAGTGATCAGGACCAGTCGGCTCAAGCCGTCATCTCACCCACGAACTTATCTAGTGCCGCCTTGCCGCCGGGTCATCCGGACATTTCGACCCTGAACAATTCATCAGGGCAAATGCCCGCCGGAATCGCCGCGTCCGACGCTCAAAATGCCCCGCCACTGTCATGGACGACACCGGGGGGCTGGACGGAAGTTCCGGCTGGGGCAATGCGCGTAGCTTCCTTCAAAGTTGCTGATCCCGGCGGCAAGACCGCCGACGTCAGCGTTGTTCCCCTGCCCGGCCTGGCGGGCGGGGACATTGCCAACGTCAATCGCTGGCGCGGGCAAGTCGGCTTGCAGCCGGCATTGGTTGATGCATTGCAAAATTCCTCCCAAAATGTCGAGGCCGGCAGCCAACCCGCGCAGCTTTATGACATTGGCGGCGCGTCCAGCCGGATTCTTGCCGTGATTCAACATCGGGACGGCACGACTTGGTTCTTCAAAATGACCGGCGATCCAGATTTGGTTGAACAGCAGAAACCCGCCTTCATTACGTTCCTGCAATCGCTCAACTTTTCCTCGCCGCAAGTTCAAGCCGCATTGCCGCCGGGACATCCGGCAATCGCCCCGGATGCAAGCTCAGGATCCATTTCCCATGAAGGTCAGCCGGGTTGGCAAGTGCCGCCGGACTGGCAGGAAACATCCGGCGGCCAATTTCTTATCGCGAAATTTTTGCTCAAGGGCGCAGGTGACGGCAGGGCCGCGGTCAACGTCAGCCGTTCAAACGGCGATGGCGGCGGACTGGCGGCGAATGTGAATCGTTGGCGCGGGCAAATCGGTTTGGCGCCGGTGGGGGAGGTTTCGGCCAGCCACGTTACCATCTCCGGCGTCGACGCCGCGCTTGTGGATTTGAATGGGACCAACGCACAAACCGCCCTGCCCGTGCGCTTGATTGGCGTGATCGTCGGCCAGGACGATCACACCTGGTTCTATAAATTGATGGGCGACCCCACCGTGGTCGGCAACCAGAAAGATGCCTTCGTGAAATTTGTTCAGGGCGTGGTTTATTGATCCCATGCTCAAAAGATTCATCCATTTTTTTTCTTCGCTCCGGTTGACCGTTACCTGCCTGATCCTGGGGTGTGTAATTGTCTTTTGGGGCACGATTGCGCAGGTGCATCTGGGTCTGTACCGGGCGCAGGGTGAATTCTTTCGCAGCTTTTTTGTCGATTGGCAGCCAGCTGGTGCTTCCTGGAAAATCCCCGTGTTCCCCGGCGGCTATCTGATCGGCGGCGTGCTGCTGATCAATCTCCTCGTCTCCCATGTTCGATATTACAAGCCGGGAAAACGGAAGATCGGCATTGCCCTGATCCATCTCGGCATCGTCCTCTTGCTGGCCGGGCAGATGCTAACGGACATCCTCTCCGCCGAAAGCGTTCAGCACCTGCGCATCGGTGAAGCCAAAAATTACTCCGAATCGGAACGTGAAACGGAACTTGCGGTGTTAGATATCACCGATACGAATGTCGAGCGGGTCGTCGCCATCCCCTGCAGCCTGCTGGCTCGCACGCGATCTTTCCACAGCCCGGAATTGCCCTTCGAAATCCATGTCCAGGCATTCTATGCCAATTCCGAGGTTTCCGACAAGGCGGCCCAAGGCTTTGATCCGGTTAAAACTACCGCCGGTTTCGGAGGTGAGCTTTGGTGGCGCGAATTGCCGCGCGAGACTGCCATGGAAAAAACCGATGTCCCCTCCGCCATCATCGAAATCGACAGTGACCGCGGATCGCTCGGTTCATTCTTGGTTTCTGGATTCCTCGGCCAACCACAGGCTTTCATTTTCAACGGACGACAGTACCAGCTCACCCTGCGGCCGAAACGTTTTATGCTACCATTCAGCCTGCGGTTGCTGGCATTCCATCACGACACGTACCCGGGCACCGATATTCCGAAAAATTTCTCCAGCCGGGTTCGGTTGCAGCGTCCCGACACCGGCGAAGACCGTGAGGTTCTGATATATATGAACAATCCGTTACGTTTCGCGGGCGAGACGTTTTATCAGGCCAGCTTCGATACCGATGATCGCGGCAGCATTCTGCAGGTTGTCCATAATCCCGGCTGGATCACCCCTTATCTTGGTTGTGCGCTGGTCGGCATGGGGTTGATCATGCAGTTCCTCATGCACTTAGTCCCCTTTTTGAAGCGGAGGCATTTATGAATCGTTCCCATCGATCCATTACACAATACATTCCCACGGTCTTCGTGGCCGGGTTCGCGGTCTGGGTTTTGTCCACATTTTTCCCGGGGCCGGAAAGCGGCTTCCACACGCGCGATTTCGGCCGCCTGCCGGTGTTGATGGACGGACGTTTCCAACCATTTGATTCGGTCGCGCGAAATTCTCTATTGCAAATCCGCACCAAACAATCCGTCGAGCTCGAGGATGGGCGTTCCCTCACGGCTACAGAATGGCTGCTCACCGCCCTGAGCCAACCGGAAAAGGCGGACGACTTTAAGATATTCCGCATTGATAACGGTGAAGTCACGGCGTTGCTCAAGCTGCCGGACAATCAAAAATACTTTTCCTATAACCGTATCAAGACGCAGGCAGACGAAATTGACAAACAGGCAGACCGTATTGAAGACATTGAAACCTCCAAACGGACGGTCTTTGAAACACAGATGATGAAGTTGTACGGGGCGGTGACCCTCTACCAGCGCCTCGAAGTCAGTCTGAAAGCGCCGGGCACCGATGACTTTGCAGCGGAACTGGTCGCCTTTCAGAATAGTATCGCGCCGGGCGTGGCCGCGGTGGAAGCCCGCGCCGCCGGTGGAAAATATGATGCCGCCGCCCTCGGGCAGTTCCTCGGGTTCATGGGCGATTACGACACGGTCAACAAATTTGCGATGATCCTGACCATTCCGCCGGCGGATGACCAGGCGTCGCGCGATACCTGGGAAAACATCGGCACCAACCTGATGCAGTCTGCGCGTACCCGGCAGATTAATCCCGCCGTGAGATATTATGCCGCGATGGTCACCGCGTATCGCGCCGGTCGACCTGCTGATTTCAATCAGGCCGTGGCCGGTTACCGGATCTGGCTCGGGGACCGTTTCGGACCGCAAGTGGCCAAAGCCGGCCGGGAGTATTTCTTTAACAGTGTGCAGCCGTTTTACAAAGCCACCGTCATTTACGTCGTGGCCCTGCTTCTGGGGATGCTGTCCTGGTTCAGCATGTCGGACTGGCTGCGCCGGTCGTCGTTTTACCTTATCACGATGGCTTGGATCATCCATACCTTCGGCCTGATATTCCGCATGTATTTGGAAGGCCGCCCGCCCGTGACGAATCTCTATTCTTCCGCGATTTTCATCGGTTGGGGTGCGGTGATTCTCGGTCTGGGTCTGGAAAAAATTTATCGCGACGGCATTGGCTGCGTGGTGGCTGCCTTTGTGGGCTTTGTAACCCAAATCATCGCACACAACCTGGCGCTCGGCGGAGACACGATGGAAATGATGCGCGCCGTACTGAACACCAACTTCTGGCTCGCCACCCACGTTGTCACGGTCACGATGGGGTACGCTTCCACCTTCGTGGCCGGATTCCTGGCCATCATTTACATCCTGCGCGGATTACTCACTACGACCTTGTCGGAACAGACGGCCAAATCGCTGTCGCGGATGGTCTATGGCATCGTTTGTTTCGCAACGCTGTTTAGTTTTCTCGGCACCGTGCTGGGGGGCATTTGGGCAGATCAATCATGGGGAAGATTCTGGGGCTGGGACCCCAAGGAAAACGGCGCGCTGCTCATTGTCTTGTGGAATGCGACCATCCTCCATGCCCGCTGGGGCGGCCTCGTTCGCGAACGCGGCCTAATGATCTTCGCCGTCATCGGCAATATTGTCACAAGTTGGTCATGGTTCGGCGTGAACATGCTCGGCATTGGCCTGCATAGCTACGGCTTTACCGACGCGGCCTTTCACTGGCTGATGATTTTCGCGGGCAGCCAGGTCGGCATCATTATTCTGGGGCTCTCCCCGCGAAAATTCTGGCGGAGCTTCCAAGGCAAAACACCACAAGCGGCATGAGCCAGTGTTTGGGGCGACAAAAAACGTTTTCAGCATTCGGCCGGCGGAATTTGCATCAGGCGAATGAGGGCAATCGGGTTCGGGCAGGTGCCAATGATTTTTCGGTTGCTTTTTGTCTGGCGGGTGTATGGTTTGAGTCACATCTTGCAGACTTTATGAACTCGACCCATGGGAATTAAACATGCAAATTCCACAAGACGCGGTACTGTTGCGAATCTTCATCGGTGAAAGTGACCGCTGGCAGCACCGGCCGCTTTACGAAGCGATCGTGCTCAAGGCACGAGAAATGCACTTGGCCGGTGCCACGGTGCTGCGTGGGCCGATGAGTTTTGGCCGATCGAGCATCATGCACACGGTGAAAATCCTCCGACTTTCCATGGACTTGCCACTGGTCATCGAAATCGTTGACAGCGAAGAAAAAATCAATTTATTACTGCCGGTGCTGGATGAAATGATGAAAGGTGGCTTGGTGACGCTGGAAAAAGTACGAGTGATTGACTATCGCGCCAACAAGGATTCCGGGGCACAAATATAATTGCCGGCCATCATGACAGAAAACTTCTGGAATATTGCAGCAATCTGATCGGGCTAGCGTCTGTCGCCAGTTTGGTTTCCATCCGCCGAGGCGTTTCCGTTGCGCTGATTGAAGTCGCCGTTGGGGTCAACGCGGGTAAAATCCACCCAGGTACCGGCGCACAAAATCTGCAAACGACCCGTTGGACCAACTGTCTGGCGCTAAAAGGCAGCGGTGTTTTGACATTCCTAGCAACCGCGTCCTAATGCATCAGGCGGACGGTCATGGCATAGAGAATAAGCAGCAACAATATCATTCCCACGCCGAAAAACAGGTAGCCGAAGAACCGGGCGATGTTTTTCCAGCGGAACCATTCATCGCGTAAACGATGTTCGTCCAGCCGGCCGGTCGCCACCAGGCGATCATACCACCGTTTCCGTTCGTGCAACATTTCGTTGCGGGAAATGCGACCGGAGAAAATCACGGTATCCATTGGAAATTTCTCGATTCGAAAATGCGTGTTGAAAAAGTGGATGGAGAAAATAAATCCGGCGGCAAGCAAAGCCTCGTCCGAATGGATGATCAGGGCGATGTTGAGCACCCACCCGGGCAAAAATCGCGTGAAAAAGGTCGGGAACCACATGAGCAGACCGGAGCTGCCGATGATCGCCACGCCCCAGAACACGGCAAAATAATCGAATTTCTCCCAATACGTCCAACGATCGAATTCCGGCTTCGGTCCTTTGCCAAAGAACCATTTGTTATGAGCGACGAAATCGCGCCAGTCCTGAAACGAAGGCATCATGGAATCCGGACCCCATAAAACCATCGTCAGTCGCTTAAAACGGAATTTTCCATCATCGGGATCGCGCAGCGATTTGCGGCCTTTCCAGGCCTTGCCGATGAGGGAGAGCACGTGAAGGGAGAAATAAATGAATGTAATGACCGCGCCGAACCGGTGCAGGATGCGCGCCGTTCCCGGGCCGCCGATGACGGCAAAAATCATTTTCGCCCAGGCGGTATAATAAAATTTGAGCGGCATGCCGGTGATGACCAGCAGCAGGAAACTGGAGACAACCATGAAATGAAGAAACCGCTCGAACGGCACGAAACGAGTGAACCATTCGCCGTCCACCTGAGTTGCGATTTTGGCTTCACGGAATTTTTTTGAGTCGTTCAGGTAGAGATAAACCGCGCGCACGAGCCACGCAATGGTGTGCAGCCCGAAAAACAGAAACGTGCCGATGAGCAGACCGGTCATCCCCATGAAAATCAGGTGAAGGAGCGGATAGTTTTTTGCATCCAGCGGATTAGCGTGGGACTTGTATTCTGTGAAGCCGATCGTTGCCCCCGGATGACACTGCTGGCAGGTAGCAAGAATGTTGGTCCGGGAAAGATGCGATGCCGGATCGGAGGGAGGCAGCACGTCATGATAGCCATGACAGTCGTAACACGCCGCGACTTCGGGTGCCATGTTGGGCTTACCCAGAGCCATCGCCTTGCCGTGATAGGTTTCGCTGTAATGTTCCAGCCGGTCGGCGTGGCATTTGCCGCAGCGCTGGTCGCTGATGGCCTTAAAATTCTTATCCTCGGGATCGCCGATCTCATGCGCGGAGTGGCAATCGGTGCAAACGGGCCCGCGGGAATCGCCACGGGCAAGCAATTGCCCGTGCACGCTCTTCATGTAAGTCCTCTCAATCCCGAAATGACATTTCCCGCACGTTTCAGCGATATGAGCATGATTAACTAGAGAATCGCGGTCCACGGGGCGCTTGATGTTATGGACGCCGTGACAATCGTTGCACGAGGGAGCCACAATCAAGCCCATTTTCAAAAGTGCGCGCCCGTGAATGCTGTCCATGTATTGCGACGCCGCTTCGGGATATTTCATTTCATATTCCTGCGCGAGGCCGGGGTTGCTGTGACACTTCGCGCATGTTTGCGGCAGGTTCATTTTGAAAACCGGCGATGACTGGTCTTTCACCGGCAGGATGTCGTGTGAGCCGTGACAGTCCCAGCAATTTGCGGCGCCAGAAGCGCCGAGCGCGTGGCTCAGGCCATGGATACTGGTTGCATAATCCTTGGCTTCCTGCTCATGGCAGCCGGAACAATCCGGTGGAGGCAAATTGGCGTCATGAACCATTTCTTTCACGCCCGTGTGACAATCCGTGCAATCCAGCATGGAGTGCACGGAGAGGGCGAAACTATTGGTGGGAAAAACCGCGAGTGGAATTTTCTGTCCGTTTACCACACGGGTGTTTGACGGATCGGTGTGACAGTCCAGGCAATCCGAGTTTGCCAGCTTCTCCACCACATTGGTCGCGGCGACAGCGGCGGGGTTGAGCCACAACATTCCCAGGACTATTCCGGTGGCAAGCCAGAAGCCCCAAACATTTTTTTTTGCCGGCAAAGCTCTACGGTCCGCCAGTATGGCAATCAGCGCAAGTAAGGTCATAGTCACCGCCCGTGTGATAAAATTTCTGTCCTCCGGGCGTCATTTGTTGCAATTCCTCACCGCTGCCCTGCGCCAGGATCGTGTGACAATTATTACAATCATCAGACTTGATCACCCGCCGGCCATCATCGGTCTTGTGGGTGGCATCATGGCAACGGAAACAGCCGGGCCAGATCATGTGCCCGATGTTGTCGGGGTAGGCCCGCCAATCGGCCTTCATTTCAGGAAAGAAATTGTCGGAATAAATTTGTTGCACAGCGGCTATGGCCTGAGGGATTCGTGTGTCATTTGGATAACTCGCGGCTAACGCTGTCGCGATGCCTTTTCTCGCCTCGTCCTCGGTTTGATAACGGCGCGACAAAACATAAACCGCATTGGTTTTGATCCATGGGATACCCGGGTCGATCTGCCGGCGCGCGAGCGCATTGTTGACGGCAAAATCCGGTGCGACATAGCGGTGGGACGGGCGATTGTGGCAATCCATGCAGTCCATTTTGCGGATCTGATATTGGCTGATGTCGTTGGTGAACCGCGGCGAACGATAAATCGTTACGACGCCTTGCGCATCCGTCAGGCGCACCCAGGGAATTTTTTGTCGGGCAGCATCAGTGGCGATGTATTCAACCGTGTTGCCACTCAATATATGCCAGTGAATTCCCCCGGCTTGTCCGATGCCGGAATCGCCGGCGCCGACCTTCAGTAGGAGGCGAATCGAATAGGGCGTATTGGAGGCGTCGTCCTGAAAATAATTAAAGGTGCGGTCCAGATTGCCGACAAAAGCCTGGGGCCAGTGGCAGCGTTCGCACGTCTCACGTGCAGGACGCAGATTTTTGATCGGCGTTGGTATTGGCGTCGGATATTTATGGAACGCAACCGCGTACAATTGGTAGGAGCCGGAAATTTTCGAGCGCACAAACCACGATGCTCCCGGTCCAACGTGACATTCAACGCAAGCCACACGTGCGTGCGGGCCGAGGTTATGGGTGGTTAACTCCGGCTTCATCACTGTATGGCAGGTCTCGCCACAAAATTCCACGGACTCGGTTACGTGGTACGCATTGTAGCTGCCGGCGGCCGACAGCATGATGAACAGCAAGCTCCCGATGACAAAGGCCAGGAGCATCCGCCGGTCGCGCGGATTTGCGAGGTCAATTTGCATCCGGGTCACAGAAAGGTTTCCCTGCGACCGTTTGCGACGTTCGCGCCAAGCACCGAAAAGTGTCAGCGCGATTCCTGAAATCAAAAATGCCGGCACCACAACATAAGTCAGGATGCCGACATAGGGATTGGAGAATTTCGCGATCGCGTCCAACAGGAACAGCAGGAAAAACGAAAACAACGCACAGGTACCGACCACGAGGCCCATGAGGCTCATCCAATTACGGAAGAGTGACGGACGATGCGGCGATTTATCCTTAGTTTCAGCGTTCGTGTCGGGCATAGAGATGGCGTTGGCATTGGTTAATGCCGGTTAACTTTTGCTTTTTGGTGGTGGGTGGCGGAAGGGTTAGCTCTTCAGGCCACGAACATAAGCAACCAAGGCCTTGATTTCGTCATCTGACAATGCGTCAAATGGCTTCATCAACGTTTTGCCATCATCGTTCTTGAGCCCTTCCTTGATTGCCTTCGTGGCTGCGTCGTCCTTCAAATCCGCCTGCACTTTAGCGTCTGTGAAATCTTTGGCGCCCAGCCGTTGTCCCATTTTGGTCTGGCCTTTGCCGTCTTCACCATGGCATTTGGCGCACAGGGTTTTCCAATTGTCCTTCACATCCGCCGCCCTAGCAGAGATCGCCGTGGCAAAGCCGAATATGACTGCAAGTATGATTATTTTTTTCATGTCGTTTTATATTCAGGTTAATAAGGTTGTATTGACCGCGCCATTTTGCGCCCGTTGTGTAAATCTTCATCGAGAGAGGGGAAATGCACTAACCCTGCCTTGCTTAATCCTGTGCATTTTTTGATTTATGAAGGAAATGTTGGTTTATGTGCAGGTTTCAGTGCGCAAGAAGACTGATGAGCTGGAGGACGATGAATTCGGAACGTTCGGGCCGTCGATTTGACACCGCGACCAGTTTAAACGCGGTCCCGATCAGATTTTGATAGCTGGAAACCCTGATTCCACAGCTTGTTTTCTTTTCATTGGCAGCGATCTATGGCATCTGTGGTTGAAATATGTCAGCCGAAGGTCCCATCGTCATCGCCACCCGCGGCAGCGCCCTTGCCCTCGCCCAGTCGAAACTCATCGCCGCACACTGCCAGGCCGCTTTCCCAGAGTTGACTTTTGAACTCAAGATCATCAAGACCACCGGCGACAAATTGCAATCCGCTTCCTTGACCAAAGCAGGCGAGAACCTGCCCAAGGGGTTGTTCACCAAGGAACTCGAAGTCGCCCTCCTGGCCAGCCAGGCTGATCTTGCCGTGCACAGTCTCAAAGATCTGCCAACCGACCTTCCCGCCGGCCTTAAACTGGCCGCCACTCCCCTGCGGGAAGACGTGCGCGATGTACTCGTGTATCGCCCAACCAGCTCCACCCGCCGCGGCTTTCCGCCGTTCACGCTCCTCAAAGATTTCCCTGCGGGGGCTACCATCGCCACCAGCAGCACCCGCCGCAAAATGCAACTGCTCGCTGCGCGACGGGAGTTGAACATCGTCGAGATTCGCGGCAATGTGTCCACCCGATTGCGGAAAGTGGCCGCGAACGGCGAACTCGATGCCACGGTACTGGCGCTGGCCGGTTTGACCCGGCTGAATTTTCGAATCAAACCTGACGGAACACTGGTGGGCGACGCGGTACCGGAGGGTTTGCTCGCCACTACGCTAAGCTTGGACGAGATGCTTCCGTGCGTCGGCCAAGGCGCCATCGGCATTGAGATCCGTGCGCACGATGACCGGATCGAAAGCATCTGCAAGCGGTTGAACCATGCGGACACCTTCCATGGCGTGACGGCTGAGCGCGCGTTTCTGCAAGTCATGGGTGGCGGTTGTCTGAGTCCGGTGGCCGCTCATGCAAAAGTCCGCGGCGATACAATCTCGCTCCGTGCGGTTTCCTTCCGTGACGGCACTGAAAAGCGCGGCGAAGTCGAAGGTCCCCTCGATCGAGCGGCAGCCTTGGGCAATGAACTGGCAGACAAATTAAAATAGTTCAGTTCGTTGTTATCCCTCGGTGTTAGTCATCGAATCGTTCCGGAGCACGATCGCGCGTCGTGATTTTACCGCATTCGACGACTAACCAAAAAATACGAAGCTATTGGCAAAAAAGGGGGAGCCGTCAGTAGCTGGAATGCGGTTATGCTGTGCCCATCTGAATTGGATGAACGCAACCGCAATTATTACGGCACAAAAGAATTCGCAACCACTGACGAACCGGGGACGTTTTGTGGGGGCGTGCCTGGGCCGGGCGGTGGATCGGCCGCCGGTGTGGTTGATGCGGCAGGCGGGGCGGGCGTTGCCGGAGTATCGGCGGCTCAAGGAGCGATATAGTTTTCTGGAACTGGTCCAGACGCCGGAACTGGCGGTGGAGGTCACCATGCAACCGGTGCGGCGG
>JBEKMT010000060.1:0-24447 GCA_050008355.1 Verrucomicrobiota bacterium
AAACGTTTCCGAATTCGCTGCCCAAATCAGACAATCCGGGATTGCTTCGCAGCCCGCATGCCAAGACCTTGGATAAAGCATTTGTGAATGATTTAAAGGGCTTGAGTGTGGGCGTTTAGAGTGGACCGGCCCCGGCAGGGTTTTGAATCATCCATCAAGCCGTTCGCGACGCCCCGTCGACTCTTAGTCTCACCAACGTCACTTTCATTTCCGATAAAGTCATTATTGCCTCTGATCTGAGAGAGGTAGATGTTGAATCTGAGGGGGTCAGCGAATGATGGTCGCATAATTTGTGGAAGCGGACGCTGACTCCGGGCTGGCCGTGTCCCAACCGCCGCCAAGCGACTTGTAAAGTGAAACCAGGTTTATAGAAACACCTCGATTACTGTCAACGAGTGCGTCCTCCGACTCGTAGAGTGAACGTTCCGCGTCGAGTACGTTGAGGAAATCCGCCAGGCCGTTGGTGTAAAGTTTGTTTGCCAGGTCTACCGACTTCTGGCTTGCGGCCACCGCATCTTGCAGGGAGCGACGGCGGATCTGTTCATTCGCATAGGTTGTGAGATTGTTTTCTACCTCCTCGAATGCAGTTAAAACCACCTGTTCGTAGTTGGCCAATGCCTGTGCCTGTTCTGCCGTATGAATCCTTACATTGGCTCGGATGCGCCCGGCATCAAAGATTCGCCACTGCACCGTCGGGCCGGCGGTCCAATATCTGCTCCCGCCGGTAAACCAGTCGCTGGCGCTGATGCTTTGTAATCCAGCGATGCCTGTTAGATAAAACTTTGGAAACAAATCCGCCTTGGCAACCCCGATGTCGGCGGTGGCTGCGGCAAGCTGTCGTTCCGCGCTCGCCACATCTGGTCGGTGCAGTAATAATTCGGAAGGAAGCCCGACCGGAACCAATGGAGGAGTCGTTGGAATGGCTCCAATTTTTGAAAGTTCTGATTTTAAAGTTCCAGGTTGCTGTCCCAGCAAAACCTCCAACCGATGGATGCAAGCTTCCCGCGAGCTTTGCAGCGTGGGACTCTCGGCCATCGTTGTCGCCAGCAGCGTGGATGCCTGTTCCACATCCAAGTCACTGGACAGGCCTTTGGCGAGACGATCACGGGTAATGGCCAGCGCTTTTTCCTGCGCTTCGATGTTCTCCTCCACCACCGCCAGGCGGTTTTGATAGCCCCGCATGTCGAGATAGTTGCGGGCTACTTCGCTGACCAGCGTGATCATGGTGGATCGCTGGTCAAACACTGTGGCCGCAACTCGCGCCCTCGCCCCCTCAGTTTCCCGCCGTATGCCGCCGAAAACATCAATTTCCCACGAAGCATCGAAACCCGCTTGGTAAAAGTTGTTATTAAACGGTACGTTGCTCGGCAGCTGGATCGATCCCAGTACCGGTCGGTGGTGGCTGGTTTGAGTTTGTGCATAGGAGGCGGAAGCGTCGGCGGTCGGGAAAAAATCGGCAACGGCAACACTGTATTCCGCGCGCGCTGCCCAAACTCGCGCTCTCGCAATTTGTAGATCCAGGTTGGATAGCACAGCGCGACCCATCAGCGAGTCGAGTTCGACATCATGAAATTGCTGCCACCAGGCCGTGAGCGAGGCAAGGGCGTTGGTTTCGCCGCCATCCAGTGGTTCACTCCAGGTGGCCGGGGCTTTGACGGGCGGCGCGTGATAATCCGGGCCGACCGCGCAACCGGCCGCTGCAATGGCCAACATGGCGAGAAATAAATGAATCGCTTTCATAATGTTCTTTCAGTGCATGGGGATGGGTTGGCCACTCGATTTTACTTTTTTCAGGAAGAACGTAACGATCACGCAGACCAGGCATATGCACATGAACAACTCGAAGTAATCAAGATAGGCCAGCAGGCTCGATTGCGCCACCAACGTTTGATACATGGAATCCGTCGCCTGTTGCTGGGCGGTTACGACGTCCGTCTTGCCGGCAAATGCGGCTTTCAATGTCTCCATCTGTGATTGGTAAGAGGTGTCATATGGGCTCAAATCTCCCGCCAGGACCGCTTGATGAAACTGCGCACGACGCGCGGCTAACGTCGTGACAAACGAGATGCCGACGCTGCCTCCAACATTTCGTATCAAGTTGAAGATGCCGCTCGCATTGCCGATCTGTTCCGGTTTTAGTGTGCCAAATGCCATGGTGTTCAAAGGCACGAAGACGAAGGATATGGCCACCCCGCTGAAGAAAAAGGGCCAGATCATGACCGCCGGAGAGATATCCAGTGAAAAAAATCTCGCTATCCAGAAAGCCGAGCCGCTGAACAGCATGAAGCCGCAGGCAACCAGATAGCTTCCCCGCACTTTGCCAACCAGGCGGCCAACGATTGGCATGGCGATAAGCGCGCCCAAGCCGCGTGGGATCATGGCCAACCCGCTAAGCAGGGCCGTGTATCCCAGGAGGGATTGCAGGAATAGAGGAATGACGGCCGTCTGGCTATACAACGCCAGTCCGGTAAAAAACATCAGAAAGAGGCTGAGGGCAAAGTTGTAGTTTTTCAACAGCCGCAAGTCGACAAAAGGTCTTTTCGCCGTTAGCACGCGCACCAGGAAGGCGATCAGGCCGATCGCCGCCAGAACCGCCATGGTTGAGATAAAGTTCGATCCGAACCAATCGTCTTCCTGCCCTTTATCCAGTACTACTTCCTGGCATCCCAACCAGAGCGACATGAAACCGAAGCCGATAAAGTCCAATGCTGCAGGCTTGATGTCCCGCATCCACTTGGGGTCGTATATAAACCGGCTCATCAGTATCATGGCCAGCAAGCCAATCGGAACATTGATGAAGAAAATCCAGCGCCAGCTGTAGTTATCCGTAATCCATCCGCCCAGCACCGGTCCCAGGATTGGAGCGCTGACCACCCCCAGACCATAAACGCCCATGGCCTGACCGTGTTTCTCCTTCGGAAAACTCTCCAGCAGAATCGCTTGGGCAATCGGCTGCAAAGCGCCGCCGCCCGCTCCCTGGATCACGCGCATCAGCAGCAACATTGGTAGATTGGTTGCCAGCCCGCAGAACAGTGAGGCAGTGGTGAAAATTCCCACGCAGATAATCAGAAACCGCTTGCGCCCGAATTTCTGCCCGAACCACGCGGTGCTGGGAATGATGATGGCATTGGAAATGAGATAGCTGGTGAGCACCCAGGTGGACTCGTCGCTCGAGATTGCCAGGCTGCCGGCTATATGGGTCAGCGCGACGTTGGCAATGGTGGTGTCCAGCACCTCCATGAACGTTGCTAACATCACGGACACCGCGATCAACCACGGGTTTATTCTGGTTTGCGGTCCGCTCTCGTTCATGGCGCTTGTTGGCTTGTTGAAGTTATTTGACGCGCACGGTCGGTTCCACCGACATTCCTGGACCCAAAACGACACCGGACTCGGGAACATCATCGAGCACGATTTTGACCGGCACCCGTTGCACTACTTTGACGTAGTTGCCGGAGGCATTTTCCGGCGGGATTAAGCTGAAAAAAGTTCCTGAGCCCGCCTGAATGCTGTCCACGTGGCCATGGATTTTGAATTGTGGATAGGCGTCCACATGCACGTCAACCGGTTGGTCCGGACGCATGTGAGTCAATTGCGTTTCTTTAAAGTTCGCCACCACCCAAACTCTTTTTGGGACCAGGGCCAGCAAAGCTTGCCCGGGCTCAATGTACATGCCTTTCTCGACGGTGCGGTGGGTGATATAACCGTCTTCGGCTGCCTTGACCTCCGTATAAGACAAATTTAACTCTGCCTCGCGGACATTGGCTTCCCTTTGCTGTATGTCTGCCTCCTCCGTTTGGATGGTCGCTTTGTCCAAACCGACTTGAGCTTCAGCTGCTTTTTCTCTGGCCTGCGACGAGTCAACTTGAGCGACCGTCGATTGAGCCTTTGCATCCGCGTTATCCATCTGGCTCTTTGACGTCGCCAGGGCGCCCACGGTCTGATAGCGTTCATTGTCCGCACCGGCTCGCCACGCATCGGCCTGGGCAGCAATCACATTCGCTTTCTCCTCGGTGACTTTCGCCTGATCGACTTTGAATTGTGCGCTGGCTTGTTCCAGTCTCCCTTCGGCAGTCTTCAGCGCCGCTTGCGCCTGATCCAACGCCGCTTGATAATCGCGGGGATCTATTTTCACCAGTGTGTCACCGTTCTTAACCTCTTGATTATCGTCAACCAGCAGCCGCTCCACGCGACCGGCAACTTGTGAGGCGACCGGAACAACGTGCGCTTCGATAAACGCGTCGTCGGTGGATTCGTACGGTGCGATAAAGATAAAATAATAGACTGCCACCACGACTGCTACGAGCAGCGCAACCCCTGGCATGATCAGGCGTCGATGGCGTTTCTTCTGGTGCGTGGCTTCGGGAGTCTTCTGGTCTGTTCCGGCCGTCCTTGGCTTTTCGGTGGATTGCTCCCGCCCGCTCGCCGGCTGCGCGGCAGAAATGCTATTGTCGGTGGCGTGATTAACCTCCGGACTGGGGCCAGTTTGGTCTTTCATAATTCTTTCTTTCCTTGATTTCAAAGCGCTGTGCTTACCCATCGATATGTGAGCCTCCATTGGTGACTAACGACGAAATTCAGCAAAGTCGTTGATCACGGAAATAAACCCGCGCGCGACGAGATGTTGCCGGAGATGTCGAGTCCAAACTTCTCTGTGTTTCGCACCCGGCTGACGGCGAGGAGAACGTAACTACACCGTACAGTTTCGGTACCGTCAATTTTCACGAACCGAAATTACGTACCCTTGTGTGTTGCGCTTTTGCATCTTCGATGCCAAACCCGGATAAATTGACAAAGCCTTTCTTAACAATCCATCCCTCAACAGTTTACGAATTCCAAGCAGCTGTCTCTTGGCACCGTCTTGTTTCCCATCTGGCGTCTGAATGATTACAAGGTGACCGCCCGCCGTCGCTGGCATTAAAGTGCGAACATCCAGAACCATGCCAAGTCCCTCAACTTGCCTGTGGCATAGCGTGACGTCCACTCGCCAGGGTGTATGGTTTTTGACGCCAAACGGGTGACGATTTCTGAATCAATAGAATACTCTTCAGCGCGGAGTTCGCTGGTTTTATTGTGTTTTCATTACTTTTACTCCGCACTTTTGCCGGCAGTTCGAAGTTGGCATGGCTCCTGCAAAAACCAGCTGCGACAGGACGGCATCATTGGGGTTGTGTGAAGGACAAATCTCAAGTTTCACAAAATAGACAAACCATTGCCTCCAGGAATTAGGATGGCAAGGTACTCGGATTGAAATCTAACCGGGAAGCACGCGACTCTGGAAATCGATATCCCACAAGCCGGATTGGGACTCCGCATGCGGCTTTCGCGCTTGAGAGTAAAATGCACGCAGCTATCAGGGAGAATTCGCGGGCCATTACGAGCTGTGCAAACGGAAAACGCTGACCGCCTGACGGCCGCCTTGGGAGTGATTGCCATTAATTTTCAAAACGATTCGCGGCTGATGATTGCTGGAGAATCAAAAGATGAGAGCCATATATCTCGAGCGTAAGGCCGGCCCGGAGAGTTTGACCTTGGGTGACATTCCCAAGCCAAGTCCAAAAGAAGGCGAAGTCTTGGTCAAAGTCTATGCCACGTCAGTCATGCCGACAGAGTTCAACTGGTATCCCACGTTCCATACTGCTGCAGGGGAACCACGGCCATTTCCAATCGTATTGAGCCATGAACTGTGCGGCAAAGTCGAAGCAGTTGGAGCGAATGTGAACCGCTTAAATATCGGCGATGTGGTGTATGGCATGAACGACTGGTTCACCAATGGCGCCCAGGCCGATTATTGTGTCGCCCCCGCCTCGGCGCTGGCGCGATCGCCCAAGTCACTGGAACACACCCGGTCTGCGGTAGTACCAATCTCGGCTCTGACGGCCTGGCAAGGACTTTTCGACCGGGCCGGCCTGCAAGGCAGCCAGCGGATCTTGATTCACGGCGGAAGCGGTGCAGTCGGAACTTTTGCGGTCCAATTGGCGCGCTGGCGGGGGGCTCACGTCATTGCCACAACCTCTGGCGGAAGTCTGGATTTCGTTCGTTCACTCGGAGCAAATGAGGTGATTGATTACCAGACGACTCGTTTTGAAGACGAAGTGTACGATCTGGATGTCGTTTTCGACAGCGTTGGCAGCGACACTTTGAGCCGATCCTGGGACTTGCTTCGTGCCGGCGGCAAGCTCGTCACTATTGTGTCGCAATTGGGAGAGCATGTCGAAAAACGCGCCCGGGACGCTTTTATGCTTGTACAGGCCAACGGTTCGCAACTGGCCCGGATCAGCGAGTTGATTGACGGCGGTGTCCTCCGGGTTTATTCCGAAGGCGTTTTTCCCCTTGACCGGGCACGTGACGCCTACGAGCGGGCTCGTCGGGGACGCATGCGGGGCAAAATTGCCCTCAGCGTGGTCGGCTGATGTTTTTGTCGCAACGAGCCAGCCCCATTAATTGCTTTGAGATTTCTCGCTCCTGGACCAGACCAACGTCGCCAGTCTCAAGGGAGTCCCACCCAACGATGCCGGAAGCATTGCGGGACCGGGGCATTCGCAGAGCCGCAAAACTAAAACTCTTCATGGCGGGATTTTAAGGCATTTACTTGGCCGAGATCACTGACCGATGCAGCCATGATGGTACATCTGGGAAATTTGATTCTCACGTATCTGACGCGCCGGCAACTTCGTGTCCGCCGGACGACGCGAAGACGGTTGCGTTTGCTCATCAATCTAATTGCCATTCGCAATGTTTCCTGTTCAACACTATTGGTTCGTCGTGCTGCTAATTAAGCGGAGCCAGTTGATTAATTCTTTGGCATAAAATCTGCACTGCCAACAGACGGTTGGAATTTGGAAGCATGATTGGCGCGAATGGAATTGAAACCAAAGGTTTGTAAGGTCAAATATGAAAATGCATGAAGAGATGGAGTCAACTCCTGTCATCGTTCCCCGAGAAGGTCAGTGTTCGCTTGCTGCAATGCTATTCCTCACCTCCGTTATCGCGATTTTCTCGTTGCTCGTCACCATCGGAGCACCCTCCTCAGCCGTAAAAGAGCCGGTGCGCTCCGTCCCCACATGACCATGGTGCCGATTAAATGACATTCATCAAATGACAGCCATCAACGAAATCGCCCCGGACCTTTTCCGGCTTTCCATTTACGTCCCGAACATCAACATGCAGTTCAACCATTTTCTCGTCCGCGATGAGGAGCCGCTGCTTTTTCACGCGGGGCTGAAAGGGATGTTCACAGCCTTGCGGGAAGCCGTGGCTACGCTGATTGATCCCGTCAAACTCCGGCACGTCGCTTGGAGCCACTTTGAATCCGACGAAGTCGGCGCTCTCAACCATTGGCTGGAACTGGCGCCCCGGGCCCAGCCGGTCTGCACCCTCGTCGGCAAGCGGGTTAACGTGGACGACTTCGCCCTCCGCCCGGCGCGCGGTATGACGGCTGACGAGGTGCTCACCACCGGAAAATATCGTTACCGGTTTTACCGTACGCCTCACCTCGCGCACGGATGGGACGCCGGGGTGCTCTTCGAGGAAACGCGCAAGACGCTGTTCTGTTCCGACCTGTTTCATCAGTTCGGCGACGTTGCGCCCGTGACCACGTCCGACCTGATTGATCCGTCGCGGAAGGCGTTGCAGCAAATGCAGCAGGGACCGCAAGCCGACTACATACCTTACACCAGTCAAACCGAAGGTGTTTTGAGCCGACTCGCCGCCCTCGAACCTGAAACACTCGCCGTGATGCATGGTTCCTCTTACATCGGGCAGAGCGGCAAGCTGCTTGCCGACCTGGCGGGAGTGATCAAGGAAAGTTTCACCCGTGCCTGAAGGGCGTGTTGCGGAGTGGCACCGATGAATTGTCGCTCCCAAAAAACGAATTTGAGTCTGTGTTTACTTTGAACGATTTATAACTGGCGACGTTATTATCGGACAACCAATAAATGTCCAGATTGCCTCCATTGCCCGGAATGGCGCTGCCTGCGGGTCATGGGCGCAAGCCAGTACCTGAATATGTTTTCGTTAGCCTAGCATTTTTGAAAGGTCAAAAGTTTATGCCAGCTCCTGCACCCGCTCCTGTCCCTTTGAAATCTGATTTGCTCTTCAAACGGTTGATCACGTGGTCCACCGCAGTTTGTCTGGCAGGGTCATATGGTTGGCTCGCTTCTTATGAGCGGCAGGCGGACGGTGGCTTGCATTTTCATTGGCGGTGGCTTTCATTGTTTTGGATTGTTATTGGGGTGGGTAGTTCAAACTATTTCTGGCACCAGGCATGGCCACCGCCAGGTTACCCGGCCGCTACCCGCAAAAGTATTATTAAAGGACTGATCGTCTTTATTTTGCCTGGCCTCTGGTGGCTCATTTATCCCCTGCGATTTTTGAGTGGGCAACGGTTTTGGGACGTGATTACCAGTTTAATGGTTGTTGTGTTGGCTTTGAGTTTCGGTGCCTGGATGATTACCAGGCTAGTCAAAGCATTTGAGGCTAGCGATGCGTACGACCTCAATGAATTGGACACCGAAGAGCACATGATCGAAACCGATCAGGCTGAGAAATGATCATTACCTCGAAATCCACATAATCGACATACGGCATGATGCGTTTGGAACCCGGCCTTGGCGGAGAGCGGGATGCGGGGGTCTTAAATAATCAGGCATGCCAATTAACAAATTGCAGGTAATAAAATTATTATGAACGGCATTGCGCCACTCAAGCTGGAAGCCGTGACTGGCAAAACTCAAGTGCTTCTGGCTGCGGTCAGATCGAAAACTGGAAGGTTGCCGAACACCTTTGGTATTTTGGGAAATTCCACGGCGGCACTCGAAGGCTATCTTCAATTCAATGCGGCGCTGGCTGGCGGGACGCTGGGAATGAAGGTCCGTGAGCAAATCTCGCTGGCCGTCGCCGAAGAAAACGAATGCGGCTATTGCTTGAGCGCTCACACATTCTACGCCGCCGAAGCGGGCTTGACCGAGGAAGACATTGCCAATGCGCGGCATTCGGTTGCGACAGTTGAAAAGGTTGATGCAGTTTTGAAACTGACCGACAGTCTGCTTTCCAAGCGCGGCAAGGTCACCGATGCCGAACTGCAGGCCGCTCGTGCCGCCGGTGTCACTGACGGTGAAATCATCGAAATCATTGGCAATGTTGCCCTGAACACTTTCACAAATTACTTGAATCTGGTCGCCAAGCCGGTTGTGGATTTTCCCGAGGTTGAGCCGGACAAGAGTAAATATGGTGGGGCATCTTGCGGCTGCGCTGCTCCTGGTTCTCGTCAATGAGCCGGGCGATCGATAAGGATCTGGTCCAGTCTCATCAAAGATATGTGGAAACTCGAAGTGCGGCACAGGTTCAACCGCTCGAACGGCTCGCGCAGGTTCGATCCAACTCGTGTTGCCCGAACTCGTATCCCGGGACTCGGTGATTGTTTCAACTCACTGCTGAGAGACCAGATTGAAATGAACAATGCCAGACTTTAAAACAGGAGAATAATTATGAAATTATTGGATAAAATTGACCGCATCGCTCCGAACTCGACGGCTCAAATGCTGGTCCCGTATGGTTCTGACAGTGTCCTTTTCGCAGGAGCAGAGAACGCTTCCTACGAACGGCATCTCGTTTTAGACAACGTCATTAACGAGGCTTTGGCTACCGAGCGTGAACACTTTGAAGCCGTGGCGTTATCTGTCCGGGATATTTTTGCCAAACGGTGGGTGCAAACTGAAGAGACTTATTCCCGGGAAAATCCCAAACGCGTTTATTATCTTTCCATGGAATTTCTGATCGGACGATCGCTGGCCAATAATGTCACGAATCTATTGCTCGATCATTTCGTGCAACCGGCGGTCAAGTCGCAGAATCTGGATTGGTTGGCATTGCTCGAACGGGAGCCGGACGCAGGTCTGGGCAACGGTGGACTTGGCCGCCTGGCTGCGTGCTTTCTGGATTCCATGGCGACGATGCAGATACCGGCGATGGGTTACGGGCTGCGGTACGAATATGGAATTTTCAAACAGACGATCAAGGAAGGTTGGCAGCAGGAACAGCCAGACAATTGGTTGCGCCGGCCCGACCCCTGGGAAGTTGCACGCCCGGAAGAACAGGTGCAAGTAAATCTCAATTGTGCCTTCAAGATGGACGCGGGAAAGCTGCTTGCCATTCCCGGCTTGCTTTCAAATTTAATCGGTATTCCATATGATCGGCCTGTCATTGGCTTCGGTGGCAAGACCGTCAACACGCTGAGGCTTTGGGCGGCGGGGACGGCGCATTATTTTGACTTTCAAAGGTTCAGTAGCGGTGATTTCGTTGGTGCTCTGGCAGAAATGTTGACCGCTGAATCCCTGACCCGCGTTCTTTATCCCGACGATTCAACCGCCCGTGGTAAGGCGCTGCGCTTCGTGCAGGAGTACTTTCTTGTCGCTTGTTCGCTGGCCGACCTTGTGCGCCGTTTTCGTAAAACCAACAGTGACTGGAGCAAACTACCCGGCCAGGTTGCGATCCAGCTAAACGACACGCATCCTTCCACAGCCATCCCGGAGTTAATGCGGATTCTGCTGGATGATGTCAGGCTGGGGTGGGACGAAGCCTGGAACATCACTACACAATCATTTGCCTACACGAATCACACGTTGCTGCCTGAAGCCTTGGAAAAATGGCCCGTCTCCTGGTTCGAACTGTTGTTGCCACGTCATTTGGAAATTATTTATGAGATCAATCGCCGCCTGCTCGACGACGTCCGGTCAAAGTTCCCCGGGGACGAAGGCCGGGTCAAGCGCAGCAGCATTGTCGAAGAAACCGATGGTCGAAAAATTCGCATGGCCAATCTCGCGATTGTCGGCTCGCACAGCACGAATGGCGTGGCCGCGATTCATTCTGATTTGCTGCGTAAAATGACAGTTAGGGATTTGGCCGAAATATTTCCCGAACGCTTCAGCAACAAGACCAACGGCGTCACCCCGCGCCGCTGGTTGTTGCTGTCTAACGCGCCGCTCGCCGGCGTAATCACTGCCGCCATCGGAGACGGCTGGATCACGAATCTCGATCAGCTGCGCAAACTAAAATCACTTGCAGAGGATGATCATTTTCGCTCCGCTTTTCTTGAAGCTAAGCGCGAAGCCAAGGTCCGCTTTGCCGGATGGCTCAAAACCAGTTCGGGACAGTCGGTTGATCCGGAAACCATTTTTGATTGTCAGATCAAGCGCATCCACGAATACAAGCGGCAGCTGTTGAATGCGTTGCGCATCGTGGTGCTCTACAATCGCTTGCGCGCCAATCCGGCGATCAAAATGATACCGCGAACATTCTTTTTCGCCGGCAAAGCTGCGCCCGCCTATCACCTGGCCAAAGTCATCATCAAATTCATCAATAATCTGGCCGGAACGATTGATGGGGATCCGGTGGCGCGCGGCAGGATCAAGGTCGTTTTTTTACCCGAATATGATGTCACGTTGGCCGAAAGATTGATTCCCGCTAGCGATGTCTCCAATCAGATCTCGACGGCAGGCTATGAAGCCAGTGGCACAAGCAACATGAAGTTTATGATGAATGGTGCACTTACTCTCGGCACGCGCGACGGCGCTACTATTGAAATGGCTGAGGAAGCGGGTGAAGAAAACTTTTTCCTCTTTGGCCTGACGGCCAGGCAGGTGGCTGATAGCCGCGGCTGGTACAATCCACGCTGGCATTATGAACACGAGCCGGAAACGCGCGCCGCCTTGGATTTGATTTCCTCGAATTATTTCAGTCGAAATGAGCCGGGTATCTTCAATGAATTGCGCGACACGTTGCTGACATATGGTGATAATTATATGCATCTGGCTGATTTGAAAGCCTATCTTGAGGCTGATCGCCGGTTGGCTGAGTTGTATGCCCATAAAGACGCGTGGGCACGCACGGCAATTTTGAATGTCGCCGCTTCCGGCAAGTTTTCGAGCGATCGCACCATTTCTGAATATGCGAAAGAGATATGGAATACGAAACCATGTCCAGTCGAATAGAAATTGCGCCGGCTGCCTTGAGGAATTCCTCTCTTGCAGACAAACCTGGTCCCATGGATATACCGGGGGATTTGGGGCGGCTCGAACGTGATAATGCGGAAGGACACTCCCGCATTGTCCACGCCGGCGCAACATTCGCGGTAACGTGTCCGACATCTAAACCCCGGTAGTCAACCAAATCTCAAATAAGGAATGCGATTTGAAAAGTCACACCTCAACCGTGCTCCCCGCAGGTGCTCTGGCTCCCGATTTCACCCTCCATAGCACTCCTGACCAGACATCTTGCTTGAGCGATTTTCGCGGCCGGCGGGTCGTGCTTGCCTTCTACCCGTCGGATTGGAGTACGATCTGCAGCGACCAGATGTCGCTCTACAACGAGATGCTTCCTGAATTTCAGGATCTGGGAGCTGAACTCCTCGGCCTTTCGGGGGACAGTGCTTGGTGTCACGCCGCTATTGCCCAGGCTCGGAAATTGCAATTCGCTCTTCTCGCTGATTTTGAACCAAAGGGAGCCGTCGCCCGGCGTTATGGCGCCTATCGCTTCGCCGACGGGACTAGCGAACGAGCGTTGTTCGTGATCAATTCGCAAGGAATCATACATTGGAGCTATGTCTCCCCGGTTGAGGTGAATCCAGGTGCCGACGGAATCCTGTCTGCTCTTGACGAATTGCAAAATGACCGGGAATCAAAATGAAACGTCATGTGAGTAGCATTCCTGTGGGATTCTTGAAGCTGCCTCTTGATAAACGTGACCACATTCAAGGGACAACCGGCGCGCCGATCATGCTCCTTGAGTATGGCGATTACGAATGCCCCTTCTGCGGCGAAATGTATCCGGTCATCAAGGCGATTCAGAACCATTTAGGTGATAAGCTCTGCTTCGCCTTTAGAAACTTTCCGTTGGTTAACTCGCATATCCATGCACAGCATGCGGCCGAAGCAGCCGAAGCGGCCGCTGGACAGGGAAAGTTTTGGGAAATGCACGACTTGCTTTTCGAGAACCAGGAAGCGCTTGATGATGACGACATTTCTGGATACGCCACGGCTCTTGGGCTTGATGCGGATCGTCTGCTTGGCGAAGTTATGAATGGCGTACATACTGCGCGGGTTCGGGAAGACTTTATGAGTGGCGCACGCGGTGGCGTCAACGGCACTCCCACCCTGTTTATCAATGCGGTGCGTTATGAAGGCAGGCCGAACGCGTTGCTCGCTACGCTCATCGCGCACGGCTTATGAGGTCTCATCGATTACGACCATATCCATCAATTTGCAGCTCGCCGCTCATGGTTGCTCGATCCTTTGGTGATCCATCAGCGGTCCGTGATGGCACGGCCGCACCGTGCCGCGGCAACTGCGACCGCGGAGGCGCCAATTTGGGTTGTCTTGAATCCGCAGGCGTGCTGAATCGCACGGATTGTGACTGCTCTAACGGCGCGATCGCTTATTTTCGGAAAGTCGCCGCGCGCACCGGGCAAACCTGGCGGCCTGCCGGAAATCCACGCAAGTGGCGCCCCGGCAACTGCGTGTCAGCCCGACGACGCAACCGCCGCCGATCTTGCCCCTCGACCGAATCACTATTCACCAAATCTGGCGCCCTAATACTTGACGGAGAAACACTTCGCGTCAGTCGTGTCGTGATCATTATCCCTTTGGCATGACAGCTGCACCGCCAACTTGCAACGGAAGCTCCGGCGCAACATTTAACGCAGACGAGACGCGAAACGCAACCATTGGGAACTCAAGATTGCGAACGAACCGGTCGTCAGACAAAACTCAAATAAACGAAAGAGACGAATATGAAAATTCTCATGGTATTGACCTCTCACGATCAGCTTGGCAACACCGGCCGCAAGACCGGCTTTTGGCTGGAGGAATTTGCGGCACCTTACTTTGTGTTTAGGGATGCTGGGGTCGAGCTGACGCTGGCGTCCCCAAAAGGTGGCCAGCCTCCAATCGATCCCAAGAGCGATTTGCCGGAGAATCAGACCCCCGCGATGGCGCGTTTTAAGGATGATCCCGCCGCGCAAGAGGCCCTCGCCAACACGCGAAAGCTCGCCGACATGAAAGCGATAGATTTCGACACCATCTTCTACGTGGGCGGCCACGGCCCGATGTGGGATCTCGTCAACAATCCGGTTTCCATCGCTTTAATTGAATCCTTCTACAATTCCGGCAAACCTGTTGCCGCGGTGTGTCATTCATCCGCAGTATTTCATCGTGTGACGTACCAGGGAGCCCCTCTTGTGAAGGGTAAGCGCGTGACCGGTTTTGCCAACAGTGAAGAGGAGGCAGTCCACCTCACCAAAGTTGTGCCGTTCCTTGTCGAGGAGGAACTGAAAAGAGTGGGCGGTCTTTATGAGCAAGCGCCCGATTGGCAGAGCTTTGCAATCGTCGACGGCCGCCTCGTCACCGGGCAGAATCCAGCCTCCTCGACGGCCGCGGCCCTGGCGCTTCTTGAGCTGGTCGAACAGATGGCTGAACCGGTCGGTGCCTAACAAGAAACGTGTCAAGCGCTCATCAGCGCCGAGCATAGTTATCCTTTGAATAAGCGAAACCGGTCGCGGCCATGATATCGAATGCAGCCATCGAGGATAAACGCACAAGGCTTGAATTATTCGTGGAGTGATGCAGATTACCGAAAGGTAATGCTTCAAGGAAAAGAGTGTCGTCCCGAAAAATCGAGGAAGGTTTGTGAACGAAACGCTTGAGTTTCTGGTTCGTCACGGCGCCACCGTGTTGTTCGCGGCGGTTTTCGCCGAGCAATTGGGCGTTCCGCTGCCCTCCGTACCGTGGTTGCTGGCTGCCGGGGCTCTGGCTGGTGCGGGCAGGATGAATTGGGAAGTGGCCCTGCTTGCCGCTACTTTTGGCTCGCTGCTGGCCGATCTGGTCTGGTTCTACCTGGGCCGGTATCGCGGTCAACGCGTGTTAAACCTGCTGTGCCGTATCTCGCTCGAACCAGACTCCTGCGTTCGCCGGACAGAAAATCTCTTCACGCGCTACGGTATGCCAGGGGTCGTGGTTGCGAAGTTCATTCCTGGATTGAGCACCTTGGTTCCGCCATTGGCTGGCAATGCTGGCGTAAGTACCTCTCGCTTCGCTTTCTTCGATGGACTGGCTTCGTTGCTCTACGGAGGGTGTTTTATCCTTTTGGGTGTACTCTTTAGCAGCCAATTGGAACAGATCATCAATGCGCTTGCCGGCCTTGGGCGCGGTGCGCTCGGCCTGGTCGCCGCTTTGGCGGCACTTTACATCGGCTTCAAGTATTTCCAACGACAAAGGCTGTTGAGCTCGCTGCGAATGGCCCGGATCACCGTGGACGAACTGTTTCAAAAGCAGGAGGCGGGAGAGAATCCTTTTGTGCTGGATCTGCGGTCACCGCTTGAACTCGAAAAGAACCCCTCAATGATCCGCGGAGCGCATCACCTGCCCATTAATGAGGTTCATCTTCGACACCAGGATATCCCTCGCGACCGCGATATCATCCTCTACTGTTCCTGCCCAAACGAAGTGAGCAGTGCGCGCGTTGCGCTGCAGCTTCACCGCAGGGGCATCTCTCGTGTCCGGCCATTGTTGGGAGGAATCGATGTCTGGCGGGATCGCAATCTTCCAATGGAACTGCGTGTGATCGGATTGACCAGCACTGATTTGCCATTGGTTGAATCAATAGTGGCGCCTGCCAACTCACCTTCTGGCAACGCCGGGAAATCAGTCAACCAAACTGGCGACATCTCAAAAATCAATTTGCTGAATTCCAGGAATAAAGCCCATGAACACAAAATCCCGTGAAAAAGCGAAAAAGCCGGCTTTGGCGATTCGTGTCCACTTGACGGACGGCTCAACGGAGTCATTCGCGCCAAAAAGTGAAGAAGCTGCCCAAAGGCTTTGGGACAAAATTGAGCCGTCACGTTTGTTTGCGCAATCGCGCCTCATCTTCGCAGGTGAACACTCCAAGTCAGTCTTCGTCACCGCCCATATTCTGCGAGTCGATTTTATTCAGGACACTTATGAGTGCTGGGAATTCCCGGGCGGCTATTCCGATGTCGTTGAGTTGTCGGAAGCCGATTTCCGGAAGCACACGCACCTTGATCAGCCAGAACTCATGGTTAGGCGAGAGCAGCCCACGCCGGTTGGCGACCTCCTGGTTTCGTTTCTCAAACTCAACATCGCAGGAACCAAACCTCTCTTTTTGATGATCGAATTTCCGACGAAGCTGCCGGTCGAGAATCAGTCGATCATGCAATTTCTGTTGTCCAAGGGTGGATTTCACATGCGCTTGCGTGGAGGAGGCTTCGGGGTTGTCAACCTCGCCCATTTGGCTGGCTATACCGTCTATCCCGGTGTGGCGCAGGTTCCCGGCGACAGCTGGTTTGCTGAACCACTCTTGAACGGGGCAAAACTGTAGGACCAACGCGCAACTTTATGGCCAAGCCCGTTATCTGGACAGTTGACGATGACCCGGATGTGTTGCGCGCCGTTGAGCGAGACCTGCGCCGGAAATACGGTGATCGTTACAAAGTCATTTCCGCTGATTCCGGCGCTTCTGCTCTCGAAGCAGTGAAGCAATTGAAACTTCGAAACGAGCCGGTCGCGCTATTTCTTGTCGACCAGCGGATGCCCCGCATGTCAGGCGTCGAGTTCCTGGAGAGGGCGATCGAACTTTACCCGGAAGCAAAGCGCGCCTTGTTGACGGCCTACGCAGACACCGATGCGGCCATCCGTGCCATTAACAAGGTCCAGATCGATCATTACCTCATGAAACCTTGGGATCCCCCGGAGGAACGGCTCTATGGCGTGGTGGATGATTTGCTCGATGATTGGCAGGCTTCCTATCATCCCGTGTTTGAAGGGGTGCGCGTCATCGGCCACCGGTGGTCGCCGCAAGCCAATGAGATACGGGATTTTCTCGGCCGCAATTTCGTGCCGCATCAATGGCTGAACATCGAGACGGATGAGACGGCAAAACAGTTGTTTACCAGTACCGGAGCCGACGTCACAGCCCTGCCGATTGTAGTGTTTTCTGACGGTTCATTTCTGAGCAACCCGCCCATTGCAGCGATGGCCAGCAAACTGGGATTGAAAACCAGGGCAGAGTATCCCTTTTACGATCTCGTTGTGGTTGGGGCCGGTCCGGCGGGTTTGGCCGCATCGGTTTACGGAGCCGCCGATGGCTTGAAAACTCTTTTGATTGAACGCGAAGCTCCCGGAGGACAAGCCGGGCGAAGTTCGCGCATCGAAAATTATCTCGGTTTTCCGATGGGGCTGAGCGGCGCCGATCTGGCCCGGCGGGCCGTCGCCCAGGCGCGGCGCTTTGGGGTTGAAATCCTGACTCCACAAGAAGTCAGCGGGGCCCGAATTGAAGGACCAGCTAGGCTGTTAACCCTCGCGGACGGTTCTGAAATCGGCTGTCGGGCCCTGCTCATTGCCAGCGGTATTGCCTTCCGAAAACTCGACGTCCCAGGAATCGAAAAATTAAATGGCGCCGGCGTTTACTATTATGCACCCATGTCGGAAGCGTTTTCCTATCGGGACGGCGACATCTACATCGTGGGTGGCGCAAACTCGGCCGGCCAGGCCGCCTTGTATTTTTCAAAATTTGCCCGCCAGGTCACGATGCTGGTCCGTGGCCAGGCTTTGTCTGATTCCATGTCTCAGTACCTCGAGAACCAGATTGCGGCCACAAAAAATATCACCTTGCGAATCAACACCAGTGTCATCGCCGTGGACGGCATTGATCGCTGCGAAAAAGTCACGATTCAGAATCATAAAACCCTTGCACAGGAAACCGTGCCGGCTAGCGCGCTGCTGATTTATGCCGGCGCGGTGCCGCGCACCGACTGGCTCGCCGGTGTCGTGGAGCGGGACGCGCAAGGCTATCTGATCTCCGGCCACCACTTGATGCGGGACGGACGGCGTCCGGCGGGATGGACTCTGGACCGCGATCCGTTCTATCTTGAAACCAGTGTCCCCGGCGTTTTTGTTGCCGGTGATGTTCGTCATCGGTCTGCTAAGGGCGTCACTTCCGGCGTTGGGGAAGGGGCGATGGCTGTGAAACTTGTTCACGAATACCTTGGCCTCTTGTAATCATGGATCCAACCACCCTCCAGCAAATCCAGGCCAGTCCACTTTTCTCCGGGTTGGATAACGCGCAACTCCGCTGTATCGAAGGAGGCGATGTCCTCAACTTGCCCGCTGGATCAGTTCTGGTTGCAGAAGGGGAACGATCCTCCTTTTTTTTTGTGGTTCTCGAGGGCGAACTGCGCATCACGCGAACTTATGACCGACAGTCAGTTCTGATGGGCGTCATCAAACCGGGTGATTACACTGGGGAAATCACACTTCTTCTGGATGTGGCCTGGATGGCATCGGTACGAGTGGGAAAATCGGCGAAACTTTTCCGACTCAGCCAGGATGGCTTTTGGCGCATGATGGGTACCTGTCGCACCGTCGCCCGGAAAATATTCAATACTGCGGCGAACAAGGTGCGCAACTTGGAGGGCTACTCGTTGCAGCGGGAAAAGCTCGCCTCCCTTGGCACCATGGCCGCAGGCCTGGCCCATGAGCTCAATAATCCGGCAGCGGCCGCGCGCCGCGCGGCCGCGCATTTGCAGGAAACCACCGAAAAAGCGCAAACTCTGCTTTGCCAACTTACCAGAGCGCTTGAGCACGATCAGCTGCGGCACCTGGTGACGGCGTCGCAGGATGCGTTGGAACTCTCCCTGAAGGCGCCCGTCCTGGGCCACCTTGATCGTAGTGACCGCGCGGATATAATTTCTGGCTGGCTGGAACACCACGGCGTTGCGTCAGCTTGGGAATTGGCTCCGATTTTGGTCAATGCCGGCTTGGACATTTCTTGGCTTGCCGAATACGTAGGCAGGATTTCGCCAGCGAACCATGCCGTGGCCTTGGGCTGGCTCGGGGCACGCCTGAATCTGAGAGCGCTAATTCAGCAGGTCGAGCAGAGCGCCGGGCGGATTTCGGAGTTGGTCCAGGCGGTCAAATCCTATTCCTACATGGATCAGTCTCCAATGCAGGAAGTGGATATCCACGATGGGCTGGAGAGCACGTTGACAATGCTTGGACACAAATTGAAGAATGTCACGGTCATCAGGGCGTATGATCGGTCGACGCCGCGAATCATGGCTTACGGCAGCGAACTCAACCAGGTGTGGACCAATCTCATCGATAACGCCATCCACGCTGTCAATGGTGCTGGAAAAATCTGCATTGGTACGTGCGTGGAGGACAATCAACTGGTGGTTGAAATCGTGGACAATGGTTCCGGCATTCCCCCGGAAGTGCAGCCCCACCTCTTCGAGCCGTTTTTCACAACCAAGCCCGTGGGCACCGGCACCGGCCTTGGCCTGATTATTAGCAACCGCATTGTGGCGGATCGTCATGGGGGCGAAATTGAGTTTGAATCCCAACCCGGCGAAACCCGATTCAAAGTCCGGCTTCACATCGACCGTAACGAAGTTTCAAATCCAAGCTTTAACAGCCTCCCGGACAAAGCAACCGCGTGATCCGAGAAATAAAAAGTTCCGATTGGCCGGCCTTTTTCCAGCGGCTCAGCGAACAGCGGGCCGGGGCCGTGGTGAAACTGGAAACGATCGATCCTGATGGCATCAGGAGCGAGCCTGTCACGAGCGCCGAATTCCAGAGCATGCTCTTTAGCAATACCGACGCTTGCAACGGCCTGATTATCCTCCGCTTAAAGACTAATGCGATGATCGTGCATGAGATCCTTGATCCATTTCGGATTATCCTTCACCCCGCGGACGATACCGGCGATTTCAACCAGCTTCAAATCAACGCTGAAAATGGAGTGACCATTCTCACCCTGCATCCGGCCATCCACGCGCAGATGCTGAAAGATTGGGCGCTGAAAGGTATCGGGACAGCGTAGCTGGACGGCGCTGGTCGGGGATCTTGGATTCATTGGCCCCAATTGCGGCGCACGTAATAATCTACCTGGCGGCCACCGATCGATTGCGAATCAGCAATGCAGCACTGGGAAATATCGCATTAATGCACCTGACGCCCAGACAACTGCGTGTCCGCCGGACGGCGCAAACATCGTCGTGTTTAATCCTCGAATCAATCGCCGTTCCAATCGTTTTTAGCCCTAAAGCATTGGCTGGTCGTGCTCCTAATCAAGCAGGCCCGGCCGATTTATCCATTGGCATGAGATCTGCAATGTCCACCAGCAACTGATATTCCTGGGCAGAATTGGCGCGAATGAAAGTGAAACTAAAGGATTGGAGAGACAATATGAAAACGGAAAAGCGCATGGAATTTAGTCGCATCATACTCCCACAACAAGGGCAGTGTTCTTTTGCGACCATCTCATTCCTTGCCTCTTCGATCTCAGTCTTCTCCTTGCCGCGTGTCGTCGGAACAGAATCCTCAGCCGCACCAGAACCAATGCGATCCGTCCGTGCATGACTCGGCAGTTTTGTAAATGACGTCCGGGTATGCCGCCATGAACGTCCGATGAATCAGGCAAGCAAAGGAGCAAAATATGAGTATAATCACTGAACCACTACATACGAAACGGGTCAGAGGGACTGAAAGCCGGGCTCTCTCGAAACCTGAACTGTTGCGACGCTTTCTCGAAGTGAGAGCTTTTTCTAAAAAGATCTCTGAAAACCTGGAACCTGAGGATTGCGTTATTCAAAGCATGCCGGAGGCCAGCCCAACGAAATGGCACCTCGCGCACACGAGTTGGTTTTTTGAGGTGTTCGTGCTGAAGCGATTCTTCCCTGATTATCAATCGCTTCACCCGCAGTACGGGTTTCTTTTCAATTCGTATTACAACGCCGTCGGTCCCTTTTATTCGCGCGCGCATAGGGGACTGTTATCCCGGCCGACGGTCAGGGAAGTTTTCCATTATCGCTCGGACATCGACCTGCTTGTTTCCGAATTGATCGACTCGGCCGATGAACCGCTCCTGGCGGAACTGGAACCGATTATCTCCATCGGATTGAATCACGAGCAGCAGCACCAGGAGTTGATGCTTACTGACATCAAAAGCGTTTTCTGGCAAAACCCTTTACGACCCGCCTTTCGTGCGGGAAGCCGCAAGGAGCCTCGGCTGGCACCCGCCGTCAAATGGTTGGAGTTCGGGGAAGACATTTACTGGGTGGGACATTCAGGCCCGGAATTCAGCTATGATAATGAGGGGCCCAGACATCGAGTTTTTGTCCAATTGTTTGAACTGGCCTCGCGACTCGTCACCAACGCTGAGTATCTGGCGTTCATGGAGGATGGGGGTTACCGGCGTTCCGAGCTTTGGCTCTCTCTGGGCTGGAATACTCTGAAAGAAAAGGGCTGGGAAGCGCCGCTCTATTGGGAAAAGCGGGACGGAAAATGGCACACCATGACCCTGGCCGGAATGGGCGAATTGGTCCCCGAAGAACCGGTCTGTCATGTGAGTATGTTTGAAGCGGACGCCTTCGCACGTTGGTCCGGAGCACGATTGCCTACCGAGGAGGAATGGGAAATTGCGTCAATAGGGTTGCCCTTGAAGGGAAATTTCGTCGAAAGCGGGATTTTCCACGTGACCCCTCTTGCCTCACCGGTCCCCGCTGGTAAACCGGTCCAGATGTTCGGCGATGTTTGGGAGTGGACCCGCAGCAGTTACTCGCCCTACCCAGGATACTCGCCGGTCACTGGTGCCTTGGGGGAATACAACGGCAAGTTTATGTGTAACCAGTACGTTTTGCGCGGCGGTTCCTGCGCGACGTCGCAATCGCACATCCGACCCACCTACCGGAACTTTTTCCCGCCCGAAGCTCGATGGCAGTTTAATGGAGTCCGACTCGCAAAGGATCTCGTATGAACGATGCGCTCTTGTTTCCTCCATCATCTGGACGCACGCGTTTGAGTGACGACTTTTTATCCGAAACTCTCGCTGGACTTTCGCGGCCCCAAAAAACACTCCCTTGCAAGTTCCTCTACGATGACGACGGCTCCAGGCTATTCAACGAAATCTGCGAGTTGGAGGAGTATTATCCCACGCGCACCGAAGACCGGATCCTCCGCGACAACATCAGGGAAATCACCAGCCTGATCGGCAGTGAGTGTCGGTTGGTGGAGTTCGGTAGTGGTAGCAGCACCAAGACCCGCCATCTTTTGCAGCATCTTCCGGGCATGTGCGGTTACATCCCGATCGACATCTCCGGGCCGCAGCTTCTTGAGTCCGCTGTTCAGTTGGCCAGTGAATTCCCGGGCCTTGAAATTAACCCGTTGGCAGCTGATTATGACGAAATTTCGGAAATCCCCGACACGAAACGAAAACCACGGCGGACAGTCGCCTTCTTCCCGGGGTCAACTATCGGTAACTTTGATCCTGTGGCCGCCGTGGGCTTCCTGCGCAATATCGCGCAGCTTTGCGGCCGCGATGGAGGTTTATTGATCGGCGTTGACCGTAAAAAGCCTCGGCGGATTCTGGAGCCTGCTTACAATGACCGGAAAGGTGTCACCGCGAGGTTCAATCTTGGCATTCTCGCCCGCGCCAACCGGGAACTCGGGGCCGATTTCGATCTCTCTGCTTTCCGTCATCGCGCCCCTTATAACGAAGATCATGGCCGAATCGAGATGCACCTCGTTAGTCAACGTGCGCAAGTCGTAAATTTGGATGCCCAGGAGTTCAAATTCGAGGAAGGAGAATACATCACCACGGAGTATTCCTATAAATACACCCTCCCGGGTTTCGCCGCGCTGGCGTGGAGGGCCGGATTTGAGCTGGTGAGGAATTGGGAAGACCGCAATCGCTTGTTCAGCGTAATCTTTTTGCAGGTCAGAGGCTGCCAGCCAGGTCCCAAGAGGATTTCGCCGGGTTTCGATCGAGCCTCTTACAAAACTTGCGGGACCTGGTGAAAAGGAAGGGCGTTTCATGATCCTCTTTCACAACGCCGGCAAGAGTTATGGAAACGCAGTCGCCCTCGGACCCACCGATCTAAAAATTGCGCACAATAAAACGACCGTGTTGATTGGTCTCAGCGGTTCGGGGAAATCCACCATTCTCCGACTCATTTCCGGATTAATCGAGCCGAGCACCGGCTGGATTGAGATCAACGGCAAAAAACTTACGCGGGACGCACTCTCTGGAATTCGCCGGCGAATGGGTTATGTGATTCAGAACGGTGACCTGTTTCCCCACCTGACCGCCCGCCGCAACATTTTGCTCGTTGCCCGGGAATTGCGGCTGGGAATTGATGAAATCACCGCTCGCATGGAAGAGTTATGTGTCGTGACGAGATTCCCTAGCCGCCTTCTCGATCGCTATCCGCTGGAGCTCTCCGGCGGCGAACAAAGGAGGGCGAGTCTCACCCGCGCCTTGATGTTGAAACCGGACATTCTCCTTCTGGATGAACCGTTGGGAGCCCTCGACCCGATCGCGCGCGCCGGCCTGCTCACGGATTTGAAAGCCTTGTTCGAGCGAACGAATACCACCGTGGTTTTGGTGACACACAACCTCGTCGAAGCCGCTCGACTTGGCGACTGGGTCGTGTTGCTTAATGCGGGCAGAATCGTTCAACAGGGCCCGTTTTCTGAACTTGCCTCGCGTCCGAGCGAACCTTTTGTGAGCGAATTCTTTCGTGCTCAAATGGACGAGGTGCTGTCATGAAAACTCAACTGATCGCTCTGCTGGTCGTGACTGTCCTGTTCGACTGCGCGTCCGACGGAAGACCCGCGATTGTGTTGGGCTCAAAAAAATTCACCGAGTCCCTCGTCCTGGCCGAGCTGGCCAAACGGAGCTTGGAGGAAGGCGGTTTTAATATCGAACATCGCCAGGCTATGGGCGGGACCATCATCTTGTGGGAAGCCTTGAGGCAGGGATCGATCGCCGCCTACCCGGAATACACCGGAACGATTCAGGAGGAGATTTTGAAGCAACCTGTGGCTATGTCGGTCGCGGCGTTGCGCCACCAATTGGCCCGATACGGAATCGGTATCACCGGGGAACTCGGTTTCAACAATACCTACGCCCTGGTGATGACCAGGGCCAGGGCCAGAGAACTTGGTATTCAAAAGATCAGCGATCTGTCCAAGCACCCTGACCTGAAACTGGGATTGACCCATGAATTCCTGGGTCGGCACGACGGGTGGGAACCCCTGCAAAAACGATATAAGTTAGCCATGTCCAATGTCCGGGGAATCGACCATGCGTTGGGGTACGAGGCCCTGCTCGGCGGTGAGGTCGATGTGAAAGACGCTTACACAACCGACGCGAAAATCGACGAAAATGATCTCGTAGTGTTGGCGGATGATCTGAATTTCTTTCCCCAGTATCGGGCGGTATTCCTGTTCCGGCTCGATGCCCCTCCGTCCGCGATCCATGCCCTTCAAAGTCTCGCCGGCACGCTAACCGAAACCACCATGGTTCATCTCAATAAAATCGCGGAACAGAGCCGGGACTATTCGTCGGCCGCCGATTGGTATTTCAAACAAATTG
>JBEKMT010000061.1:0-24154 GCA_050008355.1 Verrucomicrobiota bacterium
CGCATTCCTGTATTCCTCTGGCACTGCCGCTTACAACTATGGTCAATACTGCACCTATTCGGCATATAAGATCACGGGCGTCGGCACACCCGTCAACGAGAACCTGACGAGCGGTTCATTGACCGCCCCATTCCTGGAACTGAATTCCCAAAATTACTATTACACAGGAGACTACACAACCAACCCGCCGAACCAGGTGTTTGCGACGAGCAGTGACGTTTACTGGCTGCACTGGACATTGCCCGATGCCGGTTATTCACCGGTCGCCAGTTCCACGCTGCAAGACCCCAATTGGAATGACGTTAACGAAAACATATTCGAAAATGGCGGCCAACATTGGATGAAACTCTCGAAAACAGATCTACCCAGCCCGGATTCAGGATTCTTCGCACTACTGCAACGTTCGTTTACGCAACTGCTGGTGCTGCTCCCGGGTGAGACGAACGCCCCGGGAACGGCTACCGGTATTGTTGGCACGCCCACAGAAGTGAGCTTGGGTGGGAGCGGCGGTCTTGAACCCGTCACTGTCCTGGCCGTTGATAAGACCTTCCACCCGGTCAGCGGTGTGGTTGACACCATCAGCCTGACCAGCACAGACACCGGTCCGATTGGCGGCCTTTCGAACGGCAATGTGGCGATGGTAAACGGAGTGGCAACATTTACCGGTTCATCCGCGTACGGTTTTGGTGATGAAGGGACATTTACTATCACGGCCACTGATGTCACCAGCACTAATATTCCGACGGCTACCAGTGCGTCGGTGACCGTTGGCCCGTGATGCCAGTAACTCAAAGTATATAGAGAAATTGAGCCGAATGGCCACCAGCAACCAAAAAGTGAAAATGTTTAGCGCGAAAATGAAAACAGACTACCAAAGGGGCGGCTCTAGCCTCCGTGGTTTCACACTGATTGAGTTGCTGGTGGTCATCGCCATCATCGCCATCCTGGCGGCCATGCTTTTGCCCGCCTTGACCAAGGCCAAGCAAAAGGCACAGTCCGTTGGTTGCATGAATAACAGCAAGCAAATGATGCTGGCTTGGATCATGTATGCCAATGATAACAACGATTTGCTGGCGCCAAATGATTATCCTTACCTCACCGCATACTTCGGCTACAGTCCCCAAAGTTCCCTTAAAAACTGGGTCGTGGGAACCATGGAACAGGCAGTTGATGCTGAAGATCGTCCATATTTGTTGGGTAAAGTGAGCGAATTGCTGGATCCCAACACGGTACTGTCTTCCTATCTTCCGAATCGCAATGTCTATCATTGCCCGGCGGACATCTATATTGATCCTGGCAGCCATCAAGTGCACGTCCGCAGCTATTCCATGAACTCGGCGGTTGGGACCGTATTCTCTTCCGCCACTGGTCCGGGACAGGTCGGTAAACCCGTCGATGGCGGATGGCTTAGCGGGGACACTTACAATTCGGCTCAGACGACCTGGCTGACTTACGGCAAGTTATCCTCTTTCACCCGGCCGGGAGCCGCGAGCACATGGGTAACCATGGATGAAAATTCCTATTCCATCAACGATGGTTCACTGGCCATAGCGGCGAACGCTGTCCCCGGTAATACTTCTCTCATCGATTTTCCAAGTGGCAATCACAATGAGTCCGCCGGAATGGCTTTTGCCGACGGTCATGCCATCGTGCACAAGTGGCAGGACCGCCGCACCTATTCTCCCCCGACATCAATCGGGCCTGGCATGGGCAACTCCGGTGCAGCCAAGCAATCACCAGACGATGCGGACTGCTTCTATCTTGCACCCATCACCTCTGCACCGCGTTGATTGAGGCGCTTGCCGAAACCTCTCTGTATCATTTTGCTTGGATGGCTTGGCGTTTCTGGCTGCTTCTCAACAGTTCAGCCACGCCGCAGATTTTTCTCGATCAACTGGCAGCGCTGGTTTACACACAGAATAGAACGCATGGCGTCAGCTGGTGTGTGTTCAACGTAGTCCAACAGTTTCTCCACCGTGCTCACGGCGACGTGCGTTCGGGTATCCGAGGAGCCGTAATAAATGAAAACCTCACCGCTGGCGCGCGCGACCCAGCCGTTGGCGAACACCACATTGGAAACATCACCGACGCGTTCTTCATTTTCCGGGGCCATGAAATATCCGCCCGGGGCTTTCAGCAATTTGGAGGGATCTTTCAAATCACAGAGGAAGACATAAAGTACATAACGCATCCCGGCTGCGGTGTTGCGCACGCCGTGCGCCAGGTGCAGCCAGCCCTTTTTGGTTTTGATCGGAGCCGGCCCGAGCCCATTTTTGCCTTCCTTGATCGTATGGTAAAAGCGCGGGTCAATGATGGATTCTTTGGTGATGACGGCCTTCGTGATGTCATCGCATAATCCCCAGCCGATGCCGTCACCGCTGCCCGTCGCCGCGAAATCATTCATCGGGCGAGTGTAGAAAGCGTATTTGCCGTTGATGAATTCAGGATGGAGCACGCAATTACGCTGGTGCAGGGCGGGCGTTTGCAAATCGCGCAGCCGCTCCCATTTCACCAGGTCCTTCGTGCGGGCGATGCCTCCGCGGGCGATGGCCGCTGATAAGTCATTGGGCTTGGCATTGTCGTGACGTTCGGCGCAAAACAAGCCGTAGATCCAGCCGTCTTCATGCCGCACCAGGCGCATGTCGTAAAGGTTGGTTTCGGACGGATCGAGTTCCGGCATCCGGACCGGATAATCCCAAAAGCGAAAATTATCCACACCATTGCGGCTTTCGGCGACCGCGAAAAATGATTTGCGATCCCAGCCTTCCACGCGAGCCATCAGGATAATGTTTTTGTTCCATTCCATCGCTCCGACATTAAACACGGCGTTGACACCGAGCCGGGTCATCAAATGGGGATTGCTGGCATGATTGAAATCGTAACGCCACTCCAGAGGCGTGTGCACAGCCGTCAACACGGGGTGTTCGTACCGGTCAAAGATGCCGTTACCGTTCTTCTGGGGCCGGTTTTTCTGCCGAACGAGTTTGGCGTGCTGTTGCTGGAGCGATTTTAGCTTTTTGCCGAATTCTGTCTTGGTCATGGGAATTAAGTTAATGGATTCTCGGTGGATTGACCTGGAAATTATTTGGGGGGCTGCATAAAACGGAACGCCGGGATGGGCCGTTCCTCGGTCCCGTCCGGCAATTGCCAGCGCACGTGCAATTGGGTGGAACCGCTGGGCTGCCGCTGCCGGATTTCAAGATAGTATTTTTTCCCGGCGGCGAGCGACACCTTCTGCGATTCCGTCTCGCTGGTGTGCGGCCACTTGCGATAGGCTGTTTCGCGGGTGACTTCTGCAATTTTCACTACATTGGCGGGCGAATCGTCGGCGCTCAACCAGAGTTCGATCTCGCCGCCGCCGGCAACGGAAAACTGGTAACTGCCGGTTTGTGGCGGCAGCAAATCGCCGGTGATGCGTGCGGAAAAATTGGTTGCCAATGCGACCGGCGTCTCCAGCGCTCGTCCGAGGATCTCCGAGTTGTCCGGGGCGTCCGTTGAACTGTTCTTGCCAATCCACGACTGGCGTAAAAGACCGTTTCCCGGGCCGACTTCAAATGCAGGACTGTCTGCGTCCTGCAATCCTTCCGCACTGGCGATAAGTTCGCAGTCTTTGACCGGGGCATTAATCGTCACACCGGTGAAGTCCGCGATTCCATTCACAGTGCTGGTCGTCAGCTGGCCGGAAATGGTCGTGCCGTGGGAATCCTTTAGTGCAAGGGTCACCCGGAAATTCCCGTCCCGTACGGTTTCGCCTCTCTTATCTTCAACCGCGACGGTCACCGGCATTCGCCAGGTGCCGTTAATCGCGACGTTGCCGGGTGCGCCCCGAAAATCCAATTTCACCGCTTTGCCCGCAGGTTGAAACGGATAATTCCGCAGATCCGGCATGTCGCTTAAATTCAATACGTAGGAATTGTTGTAATAATCCCGCAACTGGTCCGGCGTGGTTTTCTCAAACAAGATGCTGCCGGACCAGGTCGTGAAAAAGAGCCAACCGGCCTTGTCTTTCTCCATTAAAGCCGGATCAGGTATCGGGCCGTTCTCGCCGAGAGCAATGAGTTTCTCATCTCGGGTCATTTTAATGAGTTCGTCAAAGACATCCTTCACGGGCGCATGATTGCCGTCCAATGGATAATGATCCTGTCCGACAATATCCACATACGCGTCCCCGGGATACCAGGCGGCCAGATCCGTCTCGGCGCCGGGCGAAAAGACCCAGATCAAATTGTTGAGGTGATGCTTGAGGGTGAAATTCTCAAACATCATATGCCAGAGTTGCTTGAAAGGTTCCGGCCCGCCGGCACCCCACCAAAACCAGCGGCCATTGGCCTCATGCAGAGGTCGCCATAAAACCGGGACATGTGCATCGCGCAAAACTGCGAGTTGGGCGGCGATCACGTCGAGGTCGCGTTCGGTGGCCGCATATTCCGGCGTGCCTTCGGTCACCGCCCGGGCGATGTCAAAGGAGGTATCCTTTGAATAAAACTCGGGTTCATTCGTTGGCGCGCGCCAGTGGCAACACAGTTCCACGATGCCGTGCCGGTTTTCGAACCAATTAATGGCTTCTTTTGCGATCCGATGATTGAAGTCCGGCCGCAGCGGTTTGGATGTGTACCCGCTTAAATCCATCGCCAGCAGCGCTGGCAATTTGCCGGTGGTATTGGTGATGTAATTGAGTTCGAAGCTCAAACCGTTCGTCTGCCGCCAGCCGTCCTGCTGGCCGGAAATAATTTTCTTGCCGTAAGTGTCCGTGAAAAATGCCAGCAGCGATTGCGCTTCCGGCGATGCGCCAGGGGTCACCGGCGTGTCAGGGGCGAAGGCAAACATTCTGACGGTAAAAAACAGCGAAAAAGCGACGACGCAACTGAGCCTCACGCACAGCAAATTCAATAAATGACACGACGGCAAATGTTTCACGATGACAGCCAATCCAAAGGAATGGTATCATTGTAAGCAGATGACGGAAAAAGCGATGTCGTCAAAATTGGTTACAATGACCGGCCTTTTCAATTGGCCAGGTCGCGGGCAAAATCGGGCGAAATCCACCAGTTCACTCTCAGATGAAAAATCCCACAACCACCCGTAGAACTTTTATCAAAACCACGGCACTAGCCATGCCATTCATCGCGTCCGGGTGTGCGCATCTTTCCGCGGGCAGCAGGAACACCGGCGAATTTGTGTCTGTGCGCCACGGCCGATTCGAGCTACAAGGACGCCCGTATTTTTATGTCGGCGCCAATATGTGGTACGGCTGCTATTTGGGTGATGCCGCATTGTCCGGCGGCCGCGCGCGCCTCACTCGTGAATTGGATCAACTACAGACCTTGGGGGTGAACAACCTGCGTTTGCTGGGCGGCTCGGAAACGTCGCCGTTGGCCGGTGCCATTCCTCGTGGCATTACACGCGCCCCGCACGATTGGGACGAGGGTCTGTTGTGTGGTCTCGATTTCTGCCTGGCAGAGATGGCCAAGCGTAACCAGCGCGGCATCCTCTTTCTGTCCAACTACTGGCAGTGGTCCGGGAGCTTTGCCCAGTACATCCGCTGGGTGACCGGCGAAACGATTCCCGATCCGGATCTACCCACCATCGCACATGGCGACTGGCACGCCTTCATGATATTTTCGGCAAAGTTCTATCAGAATTCCGCCGCGAATGATTTGTATCGAGAATACATTTCACACCTCATCAACCGACGCAACACCGTGAACGGCCGGATATATCGCGATGACCCCACGATCATGACGTGGGAGCTCGCGAATGAACCGAGACCTTGCGCCGACTTGTCAACGGCGGAAAAGGACGTGCCGATTTTTTGTGACTGGGTGGATTCAACCGCGCGGTTCATCCGCGAGCAAGACCCGAATCATCTCGTTTGCACCGGCAGCGAAGGTATTTGGGGATGTCTGCAAAAACCGGAATTCTTCATCGCTGCACATAAAACGCCGGCAATTGATTACGTGACCGTTCACGTGTGGCTGAAGAATTGGGACTGGCTCAAGGAAATCAGCTTGTCCGATGCCTTCGAAGTCGCGGCTGCCAGGGCCCGTGACCACGTGGAATGGCACAACAAAATCGCCACGGATGTATTGCACAAGCCGCTGGTGCTTGAAGAATTCGGCCTGCCACGCGACGGCGAAAATTACGCGCCCGGGTCGCCGGCGACAGCGCGCGATGAGTATTACCGCCGGATGTTTGCCCAGGTTGCTGAATCGTGCCAGGCCGGCCGCGCTCTACAGTCTGCGAATTTCTGGGCCTGGGGCGGGGGGGGCCGGGCCGATCAACCCAAGCTTTCCGCCGGCGAGCTTTTAGGCGATCCACCCTGCGAGCCCCAGGGACTGAATTCGGTTTTTGACACGGACACCAGCACGCACGCGATCGTTGCCGGAGCCAACCAGAAACTGGCTGCCCTGGCCGGTTAGTCAACTTCCGGGTTGAAAGTAATTTCAACCGCGTACCGGTTCACCTGTGGTTTTGATCGTTTTCAAACGGTGCAAAGTTTCGAGGCAGGCGCGCGTGCCGTGGTAGGGGCCTTTCCATTCGCTGACTTTCGGCAACGTCGGGTCTGGTTTCCCATCGGCGAGGATGCGCCAAAACCATTCGCCGTGGACGCGGTCAGCGAGATAATGGCTGATAAAATTCCATACTTGAAAAGCTGCGTTCAGAAATTTCTCATCGCGCGATATTTGAAACGCGTTGAGGAACCCCACCATCGCCTCCGCCTGCGGCCAGCATTCACGACCGGAATCCACGATTTTTCCGTCTTTGCCTTCATAGTATAATCCGCCGTCGACGCCAAGACCCTCGTCAAACGCTGTTTTCGCGATTTGGAGGGCGACCGATTGAACGCTCTCAAGCAGGGCCGCGTCACCCAGTTCCGCGGCGGCTTCGCATAGCAGCCAGCTCCCCTCAATATCGTGGCCGAAAGTGTAGGTGTCGGAGCGAACTTGCCATGCTTCGTCAAAGAAATGGTGGAAATGGTTGGTTCGCCCGTCCAGGATGCGGGTGAGGAAAATATCAATGAGTTCTTCGAGCCGTCCGGCGATCAGCGGTTCCCGCCATACGCGATATAAATTGGTGTAAGCTTCAAGGACGTGAAGATGGTTGTTCATGGACTTTTTTTCGTTCATGTCCTTCTCACTCAAACGGGCATTGGCATCGGCCTGCGTCCAATCGTGGTTGCAGACCTCGAAATAACCGCCGAATTTTTCATCGTGCGCGTTGAGTTCAAGCAGGCGAAACAGTTCCCGGGCGCGGTCGAGCGCGACTGGTGAATTAAAAGCGCGGTGATATTCCGTGAGGCCATAAATGTAAAACGCCTGGCCGTAGGTTTTTTTCGAATCGTTGATCACCCGGCCCTGGTCGTCGAGCCGCCAGTAGGCACCGCCGTGTTGCCGATCCCAAAAACGGTTCATCACATGATCATAGGCCCGGTCGGCCATTTCCCGGTGGAGTGGTTCCGGGCGGCTTCGGTAAGCGGCGGAGAATGCCCACAAAATCCGGCTGTTGACGATGAGTCCTTTGGGCCGCGCCCGGTCAGGCTGCAAATCGTTCGTGAGCCAGCCCATCCAGCCGCCCTGCTGGCGGTCGAGCGCCGGGCCGCTCCAGAACGGAAGAATATGGCCGAACAAATGTTCGCCCACGCGTTCCGCCAAAGTGTCCAATTCAATTTGCCTGATCATGGTTTGCCTTGTGCGTGATCTCCACCCGGCTGATCTGGGTTTTCCCGGTGAGGCGGATCTTCAGATAGGTTCCGTCGGAAATTTTCTCTGCGTGGAACAACACCGGCTCCCAATAACCGTATTCACCCGCTCCATGAAAATAAACACTCTTTTTCACGTCCACCGCCTGGAATTGCCTGCCGTCACCGGAAATGAAAAATTGCAGATCTTTCTCCTCTTCCGGAAAGAAGGCGTAAACTCGAAAACCATGGATGGCGGAAGGCAGCTGGTAGGTCAACTCATCACCCGCATTGCCGGCGGCGCGTTGCGCGTCTTCCCGGGCTGGACGGCAATCACGATCGGCGATTTGCCAGCCGCCGCCATGATTCTCAACCTTGGAGAAATCTCCCAACTCGTCTACGAGCGTCGCGTATTTGACTTTCACCGGTCCGACGACATTTGAAGGCTCGGAAATGCCGGATTCATTTTTCGCGCGGACGCGATAAAACCATTTTCCGGCGGGAACATTTTCATCGGCAAAGAGCGGGCGATATTGCGTGGCGGCTTCGTCCACATTGGTCGCAAGTACCAGCCAGTCGCCGCCAGGTGCGGAGGAGCGTTCGACCTGATAACCGGTGGCGCCGACCGAGCCTTGCCAGGAGATGGCCGCTGCGTCGGAGATGGGCAGCAGATGCGGCGGAGCGGGAATCGGAACCGGCGGCACCGGCAGTCCACGAATGGCAAAGGCGTTGCTGCGAACGATATCCAGGAGATTGATCTCGTCATACGCGCCAGCAAGCGGTGAGCCCGGCCAATGAAAAGCCTTGTACAAATTACCGCCCAATCCGGGCTCGCTATGCCAGTAAAAGCCGCCATCCCGGTCACGAAAACGCAGACTCCAGAGCATCCCACCGCTGGAGCCGCTGTCGGCAATCGCTTGCAATGCATCGGCCATTTGCGCCGTGCTCACGAATCCAAATTCGCCGATGATGTACGCTTTTTTGCCTTGGGCGCGGGCGGCATTCTCCCGGATCATTTCGCTGAAGGATCTATGGATGCCGGGATAATGGTGGGTCGTAACAATGTCCACGTCGGGAATTTCCAGTGATTCAGGGCGCAATATCGCCGCGCCAAAACCATCCATGACCAGGTGGTTTTGATCGAGGCTTTTGATGTAACGGGCGATTTGCCGCGTCCAATCCGGGGGCGAGGCGATCTCGTTTCCCGTCTCCCAGCATAACACCGCCTTGTCGTCGCGGTAGCGAACGCCGCTAACGGTATTCGTCCGCATTAACATAAAACGGATCGTTTGTTCAAAGTCAGCGATGAGCTGGGGATCGGTCCAAAAATCATTTTTGGTTTTGCCGCGAAAACCCGCGTATTCCGCGCGCCCGCCCATCCACGGCCAATTGTCCACAAACGGGATGATCAGCCGTACACCGGTGCGGTTCGCTTCCGCCAGAACTTCGTCCAGGGTTCGAAAGGCCGTTTCATTGAACACCCCCGGGGCGAGGACGTAGCGGGGAATTTCCGGTGTATCGTTCGTACGCAGTACGCTGATGACGTAAGTGCGCGTGGCGGTGCCGCCAAGTTCCCGGATGGTCTCCAGCGCGTCGTCGATTTCGAATTGGTCCGGCAACCGCCACGGATTCTCGTTGGTGAACGCAACATTATCTTCGATTTCCAACAGGTTGGGAATATCGAGCGAGATAAAACGAAATTCGTTTGTGCCGTCGTACAATTTTCCGTCATGTGCGGTAATGAAGTTGGAAAAGGATGAATCCGCTTTTGCACCCGGCGCCGCCAGGGCAATTCCCGCAAATAAGGTGAACAATAAGGAGTAAACTTTCATGGAAGAGGTGGTTCGGGATTGGGCTTTTGCAAGCGACGTTGCGCCAGTTCATTCTCGATGGTGTTCAGCAGATTTTCTTTCAAAGGATAAATCAGCATGAACAACGCGGAGACCAGCGCGCCGACGGCGGGAAAGATGCTGACCATCATACGGATGCCGGTTTGGGTGGTCCCACTCTGGACGGCGTTCGCCTGAAAGCCATAGTAGCCGAGCAGCCAGCCCGCCAACGCGCCACCCAGCGTCCAGCCGAATTTCTGCGACATCGAAGACGCAGAAAACACCAAACCGGTGGCGCGGCGGCCGGTTTTCCATTCGGAATAATCCGCCGCGTCCGCATACATGGACCAAAGTAATGGAAACACAAAACCGGCGCTGGCGCTGATGAGAAATTGTAAAATCAACACCCACGCCACGGCATCGGGCGGCACGCCGAAGACCGCCAGACTGAAGATGCTGGCCGACAACATGGCGGCGAAGAACGTATTCTTTTTGCCGATCCGGTCGGAAATTGGTTTCGCCAGGATGACGCCGAGAATATTGGCCGCCTGGCCGAGTACAAAATACAAACTGCTCCAGCCGATGGTGAGGTTTAGTGCCGGAATTGAAAACGCAGCGTGAGTTTGGAGATAATATTTGAAATAGTAAATTGCCGCGCCGTCGCGGATGGAGTTAAAGAAAATGGTCGCGATCCCCGCGCCCAGCAAAACAAACCACGGCAGGTTCTTTGTGAGATCCTTCAAATCGTCTTTCAACAAGTTACGTTCGATGACCGGTTTGATGCGTTCACGCGTCCACGCAAAAGTGAACCAGAACAGGATGACCGCGATCAGGGCAAATACCACCGCCGTCAATTGCCAGCCGCGTTGCAGGTCTGGCCCACGACTCCCGAGGTGGCTGAAAAATCCGGCCAGCGGTTCCGCCGCCGCCAAAACCACCAGGCTCCCCCCGAAGGCAAAGATGAACCGGAAGGTTGCCAGCGTGGTCCGTTCCTTGCCATCAGCCGTCATGACCCCCATCAGCGATGCATATGGCACGTTGATGAGCGAATAAATCATCATCATCAGGGAATATGTGACATAAGCGTAGATTAGCTTCCCGCTCAGGTCGAAGGCAGGTGTGGTGAACGTCAGCACGCCGATGATGCCGAATGGAATCGCCATCCATAACAAATAAGGGCGGAATTTCCCCCAGCGCGTTTCGGTCCGGTCACCAAGCACGCCGACGAACGGATCGAATGCCGCATCCCAGATACGCGTCACCAGAAACATCGTGCCCACGGTGGCCGCCGCCAGCCCGAAAATGTCCGTGTAAAAGAACATCAGGTACATCGAGAACAGTTTCCAGAACATGGACGACGCGGCGTCGCCAAATCCGTAGCCGATTTTTTCCCGGAGGCGCAATTTCATGGGTTCTGTCAAGTCTGCGGAGGCGGGGCGGCCTTGACGAGCTAAAACCCCGTAGCGAATTTTGAGGACAAACCGCGCCCGCCGGATGATTTTTACTCAAGTCATCCAACCTAGGCAACCATTAGGCAGTTGGCGGAGATCTTAATCGTCATCTCGGGAACTCTTGGGGGGTCGAGGGATTCAGTGGGTGGAGCCCATCGGCAGGTGCGCGTATTTGGCGACGGCCTGGGCCCGGGAACGAACGTGCAGTTTTTCGTAAATGCGCCGGATGTAAGTGTTCACAGTTTGGACGCTGATTTTGAGCATTTCGGCAATTTCCTTGTACAGGTAGCCGCGCGCCAGCAGTTCGAGCACTTCCCGTTCGCGCGGCGAAAGTTGAATCGTTTCGCCGTCCATTTGCGTCTCATTGCGATAAAAATTTTGCACGACTTTGCGCGCGATCTGGCTGCTCATGGGCGAACCGCCGGCATGAACGTCCTTCAGCGCGTCAAGCAATTCATTCCGTCGTGTCTGCTTCAACAAATAGCCGGAAGCCCCGGCGGACAGCGCATTAAAAATGTGGTTGGCATCCTCGTAGACGGTGACCATGACAAATTGCGTTTCCGGCAGGCGTGGTTTTAATTTACGAACGCATTCGATCCCGTTCATCCCCGGCAGGTTGATGTCAAAAAGAACCACGGATGGCTTTTCAATCGGCAGGCGCGCGATCGCTGTTTCGGCATCATCATATTCACCCACCAAGGAGAAGCCCTCGGCGCTGCGGATCCAGCTGGCCAGGATCTCGCGCGCCGGAACGTCATCTTCCACGATAGCGACCGCAATACTCACAGAATCTTTAGACTTAAGCATATAGTAGGGGGAATTCCGGCGAAGTCGTGTCCCCTGTATTCATTACATGACCGTTATTTGACTTTCAAATTCTCTCCGGGAGGCGCACGGTGAATTCAATTTCCACGCCTCTGCCCGGCGCACTGTTAATGTCGCACCTCCCGCCGATTTTTTCCATCCGCTGGCGCATGTTCTTCAGGCCATTGCCGCAGCTATTTCCCCGACCTGCGCGTTCCGGCAGGGCGGTAGGGTCAAATCCGCGGCCATTATCACGAAGGATTAGCGTGAAATCGCTTATGCCCGTGGCCAGAAACACGGTGACTTCGGTCGCACCGGAATGTTTGACGATGTTATGGACGGCTTCCTTGAAAGCGAGGAAAACATCGTGCCGGACTTCAGCGGTAATCGGCCATTGCGGCAGGTGCAACGGCACTTCGAGACGGCAACGGATGTTGATCAAGGCCAGGTAGTCCTGCGCGAAATTGCCCAGATAACTCGCCAGGCTGTCGAGTGTATCGTGCTGCGGGTTGACCGCCCAGACGATTTCATCCATGGAACGTGTCAATTCGCGCGCGGTGTCGTAAATGCGTTCCAGCTGTACGGCGGCTTGCACCGGATTTTCGAGTTCGCCGTGGGCAGACTGGCTTAGCAGAGAGATGCGCGTGAGGTTGGCGCCCAGATGGTCATGGATGTCCTTCGCAATTCGTGTACGTTCACGCTCAATGGCTTGCTGGCGCTGGATGATCTCCAATTTGCGGTGCATCCGCCGGCGCGCAATGGCCAGGACGGTGCCGGCGATGGCGGCCACCCCCGCCAGGATCGTCAAAGTATGAAACCACCAAGTCTGCCAGAAATAGGGCAACAAGATAAACGCGAGTGAAGCGCCACCTTGATTCCAGATGCCGTCGCTGTTGCAGGCGCGGACCTGAAAAGTGTAATCACCGGGCGGAATGTAACTGTACTTGGCGAACCTTTCGCTGCCGCCATCCTGCCAGTCCTTTTCCCAGCCCTCCAGCCGGTATTGGAATTTCATTTTTTCCGGCGCGATAAAACTCAGCCCGGTGTAATGAAATTCAAAACGCTGCAGGCCAGGTGCGATGCGCAGTGGTTCCGGAGAGCGGGGATAACCGGCCAGCAGATTGCCATTGGCAACTACTTCTTCAATCACAACCGGCGGTTGCACATGGTTGATTTTTGTGTCTGTCGGATTCACCATCACGATGCCGCGGCTGGTCGGGAAACAAATGCGTCCGTCGGCAACCCTGCAAGCTGCCGGTTGCAGACCCCCGGAACATTCCAACGAAAGCATGCCGTCGCCCTTGCCATAGACCAGGCAGTGCTGCAGGGTGGATTTGCCGTCCGCGCAATCGTCGAGGATTTGCCTGGAGACGCGAAAGATGCCGCCGCTGGAACTAATCCAGAAATTCGCCTGGTCATCCTCCACCATGGCGCAGATGAAATTGTTCGGCAAACCTTCGGCGGAAGTTACTTTGTCGAAATGACCGTTTTTAAAACGGCTCAGGCCGCTGCCATACGTGCCGATCCATAGCGTGCCATCGGTCTCAAGGTAAAGACACTGAACGTCGTCGCTGGGAAGGCCGTCACTTTTCAGGTATTGTTTCAAATGACCGTTTTGCAGGCAGCCCAAACCGCCGCCCAGCATGCCGAACCAGACGGTGCCGTCCTGGGCCTCCACAATGGCCCTCACGTCCGGCACTTTGAGGCCATCCTTTTCCCCAAACCGGCTCACCTTGCCGTTTTCATAGCGGATCAGTCCGCTGGCCGTGCCGATCCAGGTCACGCCGTTGGAAGCTTGCAACAGCGCCGGCATCGGCACGTTGACATTTTCCAAACCGGGCGGCACAACAAAATGATCGCCTTCCTGCCGGAAAATGCCACCGCCCCAAGTGCCCGCCCACATGCGGCCTTGCGAATCTTCCGAAACGCACCAGACAAACAGATTGGAAAGACCGGCGCTCGACCCGAAGTTTTCCCAGGTGCCATCGTCAAAGCGGTAAAGCCCGGCTCCCTCGGTCCCAACCCAAAGCGAACCGTCACGTGCGGTGGTCGTCGAAAGGGCCACGCACTCCGCCCAATGATCGGGTGGCCCCATCGTCACGACCTTGCCGGGACGCAGGGCTCCAATGCCTTCGCTGCCGGCGCCAATCCACAATGTGCCTTCGCGATCTTCACACAGGCAACGAATCCAATCGAGAGCAAATCCATTTGCATGGTTGAAGTGGAGCATTTGCCGGTCCGGAAAAAGCACGTTAAGTCCGCGATCCACGGTACCCATCGCGAGGCAGCCGGACTTGGTCTCGAGCATGGCAGTTACCTTCGCATTGTAGGGATTGGTACCGCGATCCTCGGACCAGGCCCGGCCATCCCATTTTTTGATGCTGTGGTCGCTGACGATCCAAATGCCGCCGTCACGGCTCGGACAAATGCCCTCAATGTAGCCGCTAATCTTGTTGGGGTCATATTCGGCTTGATTGATCGGAACCAACTGCCCGTTTTGCAGGGGCGCAAGATTCCCGCCGCTGGCAACCCACAGGGTCCCTTGGAAATCCTGTATCATTTGCACGACACCGTCATTGTTGGGCAGCGCACAGGTTGCCCCATCCCTGGCGCGAACCATGGTGCCTTCCTCGTTCAACATCCAGATGTCCCCGTTCTTGTCCGAGCCAATGGCTGAGATTTTCCGGCGGATGCCGGATTCGTGGACTTCCTGCGCCTCAAATTTACCGTTGCGATAACAGGTCAGGTCACCCCGCTCATGGCCAATCCATAAGGTGTTGCTGGCATCCTCGAACAAACTGGTCACCCGGTCGCTTTGCAAAGCCGGATCATTGGCGCTGTTGAACACCGTGAAGCGTACGCCGTCAAACCGGGCCAGCCCGCCGTACGTTCCGATCCAGAGGTAGCCGTCATGAGTCTGTACGATGGCAGTTACTGCATTCGCCGGAAGGCCCTCGTCGGTACTCCAGGTGCGCAGAAAATAATTCGGCAAATCCAAATTACCCGGTACTTCCGATTCTGCGGCGGGAACGCCAGAGCCGGACGCGAAAATGAACAAGACCAGAATGGACCAGATCAGGGCAGGGGAGTTCTTCAGCGCCAGCCATTGTGCCAATCGCAGCGGTCGCAACCGAAAATACTGCGCTTGTTTCCGCAAGACTGGCCATGGGGTGAACACAATCGAATTCTGATCATCAAGCGAATCTTGCGCAAGCCAAACCGGCTTGGATGCTGGACTGGAAGCCCATTGAGCAGGCGCCGTAAGCGATGCATCCGGCAACAACCGGGCGCCCGCCGCGCGAGGAGCTGGGCCGCGACCGCTGGCACAAAAGTCATCAAGTATTTTTCGCGGTGCCGACTAAAACAATTAAACCTCCTTTTAATAAAGTATTTCATTTGGCAATTGGTCGGATGGCTGCGCAGAAAACTGCTTCACCGGGTGGATCGGGTTGTTTGTTTCGTAAGCGTGACGTCCCGCGGAGGCACAAGTTATGGGGCTCGATCGCCATGGAAGCGGTTATGTGCGGGCCAAGATAACTTGTGCAAGCGAACTGAATGTCGGCAGGTTATTTCAGTTTGAGACGATAATTATCTTGATGAACAAAGCTTAAAATCAAACGAGTCGTTTCAGGTCGGATAGGGACCCTGGACCAAGGAATATTGAAGCAGGCATTACTTGAAGGCGATTGGCACAAATGCATCTCCCCGCTTTAGGGGATATTTTTCTTTGGCTTGCGAATTAAACTACTTTACAGAGTTTTCCCAATGAACAAAACCAAGCATATACCGGCTCCAAGCCGGATCCCCAACCCAGAATGAAACTTGTACAGGAATGCATTCCACCCGGCATTTACACTGTCGCAGGACATTTTGCCGAAGCCGTCCGCATGCGAGTGGTCACCGTTTTTAGATATGAAACAGCTTTCTGATCGGAAGAGCAGGGTCCTGCGTGATTTGGCTGCAACCCAAAAGGGTTTCACCCTGATAGAACTTTTGGTGGTCATCGCCATCATCGCCATCCTCGCAGCGATGCTGTTGCCCGCACTAGCCAAAGCCAAGGTCCGGGCCCAGGGAATCTCCTGCATCAACAACATGAAACAATTGGCTTTGGCTAGCGTGCTGTACGCCTCGGATAACAACGATTATGTTCCCCACAACGGGGTGGTAAATCCAAGAACTAGCTTGTTATACGGCTTTATCCCCGCTGGCGGCGCCGATCCGGGACCCAATTGGGTTTACGGTTCTTTCGCTTATGACGGCAACCCGACCGGCGACAACCCCTCCGGGATTGATACCAATATTTACGCTTTGGGAGTGCAGGGTGATAGCATTCCAAACCCCAACGGCACCCTGCATGGCTCCATCGGGGGCTATGCGAAAGCACCAGGAACGTATAGATGCCCCGCCGATGAGAGCACCACTCCAACCGCGTTGAATAATGTCTATGGCACCACCGTCCCGCGGGTGCGCTCCTGTTCGGCCAACATGTACGTCGGTTGCGATCCGCTGGACTACGAACTCAGCTATTATAGTCTGGATAAAAGGTTCAAACCTTTTTACAAATTTTCCGATTTTGGGGTGGGTGGGTTGAGCAGCTCCGATTGCTTCATGCAGTTGGACGAAAATCCCAAGAGTATTAATGATGGTTATTTTGAATACATCGCTGCCAACACCAGTCTGAACGACCGGCCGGCTGTGAACCACGGCAATTCCAGTTCTTTCTCATTTGCCGATGGTCACGCCGAACTCCACAAATGGTTTGATGCCTTCCTGAATATCAACTCTACTTGGAGCCGTACCGATCAAGACCCAGCCTGGCTCGCCGCGCATGGAACGGTTCTCAAATAAAAGTTGAAGGCTTGAAGACTTGGATTTCATCTTAGGAATGGTTCAACGGCCATTTCCTGCCCCGGGATTTGGCTCAACGCAGCCGCTCCTGCCGGCGTGATGCTCCAAATCCAAACGGTGCCGCGGTGCGCGCGATGCCGGCAGTAGTGGCGTGTTTGACTTCAGAAACGGCCCGGTCCGTGGGGGAGCAGCAGGACAGTTATGCGTGCGTGGCAAGCTGGATCAAATCGCCCAGGCCGCTGAACGACCTGAAGTCGGAACCAACCTTGCCGAAGCCATGCTTTTCCGGTGCCGGGGACGACGGCTGCCAGGTCTGGGTGGACGGCGAGCAGCTGACCAACAATGAGCGGACCTAGCCGCTCGACCCGGATGCTTTCGCGATTAATCCGTTGCGCCTGAAACTTGGCTGGAACAAACTCGTGATTAAAGTCGTCCCAGAAAGCCGTGAATGGAAATTCGTCGGCAAGTTCGGTTGCGCTGACCTGAACTTCCTAAACGATTCGGAATTCGCCACGGAAAAACCGGCGTTGAGATAAATGATTGCTTGAGTTTTATGAATAAGATCCTTGTTCAATTCATGGTTATTGCCGGGGTAATTCTTGCACGCGTGACCACATTTGCTGCGGCTGGGACCGATCTGGATCATTATTCAGTCATCGACTTTGGGGCCAGGGGAGATGGCAAAACCGATGATACCGCCGCATTCCAAAAAGCCATCGACACTGCCGGGCAAGTCGGAGGCGGCATAGTTTACGCTCCCCGCGGGAATTATTTTTTTGCCGGCCATCTGGATGTGCCGCGCGCCGTAACTTTGAAAGGTATGTGGGAATCCGTCACGGCGCATAATGGCCTTCGTGACAAGGGCGCAGCCGGGCCAACGGATAATGGCACAACTTTTCTCGTTACGGAAGGTGAAGGGGATGAAGAAGCCGCACCCTTTATCACCTTGCATGATGATAGCACGCTGAAAGGTGTGGTGCTCTATTACCCGAATCAAGATCCGTCTGAAGAACCCAAACCCTATCCGTGGGCGATCGCCATGCGCGGAAAAAATCCGGCTGTGATGGCGGTGGAATTGCTCAATCCCTACAATGGAATTGATGCCTCCAAAAACGAAAGGCATTTGATTCGTGATGTCCAGGGGCAACCATTGCGTCGCGGTATCTTCGTGGATGAAATTTATGATATCGGCCGCATTGAAGACGTGCACTTCAATCCCTGGTGGAGTTTGCGTCCGCGCCTGTTCCGCTGGCAGGAACAGCATGGAGAAGCGTTTATTTTTGCCCGCAGTGATTGGCAGTATGTCTATAATACCTTCTGCTTTGGTTATGGCATAGGCTACAAATTCATTAAAAGCAACCGGGGCGCATGCAATGGAAATTTTCTCGGTATTGGAGCCGACGACTGTAATCAGGCCGTGTCCGTGGATAATTCCGCGCCATTTGGCTTATTGATTTCCAACGGAGAATTCACTTCCTTTCACGGACCCGACCCTACCATGGTTTTCGTGGGCACCAATAATATCGGCTCGGTGCGGTTTGTGAATTGTGCATTTTGGGGACCTTGTGATCAGATCGCCAAAATAGCCGGACAAGGGATTATCGGATTCAGCGATTGTATCTTTGACGATTGGGACCACAACAATGAGGGCCGCGCGGCCATCCAGGCTGAAAGCGGTACCGTGCTTGTTCGGGGTTGTGAGTTTCACCAGAACAAGCCGCAAGTTGAGCTGGGTGAAGCGGTGCGCCGTGCTGTGATTTCTGAAAATATTCTGCGGGGTGAGGCCCGAATCGCCAATCACAGTACACACTCAGTGATCATCAATGAAAACGCCGGGGAGTAACCATCTCATTATAGCCAAAAATCTTTTATGAAATTCCTTTTTCGAATTTTGCTTATATCAATCGCGTTGGCCGCCCTTCCCGGCTTTGCGGGTAATTTTTCAGACGTGATGAATCGCTATGTCACGGTGAACGACGTGGCCTGGACATCATTGGGAATGGATGAAAACGATTCGATGCCGATCGGTAACGGGGATTTGGCGGCAAATGTGTGGACGGAGCAAAACGGCGATCTGGTCATCCTCGTAGCCAAGGCGGACGCCTGGACAGAATGGGGCAAACTCGTGAAACCAGGTCGCGTGCGCTTGAAATTATCACCAAACCCGTTTACCGGGGCTACGAATTTCACCCAGACCCTCCATCTTGAAGATGGCAGCATCGAAATCAAAAGTGGCGCAAACCTTGTGCGAGTCCGGGTCGACGCCAATCATCCGGTGATCCGTATCACTGCCAGTCTGGACCAACCGACGACAATGCAAGCGAGTCTGGAGTTGTGGCGCACCGCCGATCCCGACAAGGGCGGAATGTTTGAATTAGGTGGCCACCCCATTTCAATTGTCTCGGCGGCGGACACGGTTTTACCCGGACAACCAGGCCAGATCGCGTGGTGCCATTTTGATCCGGACAGCGTTTATCCAATTGTTTTGGAGCAGGAACATTTGGCCTCGCTCCTGGATAAATATCTCGACCCCTTTCGCCACCGTTGCTTTGGCGCGGTTTTAACGGGGACGGGCCTAGTCAGCGTTAATGACCACGCATTGGCATCTTCGGTTCCGCGGAAATATTTGCAGTGCGATTTGATCGCCCTGACAGAAACAAATGTGAATTCATGGGAGGCGTGGTATAGCGATATTGAGGCGCTGGCTAAACAGATTGGCGCCGAATCTCCTCAGCGTCTGCAGGCGGCACACGACCGGTGGTGGAATGAATTTTGGAATCGCAGTTGGATTCATGTCGCGGGCACCGCGGACGCAGAGAAAGTTTCGCAGGGCTACATCATGCAACGTTACATGTTGGCGGCATCTTCGCGTGGGGCTTTTCCGGTGAAGTTCAACGGCGGCCTTTTCACAGTTGGCCATGATTTGAATAGCCATCATGAATCCAACGATCGGCACCACGACCCGGATTACCGCGCGTGGGGCAATTCCTATTGGAATCAAAACAATCGCCTGCTTTATTGGCCGCTAATTGCGACGGGCGATTTTGACCTGCTAAAGCCCTGGTTCAACCTGTATTTGAACGCGCTGCCGCTTGCGAAGGATCGCACCCGGTTATATTTCCACCACGATGGTGCAAGCTTGCCTGAAACGATGCTGTTCTGGGGTCTGCCGAACCTGACCGATTTTGGTTGGGACAATCCGACCTCCACATTGCAAAGCAACTGGCAGCGGTATCACATCCAGGGCACGCTGGAAGTCATTTCGCAAATGTTGGACGAATACGACATCACGCAGGACGCGGATTTCGCACGCACGAACATCGTCCCGTTTGCGGACGCCATTGTGACCTACTATGATGAACACTGGCCACGGGACACGGACGGAAAAATCCGCATGTCGCCGACGCAATCTTTGGAGACGTATCAGCTCGACGCCATCAATCCCACGCCTGATATTGCCGGATTGAAAAGTGTTTTGCCAAGGTTGCTCGCTTTACCCGACGATTTAACTTCGCCCGAACAGCGCAACAAATGGAGCAAAGAGCTAGGCGATTTGCCGCCCATTGCCAAAGGCAAGACTGTGAACGGAAAATTGGGGGACTATGGCCAGGGCGACGCCGACGGCAAAACGATCATTCTCCCCGCAGAAAAATATGGCAAGACCAGCAATGTCGAGAATCCCGAACTCTACGTCGCCTTTCCTTATCGCCTTTATGGCGTGGGCAAACCCGATTTGGCGCTCGCGCAAGACACCTTCGCCGCGCGCCGCTTTCCACAGGATACCTGCTGGGGACAAGATGGACCTCAATCCGCAGTGCTGGGCTTGACTGAGGTGGCCAAAAATGCGGCCGTTGCGGAATTTACCGATTATGGCGAGCAGCGTTTTCCCTGGTTCTGGAAAGCGGGACACGATTGGATTCCCGACCTCGACAACGGTGGTTCCGGCATGATCACGCTGGAGCTGATGTTGATGCAATGTGACGGCAAGCGCATCCAATTGCTTCCCGCGTGGCCGAAGGATTGGGCGGCGGATTTCAAACTCCATGCTCCGGATCAAACCACAGTAGAAGGCCATGTTGAAAATGGCCAAGTTACCCGGTTAAAAGTGACGCCCAAAGCGCGCCGTGCCGATGTTACTATTTGTGGTCAGCCTTGATTGCCGCGAAGGAGCAGAAAATTGGCGGATTGATTTGGCTGTTGCTGGAGTGTGAGTCCGGGTACGGATGTCGTCGCAGATCCTGGTGGAGTCATTTACCAACGGGCCCAACCGTGACTCGATCCAGCCCGCGCACTGCATACGATGCAACACGGGATGGACATCCCATCGTTTCACCCGATCTAATCCTCTGAAAGCTGCTTCACTTCCTGAATTAAGTCATAACCATAGCTCAGTCCCTTCGACAGAAGCCACAAAATCAAAGGCCACTCGAGGTCGCCACAAGTCCTGTGGTAAGCGTGAGAACATGCCGGATGGCCGCGCCATGTATATCAAGAGAAAAAGTGAAATCGGGACGACACCCGGATAATGCCGAGTGGCGGGTTTGCCGATTGCTTTTGTAGTCGACGATGGCCAGGCCAGATCTGCAGCTGACGCTTCAAGTAATGAATGTGTTCACGTAGCGGATAAAATGTGGATGCTTACGTTCTGGCTTTGGCTTATCCGTGAAAGTTTTGCAATAAAAGTTCGGTAAATGACAAGGAATGGTGAGCAGCCTCATGGGTTTGTAGTTAGAAATGCGTCACTCAATCGAGAATCGGAATCTCAACACCAGCCGCTCCTTGGGAGAGTTGTAGGAAGAATGTTCATTTTACCGGCATCGACTTGAACGATATAGGGGTGAACACCCCTTGGCGAGAAGACCTTGTTTTACTAAAAAAAGTTGCGATAACATGAAGAGTTTAAACCAATCCAGAGGATTCATCCCGAAGATACTTGCCGCCTTGATCGCAGCCGGGACGTTAGGCGGTTTTATGAACTCCCTCCTGGCCGATGATGCGAACGCCATCACGGCGTCCTCACCAACCAATTCCGTGGTATCCTCGGCCACTCCGCCGGAGCCGGCAAAGGCCAAGGTCAGGCGACATCTTACCGGGGCGGAACTGTATTCGATTCATTGCAACCGTTGCCATCCGGAGCGATATCCCACCGAGCGAACCGGCGCGCAGTGGAAGACCATCATGCTACATATGCAGGTGCGCGCCAATATTCCCGTGAGCCAGTCAAGATTGATTCTGAAATATCTTCAGGAAAACAGCGGTCGCTGAGTTGCCATCCCATCCCTTAACCACAAATGAAAAAGATAAACCGATCTGTCCGCTGGATGTTGTCGACGATGGCGGTGAGTTGTGTGTTGTGTATGGCTTTTCCTGCCCGGGTGGCTGCGGAAGTCAGCGACGCAGATTTCAATGCGCTCAAAGAGTTGGTCCAACAAATGAATGGCAAGCTTCAGGCGTTGGAGCAGACCAACCAGACGGATCAACAAACGATTGACGCGCTGAAGCAAAAGTTATCCGAAACCCAACAAACTGCCAGCGACGCGGAGCGGAAGAGTGTCGCCGCCGTGCAAGCGGAAACACAGCCGCCGGCACAGGCACCGATTGATGAGGCCACCGTTAACCACAACTTCATGATGCTGGGTGACGCGGAGTTTCAATATGTCAACGCGGACAAACAACACGGCGCCTTCGCGCTGGCCGATTTTGCGCCCATTTTCCTGTATCGCGGTGGCGACAATATTTTGTTTGAAGCTGGGTTTGATACGACGCTCGCGAACAATTCGCCTAACGGTGGCGGTTATACAACCACCTTCAATCTGAGCTTTGCCCAACTCGATTACATCATGAATGATTATATGACGTTATGCGTGGGCCAGCTGTTGTTGCCACTTGGCACCTACGCCGAACGCGGGGCAGGTTGGTTGAATAAATTTCCCGACGATCCTTTGGCCGTTGATGCCTTGCTTCCAGAGAGCGGCGCGGGTGTGGAGCTGCGCGGGGCGGTTCCGTGGGGGGATGAAGGTAAGTTCATCAATTATGCCGCGTATGTCGTGAACGGGCCCGGCAGTTCGACGAACGAGCCTGCCGATGCCGGCGACCTCGACTTGGGTGGCAATGTTGGCGTCAGATCCGATGGTGTGTTCGCGAATCTGCATAATTCGCCTGCCGGGGGTGGTCGTCTGGGGGTATTTTTGCCCTTCCCCTATAAGCCGCATTACGATTTGGAACTGGGCATCTCCGGCCAGACCGGAGAATGGGACAATGGAGGGAACCATCTCTGGACTGCCGGCGTGCTGGACGCCGCCCTGCACCTGGGGCCGAACTTCGAAGCCAAGGCCGAGGCGATGATGACCCGTTATGGCACGGACGACCTTGGGCTCATCCGCACCGAAGGGTGGTATACCCAAGTGGGTTACAAACTGGCGGGATTAAATTTTGATATACCGATCCTCAACGATATTGAACTTGTCGGCCGCTACGATTCACTGGTGGACGGCATAGACCCTACGGTCCGGCGGTATAGTCTCGGCTATATTTACTATATTACGAATACATTGCTCTTCGAGGGCGATTATGAGTTTATCCACACCAGCGATCCGACCCAACCCGCCACCCAGTTGATCTTGCAACTTTCTTATGGATTCTAAGACGACAGTGAGAACATTGAAGCAAGGAACAACCATGAATAAATTGCGATTTCTGAAAGAGTGGAGAAAGACCGGATTTATCGGGATGGGCATGGCCGTTTTTGCAGGCGCATTTTTTGCGCAAGCCGTGGCCCAGAACACCGTTACCGTAGCTTCTCCGGGGGCCAACCCGAAGCCTACTTACCTTGGCGACATCCAGCCAATCTTCATGGGCAACTGCTCACGATGCCACAACCAGGAGTCGACGTTCGTCTATAACTGGTTGGACTATAAGACCGCCTATGCCGACCGTTGGGAGATTAAACGCCGGGTGTGGGACAGCTGGCAGGGTTCGTATTACAAGGAGGCCATGCCGATTGCCAACAGCCCTGAATCACTGGCGCTTAGCGATGAGCAGCGCCAGATTATCAAGAATTGGGTCGACAGCGGGGCGGCTCGCGGAGTCGCCCCGGTGGACACCGGGGCGAAATCCAAAACCGAGCGAATTGAGCTGGGCCGGCGGCTATTTACTTCGATTTGCGCTGCCTGCCACCAGTCCACGGGCCAGGGGCGTCCCAGTGTCTTCCCGCCTTTGGCGGGATCGGATTTCCTGAATGCCGACAAGAACCGCGCCATTCAAACTGTGATCTTTGGCCGGCAAGGGGAAGTGGTTGTGAACGGGATGAAATTCAATAACAGCATGCCTTCGTTCCCGCTCAGCGACCAGGACATCGCGAACGTCCTGACGTTTGTCTATAATTCCTTTGGAAACTCCGGTCTTGAGGTAACCCAGGAGGAGGTGAAAGCTCTCCGCGCACAACCGCCCGCTCCCGTCGGACAACCGACTCCTCCAACCCAACCGGCAACAAAAAGTGACTTTGAATAGTACGCAATAAAGTACATTACAGTAAGTGATTGAAG
>JBEKMT010000062.1:0-24004 GCA_050008355.1 Verrucomicrobiota bacterium
GCGCCGGCACGTGCGGGGGACATCAAACATTCACTGGCGGGAATCGAAAAATTGCAGGCGGCAGGCTTCACCCCGACCAGCGACTTCGCAAACGGCCTCAAAGCCACCATCGAGTTCTTTGCCAAGAGGACTTAAAGTCAAAATGCAAATAGGTTTATCATCAACAATTTAAAATCAATTTAACATATGCGTCACTTCAACCTCCTCCGTGTAGTTGCCGTCATCGCCCTGGCAACCACTTCACTTTCAGTTAACAGCCGCGCCGCGGTCTTTACGTTAACAAACGACGAAGTGGCAGTCACTTGGAGAAGTCACGCCAATACATTGTGGCCGGACTCAGTCCACGACATGAGAACCGGGCAAACGCTGGCGATAAAAGGAGATCTCTTCGACCTGGTGCTGACGAACGGGAATTATGTCCGCTCTTCGGATTTTAAGCTAGTTGGCAGTGTGCAAACTGAGCCGTTGGAGATCACCCCCGGAGCATCCAGGTTTGCGGAGCATTTGCCGGGCAGCCAATTGGTAGCCGAATTTGCAAGTAAAGATGGAAATATTCATGTGGCCTGGCGCGCCGTCCTACGCGATGGTTCACGTTACATACGACAGATCTACACGTTCACGGCCGGAGAACAATTGATCCCGCTTAATGGAATACTCCTACTGGATACACCGATGGCGAACGCCCGGTCCACCGGCACAGTGGATGGATCCCCCGTGGCCACCACCACCGCGTTTTTCGCGGTGGAACATCCGCTGTCAATAAACCGGGGTGAGATGGGTTATGTGCGTTGTTTCCTGCCGCGTGGCGCCGCGTTGCGCCCCGGTGAAAGCATTGAGTGTTCATCCGTCATCGGGTTTGTTGACAAGGGACAACTGCGCCGCCAGTTTCTGGCTTACCTCGAGCGGGAACGGGCGCATCCATACCGGCCGTTTCTCCAGTATAACTCATGGTATGATATTGGTTATTTCAACAAGTATGACGAAAAGGCCGCGGTTAACGCCATCAACTCCTTCGGCAAAGAACTAGTAGAGCAGCGCGGAGTAAAAATGGATTCATTCCTATTTGATGATGGCTGGGACAACAATGCGACGCTCTGGCAGTTTGACAAGACTAATTTTCCGAATGGGTTTACGCCGGTTCAAGCCGCGGCGGCGAAATATGGTGCGGCGCCAGGCATCTGGCTTTCGCCGTGGGGAGGTTACGGGGAGCCTCATGAAGAGCGCATCAAATATGGCAAGGAACAGGGTTTTGAAATCAATGATGGCAATTTCTCCATGTCCGGCCCAAAGTACTATGCACGTTTCCGCCAATTGTGTGTTGATGTGATCCAGAAATACGGCATCAATCAATTCAAGTTCGACGGTATCGGCGCCATCGGGAGCGATGACGATCAAGGGGTTGTGTTACGCGATTTCGAGGCAATGCTGCGTTTGGACAATGAGTTGCGCACCATCAAACCCGACCTTTATATCAACCAAACCACCGGTACCTGGCCGTCGCCTTTCTGGTTATTCTATGCCGATTCCATCTGGCGCGGCGGCGAAGACCACACCTTTGTAGCCGGGACAGCCCCCCAGCGTGAACGATGGATTACTTATAAGGATGATGATGTTTATGAGAGGGTTGTCGGCAACAGTGATTTGTACCCACTTAACTCCCTGATGTTGCATGGAATTATTTACGCGCAGAAGGCCGATGGCCTGGACTACGACACGAACAATATCTTCAAGTCGGAAGTTCGCGCATTCTTTGGCAATGGCACGCAATTGCAGGAAATGTATATCACACCGCGCCTGTTGACTGCCGACAACTGGGATATCCTGGCGGAAGCTGCCAAATGGTCGCGCGCGAACTCGGACACGCTGGTTGACACTCATTGGATTGGCGGCAGTCCGATTGATCGCGAAGTCTACGGCTGGGCGTCGTGGTCGCCCAAGAAAGGCATCTTGACCTTGCGCAACCCGTCGGCGAGGGCGCAAAGCATCGAAATTGATCCGGCAAAGGCATTCGAACTACCTGACGGCGCGCCGCAAAATTACACCATCGTCAATCCCTTCAAAGATCAGAGCGTCGATGTGACCAGACTCCATGCGGGTGAGGCCACCAAGTTCAAACTTGACCCTTTCGAGGTGTTGGTGATCGAGGCATGGCCGGATGGTTCGTTAAGCAGTGTGTCCCGCTGACAACCAATGCTGATCTTATCGGATTTGGCCTCCTTAAATAAGGCCAGCAGATTATGCGAACAAATATGCCAAGATTCTGCCAACCGACTCGGTTACGTTCAGCTGATTCGTCCAAAGTTCAATATCGGGAATGGTTGGCGGCTCATAAGGCGCGGAGACGCCCGTGAATTCCTTGATTTCGCCGGCACGCGCTTTGGCGTAAAGACCCTTGGGATCACGATGTTCGCAAACCTCAATCGGAGCATTGACATAGACCTCAACAAAACGACCAGTTCCAACGATGTTTCGAGCAGAATGCCGGTCGGCATGATAAGGTGATATGAGTGCAACAATACAGATGACTCCGGCTTCGGCAAACAGCCTGGATACTTCGCTGATCCGCCGGACGTTCTCTTTGCGGTCCGGTGGAGAAAAGGACAAATCTGAACATAAACCGCTGCGGATGCTGTCTCCGTCCAATATAAACGCGTGTCTGCCCAGCCCGGACAAGCGCTGTTTCAATTCCCGGGCGATGGTACTTTTGCCGGCACCGCTTAAACCGGTAAGCCAAACCACACATCCGTCCGCAAAATTCCGAGAAATATGTTTTGATTCATTCATCATCTTATGGCTTCACAAATTGATGCAGAATACCGGCGAATCCGCAATTGGATAGGTTTGGTTCTTTGAAGGAAAAGATCCTGAGCGTCCATCAAAACTGTTGCCATTGCGGCTTGTGGTCATAAACCCAACGGTAATAATCCGCCCGCCGCAATTCCGTCGCTGCAGCGGAATCCAGAAACACTTTGGTATCTGCATGCAACTGCAATACTGACGCAGGAGTCATCGCCGAGATTGGACCTTCAATGGCCTCCGCAATCGCAGTTGCCTTTTTGCTTCCGAACGCCAGCAACAGGTTCTGCCGAGCTTCCAGGATCGTTGCAATCCCCATTGTGATCACATGGTGCGGCACCTTGTCCTCGCGCCCAAAAAAACGCGCATTGTCCCTGATTGTTTGCGGTGTCAGCGTCTTCATCCGGGTTCGCGACGCCAGGGACGATGTCGGTTCATTGAACCCAATATGTCCGTCCGTGCCGATGCCCAACACTTGCAAATCAATTCCCCCGGCCGCCTTGATCTGTCTTTCGTACTGCTCGCAACTAGCGGGAATGTCTTTCGCCATGCCGTCAGGAATGTGGACGTTTTTAACGGAAATGTTTACGTGACGAAACAGATTCTCCCACATGAAATTGTGATATGATTGCGGATGCTGCGGCGAGATCCCGATATATTCATCCAGATTGAAGGTTTTAACCTTCCGCCAATCCAGTTTCAACTCGACCAACTGGCGATATAGCGTCAGAGGTGTGCTGCCCGTCGCCAATCCCAGCACCAAGTCAGGTTTTTCTTTCAATCGACGCGCGATCAGTTGCGCTGCGATTCCGGTGGCGTCTTCCGCCGTCGGTTGGATGATGATTTCCATATGTCAGATCATCCCAGCCGGCGTTTTAATTTGGCTTTCACGTCTTCCTGGAATCTTTCAATAAAGCCACAGGCGTAGGCTACGATGTTCATCGATTCGTCCTTGATCAATGGAGTCAAATCCATCCCAATACTTACCTGTGTGGCCTGATCCGTCTCATGCGCTTCAAAAAACGTTGCATTTGCCGAACGCCGGCCCAAGGTCGCCAGGTCGTAGCGTTTGCCACCCGCAATTTGTGAATCAAAAACTCCATTCAACGCCGCGGCCAGATGGTCATGACCACTGACATTCATCAATACCTTCTCCCGGTCTGGCATCCAATCCAGGTCCCGCCACACTTCGCAACCGATTACTTTTGCCGGGCGCAGTTCCGCCGGCAACTCGCGCAATGCCGTAACGGTGGCAATCACGACACCGAGGTGCGTCTCGTGTTTGTCCGCCAGATTGTGCGTATACACAACCTCAGGTTTCGACACCCGGAGAATTTCCTTCAAATCGCTCTTGAGCGCCGTATCGGTCGCGCTTTTGACAGCGCTGCTGGGGTAATCCAATTGGACGATAACCGAATATTGGCCGACGACTGCTGCGGCGTTCTGTTCCTGACGGCGAACTGCCATCAACTGGGCATCCGTGAAATCAGCGTATTTGCCCGTGCGTGAACTGCCCGCCCCGTTCGTGCAAGTCACGCCGCCAAACCATTTTTTGTCGGTGCCGAAACACTCGATGATGCCATGGAACGCCATAAACTCCAGATCGTCCTGATGCGCTCCAATTCCAAGGTGAGTGACGCGCGGAAATGCTTTGTCCACGGTCTGGCCGTCCGGCACAAATATTTCCGCTGTGGGATTTTTAAAGTTCATAGTTTTACATTTTCAGTACCGGAAGGCTTGCTGCCGCGACCGCCTGTCCGACCCGCCGCGTTTTCTCGTCTGGCACCCGCAATTCAATTTTTGCGGCGACTTCCGAAAACTCTCCACGCAATATCTCCTTCGCTTTTTCCAGCACGATGTCCCCTCCTTTGCCCGTCGTCACCCGGCCCAAAATCAGCACTTGCCGGTAGTCGTAAAAGTCCGCGTAATGCGCAAGTGCATAACCCAGATAAACTCCAATCGTCTGGTAAATTTTCGCCGGGCGTTCGTCGCCGGCGGCCATCAAGGCTTGTACTTCCTTTAACCGCTCCGGCAAACCCATTTCGGCAGGCAATACAATTTTCGCCGCCGGCAAGAGTTTGTTGACCGACTGCTGCGAAAAGTACAAAGCACCCGTGCCAATATCTCCCGCCCATTCGTCCTTTACGGCTTGCGCTTGATAATCCACCGGAGCAAATGCCAGTTCGTTCAGCCAGCCTGGAATGCGTCCCTGCCGGTCCATGAAACCCGCCGCTTCACTCGAACCCATGGCCAAGCCCAACATACCCTTGCTACCCAGAGATAGCGCGCCGGCCAGAGCTGTGACATCCCCGTCATTCATCACCACCACGGGCACTCCCCATTCTTTCTGGATTCGCTTGAAGATCCCCGCCGCTTGAGGGAAAAGTCGCTTCGGTATGGCCCTTAACAAGGAGGCCACCCTGATTTCGTTATCCACGATGATACCGGCCGAACTTCCGCCAATGGCGTCCACGCGCGGCAAATGCGCCGCCGCCCGGTGCAGTGCCGAGGCAATGTGATGATAGTGATATGCAGGATTTGCCTGTATCTTCGGGTCCCAAGGCATCTCTTCGGTGAAAATTGCCTCGCCATCCTTGACCGCCGATACTTTGTAATCGCTAGCCCCCAAATCAAAACCAATCCGGCATCCCTTAAGATGCCCCCCTGCAGCTTTTTGATTTTCTTTTTCTGCCGGCACTTTTTCGGCGGTAGTCACGACCACCTGAAATTTCTTCCCGTAAGCCAGCGACATCATTCCCGCGTCAAACTTCCGCGCTCCGCGCGAAGAATAGATCTTGCCGATCGCTTGCGCGACTGGCTTCGGTCCGCCGACATAAAGTTTCCAGCCGCCGCGCGCCCAGAGTAAAAACTTCACCAGGCGTTCAACGTAGAATAATGTTTCCTCGTCGAATTTGTCTTTCACGACAGTTTCGTAGCGGGAAACCAATTTATTGTCGCGTTCCAAACCGATTACCAAAGGCGCAGCACGCCCTGACCTTTTAGCTGCGTTGATATATTCACGGTTGAAAACGACCGGAGCGATGAATCCGGTGTCGAGTGGCGGAATAAAACTTGAAGAATTTACAAAATTCACGCAATTCACAGAATTTAAAGGGTTACTCTTTGGGCCTTGGTCCGGCTTTTATGATCAATGTGTTGTCGGTTTGAAATTCCAGAGCAGGTTGCCCTTGGAATCAGTACCACCAGAACCTGAAACCTGCGCGACGACAGTGTAGCGCGAGCCAGGCTTTGGAGCAGGGATAACCAGTTTATAAGACGGTTGACGCGATTCAGCACCGGCGAAACCGTCGTGCACGTCCTGGCTAATTGGCACGCCGTCTTCAAATAGCGTGGCCGATTTGATGTCGATACCGCATGCCCCGTCAGTATAGTCAAAATATAACCTGGCATCGCCGGACGCAGTGACGCGGGAAGTCACGTCCCATTCGATTGGGGCCGGTTCAGCCCTGATTTGTTCGGGCTTCCAGCCGCCGATTTCCGTGCCCCTGGCCGCATCGCCGTCTCCCAGTGCGGAATTGCGATAATTAACGCCGAGTTGGTCGAGTCGCCGTTGATCGATTTTAAGACGGCGCAAGAAGTCGTCATAGTTCCGGGCTTCCCTTGCCGACCACGTCACTTCTGCCAACGCCGTCAGGCGCGGGAAGGTCATATATTCGACGTGTCTCAAATTCGGGACGTATTCGGTCCAGAGGTTGCCCTGCGCACCAAGAACGTGGCTGATAAATTCCGGGGCGAGATCCGCCGGAACGGGTTCAAAGGCATAAACTTTTTGTAGCGGCAGGAATCCGCCAATGGCGCGCGGCTCATCAGCCTGATCACGTGATTGGTAATAATCGAAATAGCAGTTTCTGGTCGGCGACATCACGACATCATGTCCCATGCCGGCAGCTTCCCGCCCGCCGCCGATCCAATCCATCACCACGGCACTTTGGGCCAGGCCACCGCGGGTAATTTCGCTCCAGCCGATGAGGGTTTTTCCGTTGGCGTTGACGAATTTTTCGATGTGCCGGATGAACCAGCTCTCCAGTTCATCGGACGATTTCAACCCCTCGCGTTTCATCAAAGACTGACACGCTGGATCGTTCTGCCAAGGTTCTCCCGGCACCTCATCACCGCCGATGTGGACATAATTGCCCGGGAATAATTGGAATACCTCGGACAAAACATTGTCCAAAAATGCAAAGGTTCCATCTTTTGCGGGTGAATAAATACCGGGGTTGACCCCGCCGCGCGTAGGGATCGTGAACAGCCCGTCCCCGGTGCCAAATTGCGGATAGGCCGTTAGCGCAGCCAACGAATGTCCCGGCATTTCGATTTCCGGCACGATGGTGATGTGCAAAGCAGCCGCGTAGGCCACGACCTCGCGAATATCATCCTGAGTGTAATACCCGCCGTAACGTCCATCCGGTCCGTACGCCGTCGTGGAATTTGTCGGCAGGTCAAACCCCACGCCATCCCGCCACGCACCCACGCTGGTCAGCCGGGGGTATTTTTTGATCTCGATGCGCCACCCCTGGTCATCCACCAAGTGCCAGTGGAAAGTATTGATTTTGTACAATGCAATTGCATCGAGCATCTGCTCCACCTCAGACTTCGTATAAAAATGTCGGCTCACATCGAGCATATACCCTCGCCATTTAAAACGAGGCCAGTCGGTAATCTCGATTGCGGGCACCTGCCAATTCAATCCGTTGATGAGATTGGATGAGAAAATCTCTGGCGGCAGTAGCTGCAACAAAGTCTGAACGCCATAAAATAAACCGGTTTGGGTTGGAGCCCGGATGATGACGTGGTTAGTGGTCACGGCCAGCTCGTATCCTTCGTTGCCCAGCGTGACATCGGCATTACTGGTAGTTAAGAGAACACCACCAGTGAGAGCTGATTCCGCAGCTGTAGAAGTTATCCCGTTGACCTTGAATCCGTACCCAGTGGATTGGCGCAAGCGCTTGCCAAGGAATTCACCAGTCGAGAGCGACTGCGGATCGGTATAAATCGGTGTGTCCGCGGTGAGTTTAAAAACTCCATCCAACGGCTGGATCTTTTGGGGCTGCGGAATGAGCGACAGTTCATCTGCGTGCAGGCTGAGAGCCGCCGCCAACAAGCAGAATGACGAAAAACCACCAAACCATTTTGATATAATTCGTTTCATCCGCGATTACTTGGTCATAGATTTTCCGCCGTCAAAATGTTCCTCGATTTCCTCCAGAGTTTTTCCCTTGGTTTCCGGGAGGAAGAAAAATGCGATGATGAAGTAAATCACCGTGCAGCCGGCAAATGCAAAAAACATGGTCGCGTAACCGTGCGCCCCGACGGTTGGAAGAAAGATGGCCGCAATGGTCGTCGAAACGGTTTGGTTGATGAGCAGCGCGATACTCATGCCGTTGGAACGGATGCGGGTCGGCATGAGTTCGGAAAGAGCCAGCCAGACGCAAACACCCGGTCCGACAGCAAAAAACGAAACGAAAACAAACAGTGTCATTGCCGTCAGCCAGCCGTTATTTTCGTCGGGCACAGGGGTAACCAGGGCGTGATCAATCTTCAAAGGTGCATTTTTAGCAGCGTCAAGATTGGCAAACGGATTGTTGAAGAATGCAATCACCTTGTTAGCCGGCAAACAACCCTCGCGAGTGATCTCGATGGGCTTGGCCGTCAAGTCATCAGAGCGTGCAGCTGTCGTTGCGCCATGAAAATCGCCGTAAGAATAAATCACAACGATCGTCGTGGGCTGGCTGCCAAAACTGGTTCCAGCGAGCAGATTCGAGGCGGATTCGGAATTGAATGCGACCGAGAGTGTCTGGTCGGGGGCGACTTGGTTTTGCAAGGCATCTTTGGCGTCCACCCGCAATTTTTCATTCTGGCGAAACAGCCATCCAGCACAAATGAGTGAGACGATGATGCCGGCAGTGCCAAGCGAAAGCAGAAACTTCCGTCCCTTACGATCCACCAGCAGCACGGCGACAATGGTTGCGAGGAAATTGATGAGGGTGAACAAGAAATTGCAAAAATGTGCGTGTTTATCTCCCAGTCCCGCTTGAATCAAAATGGTCGAACAGTAACCGATGACCGAGTTGATGCCGGTGGCTTGATTGCAGGAGAGGATGGCGCAAGCGAGCAGGAAGGGAATCACGTATTTGCGGCGTAACAGAGATTCTTTGATTCCGGCACCGGTACTGGTTTCGGCAGCGGCAGTTTCAGCCATTTCTTTTAACTCAGTTTCCGTCTGAGCTTCCGAGCGGGAGCGCAATAGAGCCGTGCGCGCGCCCTCAATTTTGCCACGACGAAACAGCCAGCGCGGCGATTCAGCAACCAGGAAACTGCCCAGAACAAATAAGATTCCCGGAGGCAAAGAAACCCAAAAGATGCTGCGCCATGCTGCGTCTTTGGCGGCAAACAACTTTGCCGCGTCTCCGAGACGGGCCACTTGATCGACGCGGTCACTGTAATAGTATCCAATGACTGCTGCTGCCACGATGCCGAGAGTGAGCAACCATTGAAAAATTCCGGTACCTTTGCCACGATTCGACGCTCCAAGGCATTCCGCCAGGTAGAGAGGAATCACGACGCCAATCAGCCCGCCGCTAATACCTTGCAAGAGACGGCCTGCCATCAAGGCATCATAACTATGCGCAAGCGAAATGATAGGTATGCTGACTACGAACAAGAATCCGCTGACGATCATCATGGTCTTGCGCCCGAGCCAATCGGCCAACATGCCGGCGAACAAAGTGGAGACCACACTTCCAAGCAAGACGGCCGCAACCACGAACGAAAGTTTTGAGGGATCGAGCGTCAGGCCAGTCGCATCATCCTTGAATGTAGCTTCGAGATATGGCAGCGCACCGGAAATGATGCCGACATCCACACCGTAGAGCAGTCCGCCCAGGCCTGCGACTAATAATAGAAACCGATTGTAGCCGGTTTTGGTGGCGACAGCTCCGGGGTACTCATTGTTCATGCAGTTTGGGTCCTTTGCTCAAAATTACAATTTTGGCTTCGATTACAAAAGGATTTTTCCAGGTTGAGGAACCGGATTCAGTGCAATTCGAGCATGCTCCCGGAAACGACTCCACGGAAGCTTTCATTTCATTGGCAGGACGCAATTCCACCATGCCAAAATACAGCCATGGGTATTTCCGTCCACTCCACAAATGGGGGCTTGACAAACCGAGGCCGGAGCGCTCACTTTCACGTTTCGCTTCAAAGGAACAGGATCAACACGGAATTCCTTTGCGCATGCGGTTGGATCGTTGTAAAAACTTTCCACTGGCGACGGTGTTAAACCCAGAACTGTTCAAACAATTGCTCCCATGAATAAAATGGCATCCGTCTTTTTACTGGCCGGGGCGTGGTCTCTGGGCGTGCAAGCCCAGCCCGCACTCACCATTTACAACCAAAACTTTGCCGTGGTTCGCGACTCCGTGCCGCTCGACCTGAAAGCCGGCATAAACGATGTGCGTTACGCGAACGCCACCGCGCAGGTCGAGCCGGATTCGGTGATTCTGCGCGATCCAACCGGGGAACATTCCTTGCAAATCCTTGAACAGAATTATCGTAACGACCCGGTTTCCCAGGAATTGTTATTGTCGCTGTTTGAGGGTAAAACGATTGATTTTGAAAAGGTGCGGATGAAGGACAATACACAGGCCTCCGAACTGATTCCCGGGAAAATTGTCCGCAGTGGATACGTACCCGGCGGCGATGCGCAGCAGCCGATAATTGAGGTGGATGGCAAGTTGCAATTCTCGCTCCCCGGACAACCGCTGTTTCCCGACCTCGGCGATGACACGGTTCTGAAACCCACTCTCAATTGGGTGCTGCAATCCGATAAACCGGGCCAGTTCAATGCTGAAGTCGCTTATATCACGGAAGGTCTGGACTGGAGCGCGAGTTATAATCTGGTTTCGCCGGAAAAAGGCGATCTAGTGGATCTGGTGGGGTGGATCACCATGAACAATAATAGCGGCAAGACATTCGCGAATGCGAAGATCAAGCTGATGGCTGGAGAAGTGAACAAGATTCGTCCGCAGGAATTTGGCGGCATGCAAAGAATGAGGCAGATTGAGGCCATGGCGGCAGCCGCCCCGGAACCGGCGGTCACCGAAAAAGCCTTCGACGAATTCCATCTTTACTCCATCGCCCGGCCGACGACGCTGCATGACCGGGAAACGAAACAAGTTGAATTCGTCCATGCTGAAAAGGTTTACGCTCCCACCATTTATATTTATGACGCCGCGTCCGATTACCGGTTTTATGGGGGGTTGAATTACGACCAAAACTGGGGCCAAACCGACAATAAAAAAATTCTGGTGCAGCGTGAAATCGTCAACGTTGAAACGAACCAGCTCGGCGTAGCCCTGCCCGCCGGCAAGCTGAGGTTTTACCGGCGTGATGACGACAGCGCACTGCAATTCGTGGGGGAGAACACCATTGAGCACACACCCCGCAACGAGACAATCCGGGTAACAACCGGCGATGCCTTTGATTTGGTTGGTGAACGCAAACAGACGAATTTCCGGGTGGATACGGGTGACAAATGGGTCGATGAATCATTTGAGATCAAGCTCCGCAATCGCAAAAAGGACATACCGGTGGAAATCCGGGTGGTGGAACATCTCTACCGCTGGAACAACTGGGACATTACAGCGAAGTCAGATGACTTCACAAAAACCGACACCCAAACGATCGAGTTCCGGGTATTGGTAAAGCCCGATGAAGAAAAGAAAATCACCTACTCGGTGCACTATTCGTGGTAGAAAACGAGATTATCAACCCTTTTCTCGGCACATCTCAAAGCAGGCACGGACGATTTATTAATACAGTTCCAGGAAAAGAAGTTTCGCATTCACGCAGCAAATCTGCCATCAAGCACGGGTTCAATTTGTCGATGCCGACTCAAGACTCCCCGCGACTGGCACCGCCGACAGTTCGTCGGCCTTGTGGAACTTGACGCTGACGATCTTGCTGACGCCGTGCTCCTGCATGGTGACGCCATACAGCACGTCAGCCATGGCGATGGTGCGCTTGTTGTGCGTGATGATGATGAACTGCGAATGAGCGAGGAACCGTTGAAGGATTCTTACGAAGCGCACAACGTTGGATTCGTCGAGCGGCGCATCCAATTCGTCCAGCACGCAGAACGGGCTGGGCTTCACCTGGTAGATCGAGAAAAGCAGCGAAACGGCGGTCATCGTCTGTTCGCCGCCGGACAGCAGTGAAATACTCTGCAATTGCTTTCCGGGCGGACGCGCCACGATATCAATACCACTTTCCAGCACATCATTCTCGTCAGATAAAATCAGATCCGCTTTGCCGCCACCGAAAACCTCGGTAAACATCAGGCGGAAGTTGTCGCGAATTTTCTCAAAGGTCTCGAGGAACATCTGCCGGGTCTGCGTGTTGATGCGGTTGATGACCTCAAGCAGCTGCGCCTTGGCGGAGACGAGATCGTCGTGCTGCTGCGTGAGAAATTGATGGCGCTGCTCAGTTTCCTCGTATTCTTCAATGGCGACGAGATTCACCGGACCCATCTCATCAATCCGCCTTTGCAGAGCCTCGACCTGTTGCGCAACTGAATTCCAATCCGTCGCCACGCCGCTGGCCGCCATTTGCTCAGGTGTGAGGGTTTCCACCTTGGCCGGACCTTCGTCCGCAAGCGTGATGGTAATGCACTCGCTCCGTATCTCGTCGAGGTTCAGGTGGTATTTCTGCTGCACTTTTTCGCGCAAGTTTTGGACGGACATGTTTTTCTGCGCCAGCTCAATTTCCAGCCCACCCCGTTGATTCTGCAGCACGGTCACACGGCTGCGCTGCGAGCGTAAATTCTCCTCGCGTGTTGAAATCTCCGCCTCCTGTAAATTCTTTCGTCCGGCCAACTCGGCAGTCTGTGCACTGACCTGTGAGCGATCGTGCGTGAGCCGTTCGATTTGCGAGCGCGAATCCTGAATCTCCAATTGCGCCTGTTCCTGCCGCGAAACGAAGGAAGCGCACTCGTTTTTGCGCTGTTGGGCCAGTTGATTAAGCTCGACGATACGTAGTTCCAGGGCATGACCCTGCTGGCGGAATGATGACGCCAACTGTTCATCGGAGGCGAGGGCGACCTTACTTTCAGTCATCGCAGCGTTGGCGACATCACGTGCCTGGCGCAAGTTTTCCAGTTCCGCCGTAAGGCCGGCCACCTGATTCTGGACTTCGCGTTCGCGGGCTTCGAGTTCACCCATACGCGCGGTCAGTGCTTCGCGCTTTTGCAACCCTTCCTGCTCCAGTGCGGCCAGGCTTTGAACCTCAAACATCACCGTTTCTATTTTTTGATGCAACAAACGGTTTGAATTTTGCAGCGCCTTGAATTCGCCTTCGCGCGTGGCGATGGCCACTTCCTGTTCGCGCAATTCGGTTTGCGCCTGCTGCAGGCTGGCCTGTAACTCGGTCTGCTCACTCAACAGCGCACCACGTTTACGACTTGCCTCTTCCACAAGCCTCTGGAGTTCTGTCAGTTCCAACTGCAGCTCGGTGATCTGGTTCTTGCGGCCGAGGATGGAGCCGGGTGCCTTACCGCTGCCGCTCTTGCTCAAATAGCCGCCGGTGTAAATGCCGTGACGGCTGAGGAGTTCACCGCCCATGGTGACGAAGTCACAACCGGCATGACCGTTTTGAATTTGCGAGGTGGCGGTCGAGAGATCGGCAGCTATGAACGTGCGCCCTAAAAGCGATTTCAGCAGCGGTTCCACCGACGGCTCGGCACTGATCACACTCATCGCATGGACAATCTGTCCGGATTGCAACCCGGCGTGCATCGGGTCGTTCTTTTCAGCAGGAGCCATTTCGCCGGCAAATGCCAGTTGCTTTTCGTCCTGGTATTGCTGGATGGCCAGCGCCGCAACGCTGGCGCGTCCGGACTTGTTGGCAGTTAATTCTGCCAGAATTTCCTGTGCGGAGGACGGCTGCTCGGTAAGAATCAATTGCAGGTTATGTCCCAGGGCATTTTCCACAGCGGTGACAAATTCGTCCGGCACACGGATGCGATCTGCGAGCGAGCCGATGACCGAACGTGACTGGCGCAAGGCCGCGACCGCGCCGGCATCGAATCCCTCGTGCGAACCTTCGAGCTGCTCCAAAACCGTCAGCCGCGAACGCCGGTCTGATTGCTGGTGCAAAAATTTATCCTGCTCGGTGGAGGCTTGTTGCAATTCACCCTGTAATTCGCGCAGGCGATGCTGCCGCTGTTCAACGGAACCGCGCGTGGTCGCGACGTTCAATTTCTCCATCTCGACGCTCGCAGTGAATTCCTGCAAACGCGATTCCAAACCGGTGCGCTCAACCTCCAGCTGGATTTTTTCGGCAGAAAGCTTTTCGAGGCGGACCGCATTGCCCTGTTTCTGCAAGTCGAGCGCGGTGAGCTCGTTGCGGACGCGCGACAAGTCCTGGGCGCCGGCAAAGGCGGCCGACTGCGCCTGGCGCAACTGTTCCTGACGATCCCGGAGATCGCTTTCAACGTGTTGCAAATCTTCGCGTCTCGCCTGCAAACTTTCCTGATGCTGCGCGAGCGCAGCCTCCGAAACCGCCAGCCGCTCGGTCACGGTGGCCAATTCGCCCGACGCGGCGTGGCAACGTTCTTCGGCCTGGGTAATTTCGCCGAGTGCCCGCGCGTTGTGGGATTCGATTTCATGCAACCGCTCCTCGTTGAATTGAATGCGGCTCTCATTACGGTCAATCTCCGACTTCAGCTCCAGACCCCGCTGCTGGTGGGACGCCACTTCATGCTCCAACTCTGACAAGTGTTCGCGCAACTTCGCAATCTCATGTTCATGGCGCGAAACATCGCTCGTGCCCTGCTCAATGTCGTTCCGCAGCATTTCCACAGAATTCTGGCGCTCGGAAATCTCGCCTTGCAGCACGTCAAACTGGTGGCGCACCAGTTGCGTTTCGAGATGTTGCAGTTCCGCTGAAATTTGCTTGTAGCGCTTGGCCTTTCCGGCCTGACGTTGCAGTGAGCCGATTTGCCGCTTTACCTCCTTGATAAGGTCTGCGACCCGCAGGAGGTTTTGGTCGGTGTATTCCAGCTTGCGAAGCGATTCCTTTTTCTGTGACTTGAACTTGGTAATACCCGCCGCTTCCTCAAAAATCATCCGCCGGTCTTCGGGCTTGCTGGAAAGAATCTGCGTGATGTGACCTTGCGCCAGGATGCTATAGCTCGTCCGTCCGATGCCGGTCCCCATGAATAACTGTTGGATGTCCTTGAGCCGGCATGGCGTCCGGTTAAGGAAATATTCACTGCCGCCATCGCGGAAAATTCGGCGCGTAAGCGTCACTTCGTCATAGGGCACATCGACGCCCGCTGCGCGTAAATTTTCTTCGCCCACGCCCCCAAGAGTGAGCGAGACTTCGCCCATGCCCATTGGTTTGCGACCGTCCGTGCCGTTAAAGATCACGTCGGCCATTTCGCCGCCGCGCAAGGCCTTGGCCGACTGCTCGCCCAGAACCCAGCGGATGGCATCGGAAACGTTGGATTTGCCGCAACCGTTAGGGCCGACAATGGCCGTGACGCCGGGCTGAAAATTCAATGCGGTCTTGTCCGCAAACGACTTAAAACCAAAAACTGTAAGATTTTTAAGGTACATAATCTTGTTTCAGCTATCGAACCAGAGCGCTGGTTTCCTGTAAAGAGAAAACCACAACATGTTGTACACAACCTCGATTGTGGCGCAACTAATTGGTGAGGAACCATGGTTAGCGTTGTGCCAAAACCGTTGTTATGATCGCTAAAATCATCTAACTGCTACGTCCGAAATGGCGGTGCGTCAACTTAATTTGAAGAAAAATCTTTAGATAGCCAACACGCTTGCTTGTCGCTCCTTACACGCGTCGAACGATGACACATCCGATCATTTGTTGCCGCATATACGATTAGATGCTCTAGCGGTTGGGCCCGCGGACGCGCCCTTAGGCAGTGCTCTGGATCAATCTTAAAATACCAAACCCAACGCATTGCGAATGAATCCGTTATGGAATCAGGTGCGTGACGCGGAGGCGGTTTGCATGGCAGCGATTGAACAGCGTCAACGAGGAGAACAAGTTGACAGGCTTTGGGAGACATATGGACAGGTTGGTCAAACCATCAGTTCGAATCCAAAGGAACCGACCAGTTTCAAGCAGAAGGCTGCAGCCATTATTCGGAAAACAACTTGAACCAAAGAATTGACCAACTTCTGGAAGAAAACGGCCAAGGAATAGCACCACAAAAAACCAGTTGACAATTTCTAGGTTTGCATCAATTTATCCGCATCCGTTGATTTGACGGACTCATGACGAGTGGTTGAGGGACTGGCCCGATGACACCACGGCAACCGATTGAACTTAGGTTTCAATGTCAGGTGCCAATTCCAGCTCAAGCACCATTAGCTTGGGAAAAATGAGAAGAGATGAACATCTGTTCTGTCGCCCCTTCTCGTCACGAGTCGGGGCTTTTTTGTTGCCCATGAATCAATCTCCGGAAGCAAATTTATTTATGAGTGAACAACACGGTTTCATGAAAGCGCTCAAGTGCCGCGAATGCGGACGCGAGTATCCGCTCACTGCCACGCACGTCTGCGAATTCGACTTTGGTCCGCTCGAAGTCGCCTACGACTACGACCGCATCAAAAAGTCTTTGACCAAAGCGGCGATTGAATCGCGGGCAAAATCCATGTGGCGCTACCGTGAATTACTGCCGATCGCCGGCGAGCCCACGGTGGGCAGACAGGTTGGTTACACGCCGCTCATCAAGGCGGATCGCCTGGCGAAGAAGCTCGGCATTCGCGAATTGTGGATCAAGAATGACGCAGTCAATTACCCTACTCTGTCGTTCAAGGACCGCGTCGTCAGTGTCGCGTTGAGCCGCGCGAAAGAACTGGGATTTGAGACGGTCGCATGCGCTTCCACTGGCAACCTGGCAAACTCTGTCGCCGCGAACGCGGCCAGTGCCGGCCTGAAATCCTACGTTTTTATTCCCTCCGATTTGGAACAGGGAAAAATTGTAAATTCGCTCATTTACGGGGCGAATGTGATCGCAATTAAAGGTCATTACGACGAGGTTAACCGTCTGTGCGCCGAAATAGCCGGTAAGTTCGGCTGGGCGTTCGTGAATGTGAACATGAGGCCGTATTACGCCGAAGGTTCGAAAAGCATGGCTTACGAAATCGCCGAGCAACTCGGCTGGCACGCGCCACAGCATACCATCATCCCGATGGCGTCCGGTTCGTTGCTCACTAAAATCCACAAGGGTTACCAAGAACTCGTGAAGGTCGGGCTGATTGCGGGCAGTCGTCCGAAGATTTACGGTGCGCAAGCGACCGGCTGTTCGCCGATTTCGACGGCACAAAAGGCCGGCCTCGATTTCTTCAAGCCGGTCAGACCGGATACGATTGCGAAATCGCTGGCCATCGGCACACCGGCTGACGGTTTTTACGCGCTCAAAGTGATGCGCGAAACCGGCGCAGCCGCCGATGACGTGAACGACGACGAGATTCGCGACGCCATCAAACTTCTCGCGGAGACGGAAGGCATATTTGCCGAGACTGCCGGCGGCGTGACCGTGGGCGTGGCGAAAAAACTCATTGCTTCCGGTAAAATTCCGCGCGAGGATTCAGCCGTCATCTGTGTCACCGGCAATGGACTAAAGACGCTCGACGCTGTTCAGGATCACGTCGGCAAACCTCGAGAAATCAAGCCAAGCCTGCGCGAATTCGAGGCGCTATTGGCGAATGAGGAAAAGGTCAGGGCGTAAACAATATAGGTCAGCCACCTAAAATGATCGGCGACTGGTTGCCGCTGCGCCCCAAGTCAGAAGTGTTTTGAAATAATGGAATGAAACGGCTCAATTATGTTAGATTGAGCCCAGAACGAAAACAAAGGTTTTATGTCAAAAACAGTCCGAATCCCCACTCCGTTGCGCAAGTTAACCAATAACGAAGAGCTTGTTGAGGTTGGCGCAGTCACCGTCGGTGAAGCGATCGTTGAATTGCAAACACGCTTTCCTGGCATCCAAGAACGTCTCGTGGACGACAAAGGCGAGGTTCGTCGTTTCGTCAACGTCTATGTGAACGAGGAAGACATCCGTTTCCTCAAGAATCGCGAGACGCCGCTCAAAGATGGTGACGAAATCAGCATCATCCCCGCCATCGCAGGCGGCTAAATTTTATGGCCAAGAAAAAAGCCTCCACAACCTCGCCGGATTCACGGGTGCAACAACGGCTGTGGCTGATGTATCCGCCCAAGCTGATCAAGAAGCCCTTCATCTGGGAGGTTGGCCACAAATTCAAGGTGGTCACGAACATCCGTCAGGCCACCGTAACCGATGAAATCGGCATCGTGTGCCTCGAACTCGACGGCACCCGCAAGGAAGTGGATGCAGCCATCAAATGGCTGGAGAAGAACAAAGTGAACGTGGAACCGGTTGAGATTGGAGTCATCGCCGGCTGAATAGATTTGTTGGGACAAAGCGAACGGCGCGGAGAAAATTCTCCGCGCCGTTTCGTTTTTGGCAAAGGAGTTATTTATGTGTACGGCGTTTCACTTTGAGCTGCGCCAATGAATTAACGAGCGCGGCGTTGACCATGGCGGCATCTTCGCCGGTGATTTTTTCAGCCAGCCGCGCTTCGGCGCGCTGACGGGCTTCTTCGGCCTTGGCTTCGTCAATATTCTCGGCACGAATCGCCATGTCGGTCAGGATGGCCACGCGTTCACCAGTGACCTGCACAAAACCTTCGCCGACGGCGAGGAAAATATTTTCAGTTCCCTTGCGAACAAGGATTTCGCCAGCGACAAGCTGTGTCATCAGCGGCATGTGCTGAGGCAGAATGCCCATCTCGCCTTCGATCCCGGTCAGTGTAACCATGTCCACGTCGTCGGAGAAGGTTTTTGCCTCCGGCGTGATGATTTCGAGCTTTATCGTGGCCATTTTATCTTTCCCCCGGACGCAGAGTCAGCATTTGCCGGCTTTGAGCCCAGTCGGTTCAATTAGTTTTCTTTGATTTCGTCAATGCCGCCCTTCATGTAGAAATTCTGTTCGGCCACATCGTCGTGTTTGCCTTCGAGAATTTCCTTGAACGCGCGAACGGTCTCTGCCACCGGAACCTGCTTGCCTTCGCGGCCGGTGAAAACCTGCGCCACGGTAAATGGCTGGCTCAAGAAGCGCTGGATTTTGCGTGCACGGAACACGGTGAGTTTGTCGTCGGGCGAGAGTTCGTCCATGCCGAGAATCGCGATAATGTCCTGCAGATCCTTGTAGCGCTGCAGCACTTTCTGCACGCCGCGCGCCACGTCGTAGTGCTCCTGTCCGACAAATTCCGGCGCGAGGGCGCGGGAACTCGAAGAGAGCGGATCCACGGCGGGGAAAATACCCAATTCGGCGATGGAGCGCTCCAACACAATGGTTGCATCCAAGTGCGCAAAAGTGGTTGCCGGTGCCGGGTCGGTCAAGTCGTCCGCCGGCACATACACGGCCTGGAACGAGGTAATCGAACCTTTCTTGGTTGAAGTGATGCGCTCCTGCAGATCGCCCATTTCTGCGGCGAGCGTAGGCTGATAACCGACCGCGCTTGGGGTACGGCCCAGCAATGCGGAAACTTCTGAACCGGCCTGGGAGAAACGGAAAATGTTGTCCACAAACAGCAGCACGTCCTGGTTCTTTTCGTCACGGAAATATTCCGTCACGGCCAGCGCGGAGAGCGCCACGCGAAGACGCGCACCGGGGGGTTCGTTCATCTGGCCATACACGAGACCAATGCGGGAGCCGGGTTCAATGATCGGCAAACCGTTTTCACCAACTACTGGATGACCTTTCTCATCTTTTTTTACCTTGATGACGCCGGCTTCGATCATCTCGTTGTAAAGATCGTTTCCTTCACGGGTGCGTTCACCGACGCCGGCGAACATCGAGATACCGCCGTGCAATTTGGCGATATTGTTGATCAATTCCATGATAACAACGGTCTTGCCTACGCCGGCGCCGCCGAAAGCTCCGACTTTGCCACCTTTCAAGAATGGGCAGATGAGATCAATGACCTTGATACCGGTTGTCAAAATCTGCGGGCTGGTGGACTGATCCACAAGCGCCGGCGCGGCGCGATGAATGGGCAGATACTTGTCCGCCTTCACCGGGCCTTGCTCGTCCACCGGTTCGCCGGTCACGTTGAACACACGGCCCATGACGGCTTCGCCTACGGGCATGGAAATCGGCGCGCCGGTGTCGGTAACTTCATAGCCGCGCTTGAGTCCCTCGGTGCTGCTCATGGCGACCGCGCGCACCCAGTTATCGCCGAGGTGCTGTTGCACTTCGAGCGTCAGCTTGACAGCCTGGCCCAGCACGGTGAAAGTCACCGTCAACGCATTGTAAATCGCGGGAAGCTCGTCGGGAAACTCGACGTCCACGACCGGTCCGATGATTTGAACGATTTTGCCTTTGCTCATAAAAATGATTTCAGCCCACTGCCATCTGGGCGGTGGTGATCTCCAACAATTCCTTGGTAATGTTCGATTGACGCAGCTTGTTATATTCGAGCGTCAAATCCTTGATTAGCTGTTTGGCGTTGTCGGTCGCGTTTTTCATCGCGACCATGCGCGCGCTGTGTTCGCTGGCTTTTGCCTCCAGCAAGATCTGGTACACTTGGAAATTCAGGCTGTGCGGCAGCAAAGCGCCCAACACGGTTTTCTCGTCCGGCTCGAACTCGAACAAATCCGTTTTGTCCACCGGCTTCAAGTCTGCCTCCGACTCACCGATGCCGGCCTTGACGGCCTGGATTTTTCCGACCGGCAAGAAAGGAACTGTCTTGGGTTGCTGGACCAAAGTGGAGACGTAATTGGTGTACAGTATGTCCACCGCGTCCACTGCACCTTTCAAAAACAAATCCTGCGCGAACCGGGAAATCGCGCGCGCCTCGGCAAATTGTGGGGTGTCCTTATAAGTGAATTCTGCCGCCAGTTGGCGTTTGGTTCGCGCAAGGAACTGAGAGCCTTTTTTCCCCGCGCCAATGAAAGGCGTGGTATCGCGGTCGAACTTCGCCGCTTCGCGAAGCAGGTTGCTGTTCAAGCCGCCACACAAACCGCGGTCGGTGCTGACGATGATGACGGCACGCTTTTTGACTTCGCGCACGGCCATCAAAGGATGTTCAAATGCCGCCGTACGTGCCGCCGCCTGTGAGAGCACCTCATTCATCAAGTCCGCATAAGGGCGGCCGACCAGAGCCGCCTGTTGCGCCTTGCGCATCTTGGCCGCGGCCACCATCTGCATCGCCTTGGTGATCTGGGCGGTGTTCTTGACCGACTTTATCCGTCGGCGTATGTCGCGCGTGCTGGGCATGAAAAAATCTTAGCGGTAGCTCTGTTTGAATTCTGTCACGGCCGCCTTCAAATCCGCGGCGACGGCGTCGCTGATGGCTTTTTCATTGCGGATTTTCGCGAGCAAGTCAGCTTTGCGCGTGCTGATGAAATCAACGAGCTTCGCTTGAAAATCCTTGATCTTGTCCACAGTCACGTCGTCCGCAAAACCGTTTTGGGAGCTCCACAGCACCACAACCTGCACTTCGACCGGCAGGGGACTGTATTGGTTTTGCTTGAACAATTCGACGATACGTTTACCGCGCTCGAGCAATGCCTGAGTTTTCGCGTCGAGGTCAGAACCGAATTGTGCAAACGCGGCAAGTTCGCGGAACTGGGCGAGGTCGCCTTTGATGCGACCGGCAACCTGTTTCATCGCCTTAATCTGCGCAGCGGAACCGACCCGGGAGACTGACAAGCCGACGGACACAGCCGGGCGAACGCCTTGATAGAACAAATCCGTTTCCAGATAAATTTGTCCGTCCGTGATGGAAATCACGTTGGTCGGAATGTAGGCCGAGACGTCCCCCGCCTGCGTTTCGATGATGGGCAAGGCGGTGAGTGAACCATTTCCGTATTTCTCTGAAACGCGGGCACTGCGTTCTAACAAACGGCTGTGGAGATAAAAGACGTCCCCGGGATACGCTTCGCGGCCGGAGGGCCGTTTCAAAATCAAGGCCACCTGGCGATACGCCACGGCGTGCTTGGACAAATCATCATAAATGATTAGTGCATCCATGCCGTTATCCATGAACCATTCGCCGATCGCAGCGCCCGTGAACGGCGCCAGATACTGATTCGAAGCGGAGTCGGAAGCCGCGGCCACCACGACAATCGTGTACGGCATCGCACCGGCTTCTTCCAAAACGCCAATGACGCGAGCGATGCTGGACTGCTTCTGGCCGACAGCAACATAGATATTATAGATGGGCCGGAAATTTTTTTCGCCGGCAGCTTCGGCCGCCTTGTTGATACGGGCCTGGTTGATCATCGCATCCACACCGATGGTGGTTTTGCCCGTGCCACGGTCGCCAATGATCAGCTCACGCTGACCGCGGCCAATCGGAACCATCGCGTCGATCGCCATGATACCGGTTTGCACCGGCTGGCTGACAGGTCTGCGTTTGATGATGCCGGGCGCAATTTTTTCTACCGGATACGCAACGTCACTCTTGATTGGGCCTTTGCCATCCAGAGGGTGGCCCAGCGTATTGACCACGCGACCAAGCAACCCCTTGCCGACCGGCACCTGCAATAGTTTACCCGTAGTTCGGACTTCCTGTCCTTCTTTGATCCCAGTGTAGTCGCCAAGAATGATCGCGCCGACTTCGGTCTCTTCCAAGTTCAGTGCCAGGCCGGTGACACCGTTGCCGAAATCAAGCATCTCGTTAAGCATTGTGTCCGTCAGACCCTCGATTTTGGCGACACCATCGCCGATTTCGCGGACAACGCCGACATTCTGTTTCGCTGCAATGGTTTTGGCGCCACTGATTTGCTCTTCAATTTCCTGCAATAAGTTGCTCATATTATTAAAGTGATCCGGGGTGGCTGCTGAGTGACCAACAAAACGACTTCTCTGTGCCGAACGTCACTCAGATTCCATACTTTTCAAAAACTCTGTTCCAATTTTTCCAAACGCGTTTTCACGCTGCCATCATAAAGATCGCTGCCGACTTGTATCCTCATTCCGCCGATCAATCCTGGATTCACCGAGTATTGGATTTTCAACCCGGCGCCATATTCCTTTGCAAGGCTGGCACGGATGCTCTCTGCCTGCGCCGGCGAAGTTTCCACAGCATTCTCCACCGTTACACTGCGGCGGGATAGCTCCAGTTTCACCAAGCGGTGCAGGCGTGCCATAATTTCGACGTAGCCACGCGGCTTTTTTTCAACGAGCAGGGTGATGGACTGGCGGACGCGATTCTCGTCCAACAAATCGTTCACGAGACAACACCGGAACAGTTGCCGCGCTTCGCGCTGTGCTTGCTTGGAGATTTTCATTTTAATTTGGAAGGAACGGCATGAGGACGTCCGAAATTATATATCAGGATGCGGGCAGCTCGTCATTCCCAATTCATTTATCACGCAGACAATTGCTTTTGCGTTTCCTGCGCGAGGCGTTGCTGGTCTTCCGCCGTCAACACTTTGCCGGTGACGGTAGCGGTCGTTTGCACGACGAGGCGACCGACTTCGCGTTTCAATTGCGCCAGCATTTGCGCATGTTCCTGGGCGGCGGCTTCCCGCGCCTTGGCCACGATCTGTTCCGCGGCGGCAATGGCCTTCTGGGTTTCCTGCTCGCGCACGCGTGCGGCAGCCTGACGGGCATCATCAATCAGCTTGTTGGCCTGGTCGCCGGCATCAGCCAGGATTTTCTGGCGTTCAGCCTCGGTGCGCGCCACGTCTCCCTTGATTTTCTCGGCATTGGCGAGCGCCTCCGCGATTTTCTCGCGGCGCGCCTGCAACATGGTGAAAATCGGCCCGTAAGCAAATCTCCAGAGCACAAAAAAGACGATGGAAAAACTGATCGTTTGCGCGAGCAGAATTCTCCACTGGATTCCTAAAGCGTCCATGGCGGATGATTATTTAACGACGAGCCAAGCGATGACCGCCCAGCCTTCGGCCAGGGCCATGCCGACGAACATGAACGTCAAGATCTTGCCAAACATTCCGGGGTTGCGGGCCATGGCCGTGACGCCGCCAGCGGTGGCGATGCCGATGCCGATGGCCGCGCCGCCAAAGGCGAGACCGATGTGGACATTACCACTCAAGTTGTTGACTGTGTCTGCGAGCATCATAACTTTTCTTTCTATTGGTTTTGGTTGCGCAACCATTTTGATTT
>JBEKMT010000063.1:0-23968 GCA_050008355.1 Verrucomicrobiota bacterium
AAACTGGGCCGTGTGCGTTCCGTCGCCTTCCGTGAGAATGGTCAATCCGCTGCCATCAAAATTCACTCGGCAATAATGAATATAATAGGGGTCTTCTCCCGGCACAATGCCCCCGGCTTCGAACCAGATCTGCCGGTTCTTCTCATCCACGTAGTCGACGTTCCTCACGACCCAGTCGCCCCTGGTAATCTGACTCTTCACCTCGCCTGTCTTGGCATCGTAAAGGTAAAGATGATTCCAGCCGTCTCGTTCAGACATCCAGATGATCTCACCGGTGCCATCAAGATAGTCGCAATAATACTTGCCGGAATAATCAATGAACGTCTTGCTTTCCTCATCCACGACCGGTTTGACCTCGCCCGTCTGCGCAGTTACCGCCAGAATTCTCAGAGTCTGGTGGCCTCGTTGATTGAACAGGAAAGTGAATCGCTCTGAATTCGTATCCCACCGCACGTCGTCAATACTCCAGGGATTCGCGAATAGGGCGTCGCTGACAGGAATCTCCTTCATCGTGCCAAGGCTGAACAAATGTGGCTTGCTGACCGGAACACGGTCGCCGGGTTTCAAGTACGGGTACGAAGTGAGTCTGGGCTGAACCTGGTCGTCAGGCGACGATTCAACTTCATAGACGCGCCGGTCCCCACCGGGCTGCAAGCGCATTGCGACCAGGTATTTTGAATCGGGCGACCAATACACCTGTGGGGTCGGAGTGGGCGGATTCGTTGCATCATATTGCATGTTGACGCTGCGCTCAAATTCTTCGTCGCGTGCATAGGTATTGGTTGCGCAGCCGTCGGAAGTGAGCTGCGTTTCATTTGTCGTGGCCAGGTCGCGAAGAAACAAGTTATCGTCGCGCACTAAGACATTCCATTTTCCATCAGGCGAATCGTCGTCGCGCGAGCCGGCACGGTGTTGAATATTTCCGTTGCGCGGTCCGCGCCGGCGACCGCCGTCAGGCCTTCGCCCGTCGATGATGGCTGGTCTGGGGAGGTCTTCCGCCTCGAAGACTGCGACCGTGTTGGTATTCATCGTTGTCACCAGCCAAACGTGGCCGGCGAAGGTGTGTTGCACATATTTCTCGCCAGCACTGATGTGGCCGTAGTCCACGCGCTTGCCGTCCGGATCAATCCAAAAAAGTCTCACAGATTCTTCGAGCCGGTTTTCAAATGTCACTTCCGTGTCCACCGTGCCATCACCCGATGGACGCGGGAATCGCAACACCGGCAAACCCTCGGATTCGGGAAGGAAATTCGTTGGCGCAATTTCGCGGGTGCCTTGTTCCGCGTTCACTATGATGGTCTGACTTTTCCCGCCCGGTAAACTAATGCGATACCAAAACTGGTTCGTTACCCCGTCGGCATCCGCAAACCAGTGCGGCTCGACCCGGTCCTGAAAAACCAACCGGGCGGCATCGTTGCGTGTGTTTTGCGCGCATGCGCAAGACGCGGTAATAGCGGCCAACAGCAAAATGATTTGTTTTTGGAGCAGTTCCATTTTCATAACGAATTTCATGTTTATAAGTCCAATCCCACCGGCACACCACGGAATTCAATCTCCCTTGGCTTTAATCCACTGCCGACAAGTTCAACTTCATACTTTCGAGCGCCGCCCGGCCAATGCTTCATCCGGCTATCGGGTTCGACATTGAGTTCGTGTGCAGATTCATTCCAGCGGATATGGATCCAGACCGTTTGGACGTCCGAGTCGTCATGGTAGTCCAGACTTTGGCCGTCATCGTCATAAACGGTGAACTCTCCATCGATACCGGGATAAACCCGCAATGTCGTTGCCCCAGCCACGGGTTGCCCGGTGTATTGGCGGACCGGATCGAGCGGAATGATCGAACCTGCCCGCGCATAAATGGGGAGGATGCCTAAGTCGACCGGTCGATCAATCCAACGTTTGCCGTCAAATCTTTCACCGGTCCACCAGTCATACCAGGCACCTTCCGGTAAATAAAGCCGTCGTGATTTTGCAGCTTTTTCTACCACCGGCGCAATGAGGAGGTCGCCGCCCCAAAGATATTCGTCACCGAGCCTGGCGGCTTGCGGGTCGTGTGGATAGGACAACCACAACGCGCGCATAAGCGGCATGCCCGTGTCACAGGCCTCGCGGACAAGCGTGTAATTATAGGGCAACAGGCGGTAGCGCAGATTAAGATATTTTTGGCAGATGGGCTCGACCGCCGGATTATGCAGCTCTGCAGGATCGGGTGTAGGTCGTGATTCAACCGGGCCGGTTCCTCCGGTGTTCCAACCCCAGGGCAGATGCAACTGCCAGGTGCGACCATGCGAACGAAAGGACGGACAGAACGCGGCAAATTCGAACCAGCGGGTGTACAGTTCGCCGGTGTATTCTCCGTCCCGTCCTGGGAAAAATCCGCCAATGTCCGTACCCCAGAACGGCGACACACTCAATGAGGAATTTAGACCCACTCCGACTTGTGCCGCCAGTGTCTTCCAGCTTGAACTGACGTCACCGGACCATACCCAGCCACCATAACGCGCGATGCCCGCGTAGCCGTTGCGCTGCAGATCCCATGGGCGAACATTCGGGCGATCCGCCAGTGGTCCCTCATAATACATGCGGTGGCGCGCCAGCAGGCTCGGCACATCAAACCAGTCGCCCTCATCCGGCCACCAGCCATCCACCCCGGCGGCAAGCAACTCCCGATGACGCCCCCAGTAAGTACCGACGTCCTGGGCATCCAACTTCTCGCCAGGTGCAGGTGGAATCTGACCATGCAGCTCGGGATATTTCTTTTCCAGCGGTACGACGTGCAAAACAACATGCAAATGGGAGGCGTGCAACTCCCGAATCACGGTGGCCGCGTCGTCAACGAAAACATTGGTATTGAGCTCGAATGAATCGTGGCCAAGGTTCCATCCCGCTGGACAAAAACCCGTGCCCAGGAAAATAAAACTGTCGCACGGCAATAGTTTTTCGCGAAAAGTGCGCGCCTCATCCAACATGGCGGCTTCCGTGGAAAGTGTGCGGTGCGATTGCATGTATCCAAGCGCCCATTTCGGCGGCATCACCGGCGCACCCGTCAACCTTATGAACTCACGCATTGCATCGGCCGGTTCCCCTGCGTCGATCACGAAAAATTCAGCACTGCCCGGGGCGACGCCGTGTTGTGGATAAAACCCACCCTGCGCACCGCGCAAATCAAATTGTCCCTGCGGCTCAGAAAACAACAACGCCCACCCATCCGTACCGATGACGAAAGGAACCGGAATCCTCGCCCCGTCCGTAGCTAGTGACGGTACGCCTTCGCCATTCTTCATGGGATAAAAATATCCCCGGCGATCAAACTGGGGTCCTCCCTCTCCCAAACCCAGGAGCGGCGAAGAAGTTTGAAAGGTGATCAGGTTTGTGCCGTCCCCCATTTTAAAAGCAAGCTTCTGCACAAGCGTTCCGTCGAGGCGAAACACCGAAATGGTAAGCGGTTGTGGATTGACCGAAACCTTGAATTGGCCGACCCCAAATTCCTTTTCACCGCTCAGATCGCGCAAACGTAATATTTCAGAAGTCAGAAAAGGCGCTAAAACTGCGGAATCCACTTGCGTTACCGGCCGCCCCTGCCCTGCAAGGGGCGACAAATCGAAGCGCAATGTGTGCTCGCTCACGAGGCCAACCATCAACTCGACCGGAACACCGCCAAATTCAAGCCGAGGCTTAGCCTCGGAGGAAATGCAAATCAAGCATGATAGACAAAACAGAGTCAGGCCATTGAGGAGGCCGGCGAGGTCATGATCGGCATCGGCGCTCATTTTTCGTCCGCGTCAGGTTTCTTAATCGTCGCCTGTCGAATAAAATCAAGGCGCGGGAAATTGTGTTCCAGGTACGTGTTACCTATTTGGTAAAGGGGGTCCTGACGGCCGGAACGTATGCCGCTGCCTGCGGTCTCGCCGTATTCCCCATCGAGTGCTTCCGCCACGTCCATGCCACTGACCACGGCACCAAAAGGGACAAAGGAAGCGGGATCATGTGTCGCTGAGTTGTCTCGCAAATTGATGAAAACCTGCGTCGTCCGACCGTTCGGGACGGCAAATGCGTATGCTACGGTGCCACGGGCATTCGATTCGCGCCGGGGGTCATCCGGAATGGCGCGCCTTTGCCAAATACAGGAAATCTCCGGATCACCATTGATGCCAAACTGCGCCCAGCATCCTTTGATCACCCGGAAAAAATATGAGTTATCATAGTAGCCGGCGCGGACCAGATTGTAAAAATGGTCCGCTCCATTCGGCGACCAATCACGGTGAACTTCAATCACGATGCCCCCCTTGCTGGTTTCGAGGCGAACATCAAAAAGCTCCGGCGCACGGCGGTTCAATTCCGGCGCGTCGGGATCGAGCAGAAGATTCGGAGGAATTGACTCTGAATGCAGAACCGCTTCGGCTAAAACCAGGAATGCCACGCCGGCCGCAAGGAAAAACAGTTTAGAGCGGGATCTCATGGGGAACTGGCTTCGGTTTTGTGCAGTAGTTCCTTCAGGTATTTCTCCCACAGTACGGCTTTCGTGTGACTGCCATGCCCCACGGTCTGGTCGCTATACGGAATCACGATGGCTTGGCCCGATTTTACTCGCTTGATGTCGCGTTCCAGGACGTGCAATTCCGGCGGATTGATCAAATCATCGGCCGAATTGACCGCCAACAACGGCGCTTTGATCTTCTCCAGAGCCGGTTCGGGGTCATAATCTGATGAGGCCGCAAGGGCGTACATGACATCGTTGGCATCAAGCCCGGTTATTGCATTTGTAACATACCGGTCAAGCACGTGATCGGCTTGTTTAAGTGTGGGCATTTCCTGCAGGCGCAATACCGGATTTTCACCCATGAAAAAGAGCATTTCCGCTGCAACACGCATTCCGGAAGGCGGAGACTGATAATTGCCATTCTGCCAGTCCGGTGAGTCGCGGATGGCGTCAATGATGACGCGTCGCCAGACACGGTTCCGGCCCGAGATTTGCATGGGCAAACTGGCCAGTGGCATGAGCGCATCCATGAAATCCGGATGAATTTCACCCCACAACCATGTGTGCATTCCACCCATGGAAGTGCCCATGACCAGGCGGAGATGGTTCACTTTGCATCCTTCCGTCAACAATCGATACTGCGCTTCAACCATGTCACGATAACCATAATTCGGAAATCTCGCGCGCAAGCCGTCACTTGGTCTGCTGGATTTTCCGTGGCCAATGCCGTCCGGAATGATGAGGAAGTAACGCGTCGCGTCGAGCGGCTGGCCCTTGCCATAGAGTTCGTCGGCGAATTGAGGGAGCAAAAACTGGGAGCTGCTGCCCGTGGTGCCATGCAGAATTAGAACGGCATTGCGGACGATTCCGTTGCTGTCACGATCGGGATTACCAAATGTAAGGTAGTGCATCCGCAGTTCGGGCAGAGTCTGACCGGATTGAAAATGAAAAGCTTTGATAATAAAGTCATTTTCTACCGGTGGCGGGAAATTGGCCGCCGACGAACACAGCGCAAAAAGGACCAACAGATAAACCGCGACCAAAGGCCGCTGGCCGTTGATGACTTCGCGAAGATTCATTTGGTCCATGGTTCAAAACGCCAGTCGACATGGCTGTCATAAGCCATCGTTTCATTGACGAGCGCGTACAGCTCCGGGTCGTACGCCTTCAATAATTCGCGTGTGGCGATCGGATGCGGGCTATCGCTGAAATCCCCATCATTGCCCATGTCTTTGAACGGCGTTCCGTCCTGACCGGCCGCATCAAAATAAGCCAATACCCCTTCAGCCCAATAATCCACATAGTCATGCACAGCCGGTGTATTTTTCCACATCCCCCGGCTCGTCGCCGCTTCATAAATCCCCTGTAGCCTTTCACCAAACTGAACATCCAGTCGCTTGACACGCAATTCATATTGTTGGACGTCTCGCCCACCTCGGTCCCAATCTGGATCGACCGGACGAGTTCCGCAAACATAATACAGCGCCTTGGCAAATTCACGGATTTCGAGGCACGGACCGACGTAGTCGTCGTTGGGATTACCGAGAACATTTTCTTCCGGAACCACCAGAACTTTTGTTAACGGTGAATAGTCCAAATAGCGAATCGTCAGGTCGACATTGGTGTCATCGCCGTTTTTAAACTGCGGCAGGTCCGCCAGACGTTCATCCGGGCCCAATACCACCAGTTCCACCCCGTTGTTGATAAGCGCCTTTAAAATATCGTGCCGGTAGGCGAACATTTTGCATAAGGTATCATTGGCTTTAAGCATCGCTTCGTCACTGGCTGCCCGGCTGATAATGGGAAATTCGCCGGCCCAGGTGAATTTTGTAAAATAAGGATCGATGTTCAACTCCGGCGGCGGCGGCGTGACCTTCGGCAATTTCTGCAGCCACCGATAACGCCAGTCCTGCGCCGGACTCAGGTTAAACGTGGTTTTGATTAGTTCGTATTCCTCCGGGTCATAAATTTTAAGTTGTTCGCGCCGGGCAATGGAATTGTGGTTCCAATTATTCGGGCGGTCGCAATCAAAATACATCTGGCAGGTTTCCGCCCAATACTCTGCCTCATTGGAACCGGCGTACGTGTTTTTCCACAGCCCCTTGCCAACCGCATCTCGATAGGTTTTCAAAAGCCGTGCGCGCCAGCCTGGATCCAACCGCCTGAGAGCGGCATCAATGGTGTGACAAAACTCGTGCACCGCAATGCTTTCCGTGTCATAACGATCTGTGGGGAGGCATAACAGATTTTCCTCGCCAAAGCTGGTGATGGGAATGCCGCCGGTGCCGCGTACCCGCTCGTTCAGGTATGCCGGATTCGGCGCATTCCGATATTCCGGCATATCCGTGTATTGCTGGTCTTTGCCAATAATGATCAAGCGCGTGCCGCTGTTAACCATCGCATGTAGGATGTCCGGCCGCCCCGCCAACATGTGGGTGACAAGGTCATAATCACGCTGCAAAGCCTCATCCGCCACCTCACCCGAAGCCGCAAGAGGCAAGCCATCGATCTCAAGGTACTTTTTGTAGAATTGGCGCGCGACGTTCTGATCTTTTGAACGAAACAATCGGAAGAAGGATTCCGGAGGCGTGGTAACCAATGGAATTTCCCCGTTCGCGGGGAGTTGGGATTGTGCGGCATGAATGCGGCCAATTACCGGCACGCAGGCAAGCAGCACGACCATCAACGCTGATCTCGTCATTCTCATACTTTGTCAGCCACTCCCTTTTTCCAGGAAACCAATCCGAATTTCAATCGGTCTGCATCAAGTCAACTGATGTCGTCCCGTTGGATCTGAGTGGAACCATCACTGCATCCCGCTCGATTATGAATGTTCCCGATGGACGATAAGTTCCCACCCCGCGAAGTTTGGCCGGCTGAGCGATGCGCAGTCGAGCTTGAGGCGCATACTGGGTGGCGGCGGCGAAACCAAGCCTTAATCTATGGTCCTTCGTGTTGATTTCCACCCGATCAAACATGCCGGCATCGAGAGTCAGCCACAAACCCAGCGGTGCGATATAAATGCGCTGCCGGAACGAATCCAGTGGGAGCACCTTCACCCAATTGCCACTAAGTTTCACATTCCCGCCAAAGGCCTGCCAGCCGAATTCAGGATGGTCGATCACATAAGTGGCCGTATTCACCGCATGACCGAAGAAATTCGGACCGTAGTCGCCGCTGTACGTGTCCCAACGCATCAGAGTGGGTGTCGAATGAAATGCGGCCGCGGCAAAACCATCGGGATCAATATTTGACAGGGCTTGCATCGCACCGGCATAGCCAACCCGCAAAAGATAATCGTCGTCCGGGCTTTGACGGAAGGCCGTCAGCACTGGTATTGCGTTGATACCCGAACCGTAATGAGAAATCTGGCGTTCCAAACGGCCACCCGGTGCGGCCCCATAATAAAAATCCCAGTAACGGCGGGCATCGCCATTATACCCCCAGTTGGGTATTAGCGGCATGTAGCCCAAAATAGAGTCAAGAGTGACTTTAGCCTTGTCGGCAAAACCAAAATAGTCGCACCATGCGTAAACCTCCTCCTGACCGGTGGAATCCCAGGCCATCTCGCTGCCGAACGGGAAAGCCGCGTGACTCCAGCCATCCGCCCTCGATTTCATCGCCGTCTCCAGTTCGGCTGCCTTGTCCGACCAGCCTTCGTGTTTCAAGTCTTTTAACAGCATCAAAAAGATATCGCCCTCCATCAGCCCCATGTCGATGTATCCAACATTATAATCGCCATCGGCATTGCGGCCCGTGAGGAATTTCGTGGTTTCACACGCTTGGTTCAAATACCAGTCCCATGAATGATCCGTGACCAATCCGTTGTAGTTTCGCGCGAGCCGATACATGGCCCAGTAGGCAGCGACGACGTGCGGATAATTGTAGGCACGGTCAATTCTTTCAGCATCCTGCCGGCTCCAACTCGTCCAGCCACCATACGGAATATCCGAGTTGTAGTAGTTCGGGAAGGCATTCGTGTCATAATAAAACATGCTTTTGCGAACACCATATTTCAACGGGCCATTGCTGTATTGGATACCACCCCATAAAACCCCATCAACGAACTGCTGAAATTTATCAACCTCGGTTTTTTCCGGTTGGCCAAACTCCTTCATTGCCGCCGCCAACCAGGAACCGGCGCCACCCTCATCCTCCAAACCCGCGATCCAGGCGCGAGCGTCCTGGGTAACAATGCGGCCATGCCCACGGTCATACGTCATAACCGATGGGGCGCGATGGAACGGATCGTTCAGATCGGTAAACCATTGTTTCGTGAACAGAAAATTCCCCAAATCAGCGACCGCCTGTGCTTCAGGTTTGATCACATCGTAATCAATCGTCTGCACCAGACCGTCGTGGTAGGTGAAAGTGAGCCTGGCGCGCCCCCACCGTTGGCCATGCAGAGTATAGCCCTGCCACCCGTGGACAGTGCGAACGTTCCTCTGCACCGAGATCGCGCCGTCCGGTTCTACTTGCACCGACTTTACTGGTTGCGGATAATTTAAATAGAGCCTTGCATTTAAATCCATCGGCAAGATGTAGCCGGGTATGCCCACCGCCACGGGTCGCTCATTCGCCGCCAGCGTCTGCTCAATGCTCTCAATTTCCGGGGCGAGAAGGAATTTGATGCCGACTGTGGTCGATGCGCCTGGTGCCAGGGTTTCGGAGGTTGGCAGATTCCAAGGCTGGGTGTTTCTCCATTCGCCATCCGCATAGGCCCGGCTATGCACCATCCACTCGTAAAAACCTTCGAAGGTCTGGCTGCGTTCGGTGCGGTCTTCGGACAGAGGATTGTAGGCCTCTAAGGGCGTCTTGCCTTCCGGGACCACAAGCAGCGCGGGACCCTGACCACTCAGTCTCGTCACCTGAATATAACCGGCATCCAAACAAATCGCCGGATCCGCAAAGGAACAACTCTCGTGCGCATCAGCCAATGAACGCCCGGTGATATAATTGTTGAAAATCATCGGAATTCCCAGCGCGCCGATCTCCACCGGTACACCGGATCGGTTGGCGATTTGAAAGCTTAAAGCCAGTTTGCCCGCATCTAATTTCCAAGTGCGCGTGACCACTACTGGACAATCCGGCGGCAAAGTTGGCGTCAAATCGGCGGCGGCTAATACGTCATTGGTTACGGGCAAAGCGGTGACCGGTTTCCGCTCCCTGGCGGTGGAATAACTTTCCCAGTCGCCGCTGCCGTTGCGGCGCAGCCGTAGCGTCAGGTCCCCCAGGTGATAAAAATCGTTGGCAGCACGGCTATCGAGTTGGTCGGCTGGCGTGAAATCAAATTTACCGGCTTGTTTCGGCTGCAGCGAAGCCAATGTCTGTGACGCTCGCACCAGCTTCACATTGAAGTCCGGCGTGTTGAAGTCTAGAAATCCCTGATCCAACCCAAGTGTCGGGGTTCGGTCAATCCGATTGGCGCGCCTGTGACGGATTCGTTGCGGTGAATTCGGCGTCGATTGTCCTGAACCAATACCGGGAGTCCCATTTGTCTGCGCCGTTCCGGATTGCGGTGGCACATTTCGTTGCTGGGCGATTGAGATGTCCATCATGAAAAGCATAATCCCGATCAAGACAATATCGGTGACCAGTGGCGCTTTCTTCGGAAATATTAAATTCATTGGTTACCCCAACGCTTTCACCTTTGCTTAAATTGACAGCGACACTACAGAAAACGTCAAACTCCGCCAATGCTCGAAATGCACTTGGAGCTATCCGGTATCATCGTCAGACGCCAACGTTGCCATTTGATTCTTCCATGCCTATTGCAGGAACGTGTACCGTGATCCGCGAAGCCGTGGGGACGGGACCGCTATTCAATTACATCACGGGCAAATCACGGTTGGCCGGGGGTAACTTTTTGTAAGCGCCCACCCAAAAGAAACAGATGCCGGTGATATTCGATAGGTTGCTGTGCATTTCATATATTGGTCTTTGCCTCGCTTTCGGGCTTAATTGGCATCAGATCGCTGTTGAGGGAGCATACACCTTTGGAGTCAACCGCCCAGCCGGTGAGCCAGCGTAAAACGCCACAGCTTTTAGTCCGTGGATTCGATGGTCGCCTTACCTGGCACCTGGAAGAGAGAGGAAAGACGTGCGTTACGAACCGATTCAACCGGAACTTTTCATTAGCAACCGCGAGCGGTTGAAACAGTTGCTGCCGCCCAATTCGTTGGCCATCTTAAACGCCAACGACGTGTCGCCCACCAACGCCGACGGCACATTGGCGGGCGTGCCCAATTCCGATTTGTTCTACCTCACCGGGGTCGAACAGGAACAAACAATTTTGTTGATCTATCCGGAGGCTGACGAGGAAAAGTACCGCGAAATTTTATTCCTGCGCGAGCCGACCGATGAAAACGAGCTCTGGGAGGGACATAAATTAACCAACGCGGAAGCGCGCGCGCTCAGCGGCGTCAAGAATGTGTTCTGGCTCTCGGAATTTCCGCGCCTGTTCCACCGCCTCATGTGCGAGTGCGGATTCGTTTACCTGAATACCAACGAACACAAGCGCGCCATCATCGAGGTCGAAAGCCGGGACTCCCGGTTTATTGCGGAAACACGCCGCCGTTATCCATTGCATGATTATCGACGCCTCGCGCCGCTGATGCACCGATTGCGCGCGGTTAAATCCGACACCGAAGTCGCGCTGATTCGCAAGGCGTGCGACATCACGGCCAAAGGTTTTTTAAGAGCACTTCGATTCACCCAACCCAGCGTCAGCGAGAAAGAAGTCGAAGCCGAATTTGCGCATGAATTCATCCGGCATGGCAGCCGGTTTGCCTATCTCCCGATCATCGCCACCGGCTTGAATGCTTGCTGTCTCCATTACGTGACCAACTCAGCTACTTGCGGCAAAGACGATCTGTTACTGCTCGACGTCGCTGCGGCTTACGCAAATTATAACTCCGATTTGACCCGCACCATTCCGGTCAGCGGAAGGTTCACGAGACGGCAACGGCAGGTGTATGACGCAGTCCTCCGTGTCTTGCGGCAATGCGTCAGCAGCCTGATGCCCGGCAAGAAAACCAAGGATTGGCAAATGGAGTCCGAGCAAATGATCGAAAAAGAATTGGTGGATTTGGGGCTCTTGACCATGCAGCAGATAAAACGGCAGGATCCGGAAAATCCGGCGTTCAAAAAATATTCAATGCATGGCATCGGCCATCCACTCGGCCTCGACGTTCATGACGTCGGCTTGACCGTTCACCCGATGCAAACAGGCTGGGTAATGACCGTTGAACCGGGGATATACTTGCGCGAAGAGGGTTTTGCCGTCCGCCTGGAAAATAACGTGCTGATCACCGAAAATGGCCCGGTGGATTTAATGGCCCACATACCCATTGAAGCTGGTGAAATTGAGTCGTTGATGAACTCCGGTGTAAAATCCCTGGGCGCCAACGGGTATAAACTCAAGCGAGTGCAAACCAGGCGCCGGGCCGCGCTGGTCGAGATCTAGAGCGCAACGCCACCGGTTTGCGCTTAACCTTGGTTTTTTGGCCACCCTGTATCCACACGAAATTTTTATCATGCTTAGCCACAAATTCACGATGGGGATGATTCTCGCCCTCGCCTTTTCCATCGTGAACATCGCTCCTGCCGACGAAAACGTGAAGGCACCCGGTGCTGCCGGACCGGCCATCATCAGACTTCCAACTCCGGAAGAAGGCTTTTTTTCCAGGGAACTTTTCTACCACGGCATCCCGATCAAGGCCAATGAAGTGGTGTCGGACGCGGCAATGTATGAAGCGTATCGACGAATAGACATGTTGCTCACCAATTTACTCGTCAGGCAGCCGATGCTGATCTCCAACCTTCTGGCATCAGGAGTGGAACTGCACATCATCGGGGTGCACCAGGTGACGTCAGATTTGCCGGAATTTCGTGATCTCAAGGGGAAGCCGCTCCCGGAATACAACGGATTGACGATCGATCAAAGAACACGCGGCATGGGCGGACGATTATCTTCCTGCGGCGAGGAAAATTTGCTGAAACTAAAAAAGGACCACTATTACGGGCGGGACATTTGTGCCCACGAGTTCGCCCATGCCATCCGCAACTACGGCCTGCCGCTGGACGTTGTGGAACTATTCAATCAACAATACCGACGGTCACTGGCCCGCGGACTTTGGAAAGGAGCTTATTCGGCGAGCAATGCCGACGAGTTTTTTGCTGAGCTGACGATGTGGTATTTCGGCACGCATGGCGATCTGAACATGACGGGTCCAAAACCGGAAAATGGCCCCGAAGGTTTCCGAAAATACGACCCGGAGGCCTATGCTCTCTTCCACGACTTTTACACCGGACAAATCAACATCGGCCCTATGAATCCCGGCGGGCACGAATGGACAGAAGGATCCAGTATCACCAATGCTCCGGCTTTACTTCGAGAACCCAAATGAAAGCTCCGGCCGGATTTTTGCGCCAATCGTTGTGATGTTGGCTTTCTCCTTGTGCCAGCCCGGTAAAGGCGAGCATGACCAACTTAGACTTCAGGCCGACTCATGAAGAAACCACCATCTCGTAAATCCGTTTTAATAACATGGTCTCACGTCTGCTTCGTTTCCGGATTGCGCTTTTTCCTGCGATACTCTGATGGTCGCCAACCAATCCACTTTGTGAAAGCGTTGGAAAAAACAAAGGGGTTTTGATAACCAATCTCATGTGAGATCGATTCAATCGTCTGCTCAGTAGTGCTCAAAAGTTCCGCCGCCCGGCGCATCCGGAGATAAGTAACCTGATGCATGGGGCTGCGGCCCAGCTGCCGACGGCATAACCGGCGCAAGTGCTCATTGCTGTAACCGGCTTCCTGCGCCAGTTTGGCTAGATTCCATTGATAAGAGAGCTTGGATGCCACCCTCTCCCAAAGCAAACGCAACTGGTCAGGCTGGTCGGATGGTTTGATGAAACGCAATACGTAGGCATTGATCAAATCAGTCCATTCCTGCATGAGAGTCGGCTGATTGGGACCGCTACACTCATAAATCAACCCCGTTATGGCCGACTGCAAAGGCAATGCGTCAAAGCGGGCCATGACCGGGGCGATGATATCGGAGATGGGTCGTTGCTCCACTGGACGTAAGTAGCAAACCCAGCAAAACTCCCATGAAATGCCGGGCAACGCCTCGAAGGCGTTCAACGTGTAAGCTGGCAGCAAGCACGCGTGACCTTTCCGGCAAATCCGCCAGCTTCCATCAATCAAAACCCTGCCCTTACCGTTGGTGCAGGCCAAAAAATAAGAGGTGGTTTGTTTAGTACGGACAATACGGGTGGGAGCCGTTGTCTTTTGAATTCCGAGATGAAGAATTTGATATTGATTTAAGACGGGACAGATGGGGAAACTCGCAATCCACGGTCGGGATTCAACATTAAGTGCCTTAACTCCACTGGCTTGCGTTTGTGGATGATGGACTGTTACGTCGGTTAATTCCTTGCAAGTTTCCATTGTGAAAAGTGAGTACGACCCTCATTTTATTGAAATCGCCTGGTTTGACTACCAAATAGTGGCCCGTCTGTTATCGCAGACTTCGCAAAGAGTACCGCACAATACGTGCAAGAGCGCGTCTTCCCGCACCACGCAACTATTGGATCTAACCCATAATACGGCGGAATTGAACACCGCAGCAAAATGCTAAAGACGGCCTGTGAATTGCAGATGGTCAGGAGTTTTGATCGGTACCTTCAACAGCGCGGATAATAGCAAATTCTCAATTCCAGACCGTGGTGATTCTTTGGTAGGAGAAGGTTTGGAGCACGGACAAATTAGCCTACCGTTCCTTTTAAGACCGGTCGCCTTTCCAAATATTCGGTCGGAGACATCTTGAATTGCCGGCGAAAACAGGTGGAAAAATATTGGCTGGAATTAAAACCATTGGCATATGAAATCTCCGTGATCGAACGTCCCGGCTGTTCCAATAGTTGACGGGCAGCCTGTTCGAGCCGGCATTGCTTCAAATATTCCATTGGTGCGACGTTCACCAGCTCACGCGTGAATTTTGTGAAACTCGTTATGCCCATGCCACAATGGCTGGCCATCGCCTCCAAAGTCCTGAGTTCATCGTCCCCGGCCGGATCTTTGGCCAGTTGTTGCAGGAACAGCTCCACCTTGTGGCGCCGCGAGGTAAGCCGCGGATTGTCAATGCTTCGTGGCACGGTCACGGCATCCAGAATGGCCACGAACAGCTGGTTGAGCTGCGCGGCAAGGCGTGAAACAGCGTGTGGCTTGTCCCAATTGACCACGCATAGCGATATCTGCTGGAACGTGTGCGCCATGCCGGGAATCGATTGCCATACCGGCGATTCAGTACCGTCAAGCTTGCGGGTCAATTCGGCGAGATCATGCGGCGTGAGCACGAGCCATCCCGGCCAGCGCCATGGTTGCATTGGCCGCCGCACACCAACGTCCAGAGTCAGCCAGTGCACCCTGCCTGACCCGACGTTGGGGTCACCCAGCTTCTGCCACTGCCAGGGGCGGGTAATGGTCAGGCTGCCCGGTAAAAGATTGAACCGGTGGTTATCCACCGTAACCACCATCTTCCCCGTCTCGAGGAAATGAATTTCGATGCCTTCGTTCCGGCGAGCCGGAATCCCCCAGCCCTGTGGGCCAACCGCATCCCAAAAGCCAATGCCGCTCAAACCCGGCAAGACTTCCGGTGGAATTCTGGTTCCGGGGCTCTCGCCCTTCGTTAGCGCATGCGACGTGATTCTGCCTTCTCTGGTAGATCGCATCAAAGACCGGCACATGTCGGCCTGATCAAAACACGGCTGGACACCATCGAAGTCGCTGAGGCACGGCGGTTTCATTTTCGAACCTGCTTGGTCCGGAGATCAGTCAGCACACTCGTGAAATCATTGATACCCCAATGTTCAACATAACGTCCGTCACGGAGTCTCACGATGTCAACTACATCTATGGCTACCGCCCGGCCTGTCGCCGGAATCCCCAAGAGCTCGCCCGAGTGCGTGCCGCGCACCTTTTTTCTGGTTGAGACCTTATCACCCCAGGCAATCTGATCATAAATTTCCACCTTCAAATCCGGAATCGCCGGTCTGAGAATGTTATTGTAGGTGTCAAGCAGACTGTCCGGACCGGCATCGGTCCCGGGCAGGGCAGCGTGATTGACGAAGTTCTCGTCAATGATCGAATGGAAAACTCCCAGATCACCCTTTTCCAGGACTTCCTTGTTGAAACGGATTACAACCGCCTTGTTCCTCTCCAATTCTGTTGTATTCGCATTCATGGCTGGCCACGGATCTCCTTTTGGGTTTCGTTAATGGGCTGGTGGTTTTATGATCGCAACAATTCCAATGCCCTGCTTTTCAACCAGGCATTTGTCGGTTGCCTTCAGCCTCAACGGTTCCTATTGCAAATGTCGGGCCATGTTTGAAAAATCGATGCCCCATCCCCCACCTCCCGTAAAATCAACGAGATCGAGCAAAAAAAGCCCGTCCCCACCTGCGCGTGACCAGCCACATTGTGTCGGAATCTTGACGGCGCGTCTGCCGGTCGTCAGTTGATTCCTAAAATGCCACGGCGCTTATCGGTACTTGGCGCCCGGACACTTAATCAACCGCGCTTGTTTTCCATACGTTTAAGCCTGTGCCCGGCTGATGCCCAGCCGTTGCATCTTGCCGATCAAAGTTGTGCGCGCCAGACCAAGCCGGGCACCAGCTCCGCGCGGACCTCCCAATACCCAGTTGGTTGCTTCCAGGGCCTGCAGGATGTGATCTCGCGCGGCATCCTTGAACGACGTCGTTCCTCCTTCAGGAGCTTGTCTGGCCGCGGAAACCGCCGGCGCAAACGGTCTTAGCTCCTCCAAAAGCAGGCACAGAACCTTGCCAGGCGAGAGTATGACCGCCCGCTCGACGATATTCTGCAATTCGCGGATGTTCCCCGGCCAGGAGTATCCAGACAAAACCTCCATCGCCTGAAGCGGGATATCACGCACCAGCTTATTCATCCCTCGAGCGTAATAATCCACAAAATGACGCACCAGCAAGGGGATGTCCTCCGGGCGTTCACGCAGAGGCGCGACGCGTAACGGGAAAACATTCAATCGGTAGTAAAGATCGCTCCGAAACTCCCTGGCCGCCACCATTCTTGGCAAATCACGGCTTGTCGCCGCTACGACGCGCACATCCACCCTGTTGGTTTGCGTTCCGCCCAGCCGTTCAAACTCCTGTTCCTGGAGGACGCGCAGAAGTTTCGGCTGCAACTCAAGCGGGATGTCGCCAATCTCGTCGAGGAACAGGGTGCCACCGTGCGCCATTTCGAAGCGACCGATCCGCCGGCTTACCGCCCCGGTGAACGACCCACGCTCATGACCGAACAGTTCACTTTCGATCAGCCCGCTGGGAATTGCGGCGCAATTGACCTTGATAAAGGGGCGCTCGCAACGGGGACTGAGATTGTGAATCGCTCGCGCAATCAATTCCTTGCCCGTACCGGTTTCTCCGAGGATAAGAACGGTGGAACCTGTTGGAGCCACAACCTCGATTTGCCTGCGCAACTTGCCGACTACGGGACTTCGCCCGATCATGCCTTCAAAATTGTCCTCCTCGGAGACTTCCGTTTCAAGATAACGGGAATCCTCTTTCGGAAGCTCCTCAGGAAAGAATGAATTGCTCAGTGAAGTCTGGCTTTGCGCTATATCCGCTGTTCTCTCAAAGTAATGCCGACCGTCAGGGATACTTTGTTCTTCCGCGAACTGCGGCCCCCACTGAACCGGAAGGCTGCTGTCAAACGGGTACTTATGCATTTCCGCCAAATTATTTTGAATCGTACTCATAGTATGTTCCTTTTATTGTTCTGGGTCATGTGCAAACGCCGGGCCGGGCCGGCAGAGGCAACCCTATGCTTCGACACGCTGAAATCCCTTGCAACTTCTGCCAGCACCGTGATGTTCTGGCTACGACTCGCTCAGTAGATTGGTTCATGGCCTCAAAACGTTTATTGTTTCTTATTAGCTGGCAACTCAGCCGCCACCAAATAAGGCGAGATCTGGGACAAAAATGGCTAATCGTTCACAAAGTTTTTAACCTTATTTTGTCTTTTGGAAAGCAATGCAAGGTTGGTTTATGAGGAAGCTACCGGCGGACCAAACCGAAATCGACGGTTTCAAGCAGGGATTTGAACATTGAGAAACCCGGAAGCCGGTATCTGAAGGTAGAAGCCACGACTCGATGAATTTCTTTCCCGCCGGCGGTAGGCGACTCGCTTGCATTCGAAAATCGAGCCTCGGAAACACACCCAAAATAAAACACCGGCGACCCTCGCGGGTCGCCGGTGTTCCTGCTTAACCTAAACAAACCTTAACCAAACCAAACCACGAGCCATATTACACCAGCTTGATCGATTCGTCCAACGCGACAATCAACTGGTTCATGGTCGCTTCCGTCTCGTCACCCATGTTCGAGATCCGGAAGGTCGTGCCTTTAATCTTGCCGTAGCCGCCATCAATCAGGAAACCGCGTTCCTTGACAAGTTTCTGCAGTTTCGCCACGTCCGTCGTGCGTCCGCCGGGCTTGGCGCCGTTGTTCACGCACGTTAGGGTAAGAGATTCAAAACCTTTCTCGGGAAACAGTGTGAAACCATGTTTGGCCGCCCAGTCATGGATCTGTTTGTTGGTTTTTTGGTGACGGGCGTAGCGTGCCTCCAGACCTTCGGCGAAAAATTCGTCGAGCTTGGAACTCAAGGCGTAAATATGCGGGATGGCCGGTGTGCTCGGGGTCATGCTGTCCTTTGCATTTTTCTCAAATTCGACGAAGTCGAAATAGTAACCGCGATCCTTTGCCGTGGCCGCTTTTGCGAGCGCCGCGGGCGAGGCCACAAACACCGCCAAACCGGGTGGCAGCGCGAAAGCCTTTTGCGTTCCGGCGAGCAGGACGTCAATTCCCAGCGCCTCAAAATTCAGTGGCACGGCCGTCATGGAGCTGACCGCGTCCACGATGAAAATGACGTCGGGATATTTTTTCTTGAGCGCTGCGATTTCCGCCAGCGGACTCATCGTGCCGGTGGAAGTTTCATTGTGAATCAGCGTGAGCGCATCGAATTCGCCGGTCGCCAGTTTCTTGTCAACTGCCTCGGCGCGGATCGGTGAACCCCAGTCCACCTGCAACGCTTCGGCCTGTTTGCCACATTTCTTGGACACATCGAACCATTTGTCCGAGAACGCGCCGCACATGCAGTTTAGCACTTTTTTCTGCACCAGATTGCGGATCGCCCCTTCCATTACGCCCCAGGCACTGGAGGTGGACAAATACACCAGTTGCTTCGTGGAAAGCAATTGCTGGAGTTGGGGTTGGATTTTGGCGTAGAGGTCCTTGAACCCCTGGCCGCGATGACCGATCATCGGAGAGCAAAGCGCCTTGAAGGTTTTATCGCTCACTTCGACCGGCCCCGGAATGTGTAGTTTGACGTGTGGCATATAGTTTAGAAATCGCTCGTGAAATTTTTCACAAGCGGGGACGAATAGCAAGAGATTTTGGAATCAGAATGAACTCGCTCGCCGAGTTAAGGATTCAATTTGGCGCACCAGCAATTTGCTTGGCACTTGCGTCGTTTGGAAAATGACTCAAAGGGCTTCATTGCTCGCCTTGGCTGCTTTCAGGACCACGAGACGGCGCGCCAACTCTCAACGGAAATAACTGCGCCAACCATAATCGCGGCTAAATTTATTTTCATAAGCGCATCTTCTGGCGAGTTGAAGCAAAACCAAATCGTAAAAACGTTCACGGAAAGACCAAAAGAAGTTTGGAGTAAATGATTAATGCGAAATATGGAAATTCATTTTCCCGGGGCGTAGTCCTCCAATTCCAGTCGCAGATAATCATAAATTATTCCGCTCATCAGCCCGCCGGCGGGAACCGTCAGGGTCAATTCGTTTTCGCCCGGCTTCATCAGCGACGCGTCGAAGACAAGATCATGTTCCGACCAATACCCTCCAATGCCGTCCCGGTCAATGGTCGCGTTGTACACCAACCCAGTAATAATGCCGATGGACTGGCCGTTCATGGTCGCTGCAATACTGCGGGCGCCGACCCCGCAGATCGCCAGCCGAAGCGTCGCCCTGCCCTGCGGCGCAGTGGGCAAAATGAAGTGGATCCTCCATGGAGTGCTGCGGCCCTGGCCGATGCCGGTAGTGTTGTCGGGATTATCGTTGTGCGGCACCTGCTCAAAAAACCAGTCCTTGCGGAAATCGCTCTTGCCAACGACATAATTCACGTCGTCCGGAAATAATTTGGCATAAGCCAGATACCAGCCCCAGTGGAAATAATTGTCGCCATCCAGGAATTCTGTGCCGCTACGGTTTGGAACGCCGATGTCCCAGAGCTGCCGGCCGTAACGGACCGGCTGCCATTCGAGTTTCCCGAGATCCTGATTTGCGCCGGCCCTGACGGTCACGTTGGAATAAGTAAAGTCGCCGAGCACGCCATCGGCGATGGCGTGGAGGGTGTAATCGCCCGGCCGGACATTGGGAATGGAGAAGCTTCCCTTGCAGTCGGCACGCACCCAGAATTCGTAATGCTTTGCGTCATTCTGCCAATCCACCCTGCGCGGGCCGGTGTCGAATCTCGCGGGACTTCGGAAGCTCGCGGGCAGCGCATAGTCCGGCGCTGTTAATCCAACCAGCAGATTGCTCACAACCAAACCCGGCGACTGTGGATCGTTCAAAGCCATTCTACCCGTCACCGTCGCTCGGGCATCACGATGCGGATAATCCACGCCCGCGACCCAGTCAAAAGGCCACGCGGTTGATTCCGTTTGCGCCCTGGCGAGAGCATCAAGCCACATGGCGTCGTGGGTTTCGCCGGAATTGCAGTAGATCAGAAACGGGCCGATCACTTTCGTCCATGCCTCATTGGCGGCAACGTTGCAGATGCTGCCGCCGTAATGACTGCCGCGCCAGTAATTGAGCAGGGTTGGCGGAGCCGGGGCATCCGTGTCGTGCCCGAAGGTTGCGTCCCGATGCGCCGAAAGTTCAAACTTCGTCGGGCCGCCGCTCAAATATTCCACACTCGGATTGACGAGCCACACTCCCACGTGATCCGCACTGCTGGACCAGCCCCAGGCGCGAACCTCGAACTGGTTTGCGGAATAATCGTATTTATGTTCGACCTGACCGAGGTAAATTCCGCTGTTCATCCGGCGCGCCTCTTTCATGTTCAGCGTCGTGCCGTGGTCCCAATCATAGGCCGTGATCATTTTCATGTTACGGTTCTTGTCCACGGTCATCCAATCGAAGACGTCATCATTCAATTTCAGACAGAACCGAGCCTCGCCAACGGACGTCGCCGGATAATTCGTTGGATGAGTAAAAATCGAGTAGGTGTAGAGGCCGGAATCGCCGCGGCCAAGCGCGTAACGGATCTCAACGTCCGCCACCACGCTGCCGCCCGGGCCACTTCCCATTTGATTGCCGTTCGCGATGCCCTTCACGGAAACTTCGCCGCGTTCACCACCATTCCTTTGCGGATCAATCGTGAGGCCCGCGATGATCGACTGGCCGCGCGCTGTGTTATGGGACCAATAGGCCGGCCGGCGTCCACGCGGGTCGAGAATCTTCAGGCTTTTGTATTCTAACGAAATCAAATCGCCGGAATGCTTTGAAATCTGCGCCGTAACAATCCCATTTGCCAATGTGTAGTAATTTTCGTCATCGCCCACCGTCACCGGAATCTCCGCAGCGCGCATGGGTGACGAAATGAAAATGATGCTTAGCAACAACGCTATTCCGGCTCGAATAAAATGGAATCCAAGTACGGGCACGGTGCCTTAGACGCAAAATTTTCGACAAAGGTGACATCGCAGCCATCCCACAAACAGGCGATGCCAGCCGTCGTTCGCGTTCACACCAATCTGGAAAGAGGTGGCGAGTCTCCCATTATGAACGGGAATGCTATTTCCCCTTTCAACTTGTTTTAGGCGGTTGCTCTGATATTCAGAGCGGCGTGAGCAATTCATTTCGTTTGGGCGTTCTCGGCACCGGCAAAGGTTCCAACTTTGTCGCGATTGCCGATGCCATCGCGGCGGGCACGATTCCAGCGGAGGTCGCCATCGTGTTGAGCGATGTCGAAAGCGCGGGCATTTTGACGCACGCTCGCGAGCGCAACATCCACGCCCGCTTCATTCCTCCTGGAAAATTCCGCACCAAACTGGACGAGGAAGCCGAGCGCGCCTTCGTGGAGCAGTTGCAGGCGGCCAACGTGGATTTGATCGTGCTCGCCGGGTTCATGCGCGTGTTGAAAGGTGATTTCCTGCGCGCTTTTGAGGGGCGTATCGTCAACGTGCATCCGTCGTTGCTGCCGTCCTTCCCGGGGCTCGAAGCCTGGAAGCAGGCGCTGGATCACGGTGTGAAAATCACCGGCTGCACCGTGCATTACGTGGATGCCGGGGTGGACTCCGGGGCCATCATCGGCCAGCAGACGGTGCCGGTTCTCGATCAAGACACCGTCCCGAGTTTGCATCAACGAATCCAAACCGCCGAGCATGAGCTTTATCCAAAATGTGTGGCGGCCATCGCCAAGGGACAAATTTCCGTGCAAGGCCGGCGTGTGATCTGGAAATAATGCGGTCAAATCCAAAGAAGGAAGTTTCTGCTCGAGTCTCGCCTCGCCACGAATCGATGTCTTCTCCCCCCCACCCACCCTGCTCTCCGTTTGCGTGTGGAATGGTCCGGCGAAGAAGATGATGGATTTTCCCCGGCGGAATTGGCAGGTTGTTAAGATAGTAATCCGAAATTTTCCGGTACCGCGTATGAAGAAATTGTCGAAGAGTTCTTCGCGTTCATGCGCATCACGGGATTTACGGGATTCAAAAGATTCAGATGAGCAAGAAATTAAAATTTGGTTTGCCCAAGGGAAGTTTGCAAGAGGCCACCATCGAAAAGATGGCGAAGGCCGGGTTCAATATCTCGGTCAGCAGCCGCTCCTACGTGCCCTATGTGGATGACGATGAACTGGAGATCCGGCTGATCCGCGCCCAGGAAATCAGCCGCTATGTCGAGCACGGTTACCTGGATTGCGGCATCACCGGACACGATTGGGTGATTGAAAACGGCTCGAAGGTCCACGAGGTCGGGGAATTTCTGTTCAGCAAAGTTTCGCGCCGCCCTGCCCGCTGGGTCTTGTGCGTGCCGGAAAATTCACCGGTCAAATCAGTGAAAGACCTCGAAGGCAAACGCATCGCGACGGAAGTCGTCGGCATCACGAAAAAATATCTCAAAAAAAACGGGGTGTCGGCCGAAGTGGAATTTTCCTGGGGCGCCACGGAAGTGAAGGCCCATGAATTAGTGGACGCCATCGTCGAAGTCACCGAAACGGGTTCCTCGCTGCGCGCCAACAAACTGCGCATCGTGGATGAACTGCTGGTGTCCACACCGCGATTGATTGCCAATCACACAGCCTGGAAGGACGCCTGGAAGCGCAAAAAAATCGAGACCATGGCAATGCTGTTGAAAGGTGCCCTGGAAGCCGAGACGAAAGTCGGCCTGAAGATGAACATCGCGGAAAAGAATCTCGAGAAACTCCTCGCGGATCTGCCCGCCTTGCGCAATCCAACCATCTCCAGCCTGAGCCTGAAAGGCTGGGTCGCGGTGGAAACCATCATCGACGAACACGTCGTCCGTGAATTAATTCCGCAACTCAAAGCCGCCGGTGCCGAAGGTATTATTGAATATCCTCTGAATAAGGTGGTTTACTGAAAAGCACGCTTTTTGACGGGTTCCGACATCACCAAATAAATGCAGCTAAATCCTCAACATGTTCAATAGAATCAATGAACACTGCCACTTTGTCACTTCGCTTGTGTTCCCTTCCCCGTCCGTGCGTTGACGATTCGTAAAGTAAACAAAGCAAACAATTGGTTTTCTGGAAAGGGTATAGGGGGGCCGGGGTTACGGATTGACGTTTGACCTCATACATTTTTCAAACCCACAACTCGGCCAGGACTTCTTGGTGGTTCGCACCCCGGCCGGCGCAAAAAGCATAAGTTTGGCGTATTTTCAATAGTCTATCAGGGGGGATAAAAGCGGCGCTACGGTCCAGCCGCGGGGCCGGGGATGCTACAGGAAGGTTGCTGCGTGAAGTTCGATTCTCACGCCCCAAAACTCAGCCCGCCAACAAAAGAGTTGAAAAACGGCTGAATTAAAACTTTAATCGAGCGGGAGAAATGATCGCAGACACCCTCCAATTCACCATTGCCAAGATTACGCCCGAAGGCAAATTGACGGCTGAAATAATCATTTTCGCGCTGGCTGCTATTCTGACTTGGTTCATTTTAAGAGGCAGAAATTGATGAATTCGGGTGATACCCTCCCGGCAACAAACCCGGTTTGACAACGAGGTCAGTCTGAAATGCGACGCCAAAATGATGGCCATGATTCAACAAGCGACAATCCAACCGACGAACAGGCCGAGACGTTCCGCTTGCTCTCGCATCGTTTGGAGTTGTGGCGTAATGCTTTCATCTTTTTTAACTTT
>JBEKMT010000064.1:0-23654 GCA_050008355.1 Verrucomicrobiota bacterium
GGTTTGTTTCAACAACGACGGATCACCCTTGCAGGTAGACAGGTCGCCAACCCGCAAATCGATCTGGCGTTCACTCGCCTGTGGATTCAATTCCGTCAAGACCTCGTTCACCAGCCGGGTCATGTCGAGTTCTCGGCGGTTTAATGGTTGCCGGCTCAATCTTGCAAAGGCCAGCAAGTCGTCAATTAATTCTCCCATCCGCTGACTGCCTTTGCGTACGCGCTCCAGATAATTCCGGCCTTCCGGGGGAAGTTGCGCACTGAACTCTTCCAGCACTATGCCGGCAAAACCGTTGACGGCGCGTAGCGGAGCGCGCAGATCGTGTGAAACAGAATAGGAAAATGCTTCCAATTCTTTGTTGGCCGCCTCCAGTTGGGCAGTGCGCTCCAGTACGCGCTGCTCCAATTCTGCATTTAAAAGGCGGATCTCTGCTTCCGCACGTTTGCGATCCGTGATGTCCTCAGAGAAAATAATGATGCCGCCAATTGAGCCGTCCGCACGATGCCAGGGGCGGACTTCCCACCGGATCCAGTCGATCGTGCCATCAGCGCGATGAAATGATTCTTCGTCACACTTTTCAACCTTGCCTGCGAGGCAGCGTTGATGAATCTCAATCCATCGCTTTGAGATTTCGGGAAAGACCTCATAATGACTGCGCCCGATCACGGATTGATCGATTATCCGATAAGCTTCCTTCCAGCGGCGGCTAACCACCAAATACTTCATGTCGCGGTCGAACATGGCAATCGCCGCCGGACTGTGCTCCACGTACAGGCGCAGTTGTTCCTCGCGTTCTTGCAACGCCGACTCCATGTGCTTCCGCGCGGTGATGTCGCGAGCCACTTTCGAGGCCCCGATGATCTGGCCTGCCTGGTTCATGATGGGCGAGACGCTCACGGAAACATACAAACGCTTCCCGTCTTTCCGGACCCGAATTGTTTCGTAATGTTTCACGCTCTCGCCGCGCCCTATCCGCGCCAGGATTTCTGCTTCCTCACTGACACGCTCTGGCGGGAAAATAATGGTCATTGGTTTTCCCACTGCTTCAGTGGCCGTGTAGCCAAACATTTTTTCGGCCCCGGGATTCCAACTGGTGATGACTCCCGCCAGCGTTTTCCCAATGATGGAATCGTCCGAAGAATTCACAATTGCTGCCAGATGCTCCCGGGCGGCTTCGGCCTGCTTTTTTTCGGTGATGTCAGCGCGAATGGCCACGTATTGACGAGGTTTACCGTCGTCGTTAAGAAAGGGCACGATCGTCGTGTCGACCCAATAGAATGATCCGTCCTTCGCCCGGTTCTTGATTTCGCCTTTCCAGACCCTGCCTTGAGTGATGGTCTCCCACAACTTGCTGATGAACTCCTTGGAATGATGGCCGGAGTTAATGAGGCGGTGATCCTGACCGAGCAATTCAGTGCGTGAGTATTTTGAAATCGCGCAGAATTTGTCGTTGACGTAAGTGATTTTTCCTTTCGGGTCGGTTATGGCGACGATGGCGTGCTCGTCTAATGCGGCCTTCAGGTCGCCAATTTCCTTCAGCGACGCCCTCAGGGATTGTTCCGCACTCATAACGGGTTTTTTTAAATTACCCATGAGATCATTCTCATAGGGTGAAGACGCCGGACAGTTTGATCCCGGAGACTAGTTTGTGGTTTTTCGCTGTCTCGACTCGGGCGGCTTCAACAACGCCCAATTCAAATTTAATTGCGGCGTAGCCCGGCTGAACCTTTGAAAATCCACGGGTTTGACGATGTAATTTTGCGCTCCCAGCCGGATGCACTCCTCAACGTCGCCAACATCCTGGGAAACCGTCAGGATCACGACGGGTATTTTTTGCGTCCGCTTGTCGGCTTTGAGGCGGCGCAAAACGTCCAGTCCGCTTACTCTCGGCAGTCTCAGGTCCAGCAGGATGAGCAGCAGGCGCGCTTCCGCGCGACCTCGCGCGTATTCTCCCCGACAAAAAACAAAATCCAGCGCTTGGGCGCCATCGTTGACGACATGGACCGGGTTGTTGAGCCGCGCTTTTTTGAAGGCATGCATGGTAAGTTCCACGTCATTCAGATTATCCTCGACCAGGAGGATATCCATGAGATCAATACTAGGATTATCGCCGTTGACTTTCTTCCCGCCCGGCAATTCCGGTCTTGGGAAAAGCGTGGAAACCGAGATTTTTAACGCCTGAGCGAGCCGCTCAATACTTTCCAACGATACATTGCGCACCCCGCGTTCAACATCGGAAACATAAGTGCGATGCAATTGTGCCATTTCGGCCAGTTTCTCTTGCGAAAAGCCCAACTGGTTTCGCCTAACCCTTACTGCCGCGCCGAACATTTTTTTTACGTCATTTATAGGCATAACTTCTTTGCTGACGAACCCGTGTTGGAATACCTATTGAGAATTCTCAATCAAACGACCCTGATTCGCAACAGACTTTAAGTGACATATTTACGAGGAGTTTGGACCTGTCTGGATGGTTGGGGCTTTGGGGGGTGGCGCCCTCGCGAAGGCCGTTAGGACAGGCTAGTTGCAGGGTCCGAATTGAAAGTTGCATGATATTCTGGAAGCTCTTGGGACAAAGGGGGCACTTTAACAGAAGAGGGCGAAGCTCGGTCCTGGTAACAGAGTTCAGTTTGCAGGCCGCAGGCCATTCCCTTTCCCTCTCCGCTGCCCAGCAATGGCAACAATGCATCTCTGGCTTGCATTTAAGACCACGGTCCAATAATTGACGGTTTCACTCTCACAAATGGCCAGATAAACTTCTAACGCAAAGAGCATTCACCTTATCTGCGTATGGATATTTCAAATTGCGAGCGCCGCTTACGATCGTCGTGTTTGCTTTTCCTGTTTGCGCAGCTGCTGGAGATGGCGATAGCCCACGAGTTTCTTGCGTTTTTCATCCCAGAGGCGGAAGGTGAGAGACTTCAGGCTGGCGAAAAACTTGATGGGCTTGACCTCTTGAAAGAGTAAATCGGCCCGGTGACATTTCTCGAGGTTATAGTTGGGAATGCGCGGGCTCAGGTGATGAATGTGATGAAATCCGATGTTGCCGGAGAACCATTGCAGGATGCGTGGCAACTTATAGAACGAACTGCCTTGCAAGGCAGCCGCGACAAAGCTCCAGTCTTCCCCGCGTTCCCAATAAACATCCTCAAACTGGTGTTGAACATAAAACAGCCACACCCCGGCGCCCCCGGCGACCATCAGGATTATCAATTGGATGATCAGATAGGACCAGAAACCAAAAGTCCAACTCAGCGCAATCGCCATTCCCAGAATCGCCAGATTCATCATATAAACCGAATGCCGTTCCCGCAGGCTGGCTTTGGGCGACGGAAATCGTTGCCGGAGCAAAAACAGAAAGGTTGGAGCGACCACAAAGAGGATTATTGGATTGCGTGCGAGCCGATAGGAAAATCTCTTGCCGCGGGATGACTCCAGGTATTCCTGCACCGTCATGGTCCAGACATCACCCGTGCCGCGTTTATCCAGATGACCAGCGTTGCTGTGATGAATGGCGTGCTCCCACCGCCAGTGATAATAAGGAGTGAACGTGAGAATGCCCGCGATAAAACCCACAGTGTCATTGGCAGCACGCGATTTGAAAAAGGATCCGTGGCCGCAATCATGAAAAATGATGAACACGCGGACGAGCAAACCACCGGCCAGGATCGCCAGGGGAACGACCAGCCACCAGGAAATGGGCCGGCACAGGTACATGAGATACCAGATAGCCGTGAAAGGCACCATTGTATTAATGATCTGCCACAGCGCCCGCCACGTTGACGGCTTTTGGTATTTGGCAACAATCTCCTTCCAACCTGCGTTGTCCACATGGTTTTTGGCAGGAACTGTCCTGGTTTCGTCGTTCATAAATCACCTGACACTTCCTATCTGGTTCAAACCAAAACTACCACATTTTCCAGCCGCGGCAAACTATCTCTGAACCGGCCGGGCGACAGATTTATTGCGTACGACTTGGAAACGTAGCGGTTTTCTTAAAATCACGACCCAATTTTCAAGACGCAACCGACCCCTCGTTTGATGTCGAAGGTGGGCGGAGAAATTATCGTCACAGTCGCTCGTGGCGATGCTGAAGAATCCCCCTTGATGGCTGTCGGGATCGGGATTCTGGCATGACTTTTCCCCGAACGTTCCACGTCTATTTAAGCTTATTAGTCTGTTTTGCATTTTCCGGAGGGTAGGGTTACACCCCATATTGCCGCACTACTGGATGAGATAACATAAAGCGGATTGAAGTTTTTCCTTGGGATGGAGCGCCGGGTGGTGTGCGAGCAAAATCATACGGGACGACCGGCGGCATTTAGTGTGGCTTAAAGGCTTGCTTTCGCCGCTGTGTTTGGGGAGTGGGGATAAAATTCAAGAGCGGGTGGCGTCGATTACGAACGATGTGCCTCGTGAACATGAGTGAGCACCATAAACATGCGGAGTTTTTGAAGCATTGCCTGCGTTATGACGACAGTTCAAAACGTCAGGAAATGATGGAGAAGTTGACCCGCATCCAACGCGAATTGCGGGTTGTCCGGCGCGCGTCTTTTCTCATCGGGGTCTTGATCGCTTTTGCCATCGTCAGCCTCGTGTATCCAGCGATTTTGGTCCAGAACTTTCCCTACAACCTGCGGCCATCCACCATGAATTTCATCTTCGCGCTCATCGCGGGCATGCTGATCAGCCTTTTCGCGTTCGCGGGGTTGTGGTTGGTTCTTCGGAAGAAGCTGCACCGCCAATGCGAGGAATGCCGCCGAAACCTCGTGCAGGTTCTCTCCGTCAGGTTGGACTCCGAACCCCATAAGTGATTTTTCTACAAAATCCGCCATCAGGCAAAGCAATATTGGTCATTTAGCTCCGCCGCCGCCTTCCTAACTGTAGCCAGCGATTTACAATTCTAAAACGGGATTATTCCTTTCCATTGCTGCGTATGTCCTCACGATCCTGGCAGAAAGACTCGTCGAAATTTTTTTTCAGTCAAATATGGATCTTTCAATATTCCGATCACCATCCATAGCAATACAACGATTGATGACAGACAAAGACACAAAATGAATGCTTTTGTATGTATCTATTGGGGGTTTTCTGGATGGTGCGCGCTGCAGGTTTCGAACCTGCGACCCCTACCGTGTGAAGGTAATGCTCTACCACTGAGCTAAGCGCGCAATATTCCAGGCCGGAAAGCGCCATTCGCTTTCACAGTATGCCGTCAGCGGAAAGGGCGGCAAGCAATTTCGCTGCTGATGAAGGGACGTTAATTTGCCGGCATGCAATGCATCCATTGAGGCATTGCCGTCGCAATGACCTTTCATTTGAAGTTGCTGCGGTAAATTCAGGATTCAACCGACCATCCCAAAGAGTTGTTTTGATTTAAAACAAGCGTATTCTGCTTCTTCTGCCGCCCGAATATGCGAACTGTTTGGGTAGTTCATAGGAAAAGGTAAAAGTCGTGACGGGTGCATTCTGTTTTGGAACTAAGCAAAAGCGCGATTTCGAACGGATGGCGGATTTGTTGATTTGTTTATGACGAAAGCTTGCGTGTGGGTGTTGCTGGTATTTTTGTCCCTGATTTCATTGCCGTTAACGGCCTCGGCCCAGGTGATGGGGCGACGTGCCCTGCCAAGCCGCGCCGCGTCTGTGACGGCGCACTTGCAGTCCATCCAGGATTTGGAGGAAACGAATCATCTAGACCTGGTGATTGCGCTGCCGCTGCACAATCAGGCCGTGCTGACCAATTTGATCAAACAACTTTATGATCCAACCTCTACCAATTTTCATCAATGGCTGACCCCGGCTGATTTCACTACACGGTTCGGGCCGACGGCAGATGATTACCAGAGAGTCATCAACTTTGCGATGGCGCACGGTTTGAAGCCAACCGGTACGAATTCCAACCGCATGCTGGTGGATGTCACGGGTCGGGTGGCCGATATTCAAAATGCCTTCCAGGTGAAATTGCGGCTGTACCGGCATCCGACTGAAAACCGTACATTTTACGCGCCCGACACCGAACCCTCCGTGGAAACCCATGTGCCGGTGCTTTGCGTGAGCGGACTGGATAATTACGAATTACCGTACCGGTTAGGAGGCCCAATCAAGCCGGTTGCATTGAGCGCAAATCAAGGAATCACCGCTTACACGACCGGTTCCGGGCCGGGCGGCGATTTCACAGGAAAAGATTTTCGCTCGGCCTATGTTCCCGGCGTGACGAATACCGGTGTTGGGCAATACATCGCGATTATTGACGTTGGCGGGGCATATTATACTAACGACATCTACAAGTATGAGACGAACGCCGGTTTTTCCACGGTGGTCAGCAATATTCTGCTCTCCGGTTCAACCGGGATTCCGACTGGAAGTAACCAGGATGACGGCGAAGAAGCGTTGGACATTGACATGACCATGTCCATGGCACCGGGAGCAACGATTTTGAACTACGAAGGTGGCGCGGATGATGTGTTCAACCGAATCGCGAGTGATGACAAGGCCAAGCAAATGACGTTGTCGTACGGATTTGGCATCGACGAGGGCATGCTCCAGATGTTCCAGGAGTTCGCGGCGCAGGGCCAATCGTTCAGCCAGGCATCCGGCGACGGCGGTGCTGATCCTGACGGCGGAACCGGGTTGACAGGTAATCCCTACGCGACGATCGTTGGTGGCACTGATTTGACGACGACTGGCAATGGGGGCTCGTGGGTTTCGGAGACGGCGTGGTCCGGGAGCGGCGGCGGCATCAGTGGGTATGGCATTCCTGACTGGCAGGTGGGTGTGGCCACGACGGCCAACCAGGGTTCGACGAGTTTCCGCAATTTTCCGGACGTCGCCATGTTGGCAAATCCGACGATTTGGTGGTATTTCAAGAACGGGGAGGGAAGCACAGTCGGTGGTACCAGCGCGGCTTCGCCGTTGTGGGCCGGTTTCATGGCACTGGTTAACCAGGCGGCGGCGGCGGCTGGCAAACCGTCGGCAGGTTTTGTGAATCCAGCCATTTATAAGCTAGGCAAGGGTGTTTACTCGGCCTATACAAGTTGCTTTCACGACCTGACTTCCGGCAATACTTTCAACTCGCAAAATCCAAACCGTTTTAACGCCGGAGTAGGATATGATCTCTGTACCGGCTGGGGCACCCCCACGGGGAGCAACACCATCAATTATCTCGCCGGTATCGGGACGAATGACTTTGTGTTTTACGTCTCGCAACCTGATTTAACATTGGTGTCAGGTGGAGCGGCTAGCAGCGTGATCCAAGTAACACCGTTAAACGGTTTTACGGGCAGCGTTGGTTTTTCGATTACCGGAGTTCCGGCAGGCGTGACGGCTACCTTCAGTCCTTTGAGCACGCTTAACACCAGCATCCTGAAATTGACGATCGCTGGCGCCCTGGCTCCGCAGAAATATGTTTTAACGGTTACTGGCACCTCGGGTAGCCTGGTGCACACCAATGCACTCAATCTAACGGTTTTGGCCCCGATTCCCGGCGCGAAGGAGGTGAGTCTTTCAACGCTGTTCAATCGTGCGGGCATCTACACCGAAAAAAGAACCTTTAGCGGCGGACTGGATAACGGCGGCTCGGCCTATTCTGCCAACCAGTTGGGGACGTCTTTAAACTGGAACGGGGTGGCGTTTGGCCTGGGGACGGCGAACGTTCCCGACGCAATCAGTTGCAGTGGCCAAACGGTAACATTGCCAGCAGGCAATTTTTCGACGCTGCTGCTGCTGGGCGCAGCGGTGGACGGCTCGCAGTCGGCACAGACTTTTACGGTGGCTTATACGGACAATTCGACGACGACGATCCAGCAGTATCTCAGTGATTGGGCCGGACCGCAGAATTTTGCCGGTGAATCCGTGGTGTTCAACATGGGCTATCGGGTCTCCAGCAACGGCACGCTGGATACCAACACAGCTGTCAATCTCTATGGGTACAGTCTTACGCTAAACCAAACCAAGACTGTCAAGAGCGTTACCTTGCCAAACAATAATAACGTTGAAATTTTGGCGATGGACCTCGCCAATACCGCGACGGCGGCGCCGCTCAGCACCTATTATAACCGGGCGGGGATGTACACCGACAACACAACCTTCACGAATCCCGCGACCGGTGGTGCTGATGGCGGTGGTGCCGCGTACTCGGCCACGCTGTTGGGCTCCACTTATTTCTGGAACGGTGTGCAATTTGACTTTGGTCCGGCCAATGTGACGAACATAATCAGTGGGGCCGGCCAAACGCTTGTCTTGCCAAATGGAAATTATTGGGGGTTGCGAATGCTGGCGACAGGAGTGCAGGGTGATCAAGCCAGTCAAAGTTTCGTGGTGACTTATACCGACAACTCCACGGCCACATTCGTCCAAAGCCTCAGCGATTGGTACACGCCGCAAAATTACGCCGGTGAAAGCAATGTGTTTGTGGGCTATCGGAATGAAAGCAACGGCACTCAGGATGATCGGAGTTTTTATCTGTACGGATATTCGTTCAAGCTCAACAGCAGCAAAGTAGTGCAGAGCATCCGACTGCCCGTTAATCAATACGTGCTGGTTTTGGCCGTCAGTCTGGTGCCTGATTGGCCGCCAGAATTCATTGCCAACCCATTTGGCGGTTCTACAATAATGGCCGGCGAGCCTTATGCTGGCACAGTCTCAACCAATGCGGTCGACTTGAACGGTGACGCGATCACTTACGCCATGGTCAGCGGCCCGGCATGGTTGGACGTTGCCGCCAATGGCACGCTCTCCGGCACACCGCTATCCGCGAACGTTGGCGTGAACAGTTTCGTGATTAGCGCCACTGACCCTGGCGGATTGTCCACGGATGGCACACTGAACATTACGGTGACGGCGGCGCCACCAGTGGTTTCAACGGTGTCGTTCCAGGGCGGAACGCTGCAGTTGAATTGGAGTGGCGGCGTTTCGCCTTATCAGGTGCAAATGACCACCAATCTTGCCAACCCCGATTGGCAGAATGTCGGCGGCACAATCACCGGCGGGACCCTATCAATCACACCGAGCAACGCCGCCTCGTTCTATCGAATAGTTGGACAATAAATTATATTGCATGAATATGAAGACCAATCAAGCCAGGCACCTTTTCAAATTCCTTCTGGCCATCATTTTGGTGGCCAGTAGTTTCACCCGGGCCAACGCCGGGGAACAACCGCGTCTATCTGATTATATCCGCCCGATGGTTGGCACGCAGGGTGGCGAGGGTAACACCTATCCCGGACCTTCAGCGCCATTCGGGATGATGCAAATCAGTCCGGACACGGACGTCACGAACTGGAACACGGACTCGGGCTACGCCTTTGAGGATCCGACCATACTCGGGTTCAGCTTGACCCACTTGACCGGCACGGGCTGTCCCGACCTTGGCGATTTTCTTTTTATGCCGCAAGTCGGCGAGCCAGCTTTTTTCTGCGGACAGAAGAGCCACCCGGAAGGCGGTTATCAATCCGCGTATTCACATGACGACGAAGTGGCGTCCGCCGGTTATTACCGGCTGAAACTTCTTAAATCCGGCGTCACTGCCGAGATGACCACGGGAGAGCGCGCAGGGATTCTGCGGTTCACCTTCCCGGCCAGCGACGGGGCGTCCATCCTGACCGACTTGAGCCATGTGATTGGTTCCTGGAATGTGGCGGAATCGCGGGTGCGGATCGAGGACGGCTCCACCATCACCGGATTTCACCTGATTAACGGCTGGGCCAAGGAGCGGTACCTCTATTTTGCCGCGCGCTATTCTCGTCCGTTTGACGACACCGAGATCATGAAATCTGGCAAGCCGGTGATATATAATACATACCGGTTCCGCAGCCACCTGGAAGCCGCCGGTACAAACCTTCAATTCCTGGCCAAATTCAATAAAACGAGCCCCGGGGAAGTCATCGAGGTGAAAGTCGCCATTTCCGCGGTTAGCGCCGCAAATGCGTTGCAAAATCTCGCTGCGGAAATTCCGGATTGGGACTTCGACAAGGTGGAATCGGCGACAAAAGCCAAATGGGACCAGGTGCTGAGCAAAATTCAGATCGAAGGCTCCGAAGAACAGAAGGAAACGTTTTATACGTCCATCTATCACGCTTCACTCGCACCGAATCTTTATGAGGATGTGGACGGCGAGTACCGCGGTTTTGACGAGAACATTCATCAAGCAGATGGTTTCACTGAATACTCCGTTTTTTCCTTGTGGGACACCTTCCGTGCCGAGCATCCGCTGATGACCTTGATCCAGTCGAAACGCGATTCCGACATGATCAACACCTTGCTGGCGCATTACGACCAGAGCGTGGATCATTTGCTGCCGATGTGGGAACTGCAAGGCAATGAGACCTGGTGCATGATCGGCTATCATGCCGTCCCGGTGATTGTGGATGGCTATTTCAAAGGCGTGAAGGGATTCGATGCGCAGCGTGCCTACGACGCGATCAAAACGACGGCAATGAATCCCGATTACGACAGTGCTGCCACCTATGCCAAACTAGGCTGGGTTCCTTGTGATAAGGAGGACGAGTCTCTCTCGAAGACGCTGGAGTATGCCTATGACGACTGGTGTGTTGCGCAAATGGCCAGAGCCCTGGGAAAGGCAGACGACTACGCTTATTTCATGAAACGGTCGGCCAGTTACACCAATATTTACGATCCGTCGATCGGCTGGATGCGTCCGAAAGATTCCCAAGGCAATTGGCGCACGCCGTTCGACCCGCACGCTTTTGGCGGCGGCGGGGACTTGAACGACATCACCGAGGCGACCAGTTCGCAGTATTCCTGGTTTGTGCCGCAGGATGTGCCGGGGATGATCAGCTTGATGGGCGGAAACGAAAAATTCATTGAGAAACTGGATTCGGTGTTCAACGCCGGTTGGTCGAAGGTGTTCATGGACGGATTATCCACGAATGATTTGCGCGGTTGCATTGGTGAATACTGGCATGGCAACGAACCGGGGCATCATATGATATACTTGTACACCTATGCTGGCCAGCCATGGAAAACAGCGGAACGGTTGCATCAAATTGTTGTCACACAATATGGCAATCGGGCCGACTCTTTGTGCGGCAACGACGACTGCGGTCAGATGTCATCCTGGTATCTCTTCACTTGCTTGGGTTTCTATCCGGTTTGCCCGGCGAGCGACTATTATGTCATCGGCGCACCGCAGATACCGAAGGCCGTGATGCGGCTTTCCAACGGCAAGAAACTCACGATGATTGCTGAAAATATTTCGGATAAAAATATCTACGTGCAGTCGGTTCGCGTGAATGGCAGAAACTGGGATAGCCCATTCTTACCAATCCGAACGGTGAGCAAGGGCGGGACACTTGTCTTCACGATGGGGCCGCAACCAAGCCAGTGGGGCACGAATCCCGTGCTGCCGAATTAACCCGGGCGGTCAATGGGTTCAGCAAGGTGGCGGGGGTGGAGACGGATGCGACCAGGCGCTATTTTATAGTCCATGCGATAATTCCTCAAGCAGGGCCTTGGTCATGTATTCGAATTGTGGCAGGGAATTGTAGAGTTGGGCGGCGATGCGTAACACGCGCTGCGGTGCCGCGGGCCAGGAAATGATTGGCGCCTCAATGCCATGTTTTTCGCGCAAGGCATCCTGCAGAGGATATTCATTGAACGGCAACCTTGGCAGCGCATTGGCCGGTGCGCCGGGAATGGGCACCGCCGCGATGGAGCCGATAAATTCTTCCGGGCAGGGCTCGGCAATTTTCAACGCATCGCACAGATGTTTTCTGGCGGCCAGCGCCAGGGCGCGGTTGCGTCTCATGACTTGCGGCCAGCCGCCGGGTTGGCTGGATTGCATGAAGCGCAGAGCGTCCGGCACGCTGAGGAAAGCGGTCGGGTCGGTCGTGCCCGTCCACGCGAATTCGATGAGGAAGCGGGAGCGGTCTTTGCGCGCGGAATTGGCGCCGTGGCTGATGGTCAGGGGCCGGATGAGCTTTTGTTTGTCCGGTTGCACATGCAACAGCGCGGCACCTTTGGGCGCGCACATCCATTTGTGGCAGTTGCCGGTGAAATAGGCGGCGCCGAGTTGTTTCAGGTTCAGCGGAACCATGCCCGGGGCGTGCGCGCCATCCACGAGGGTGTCCACGCCGCGTTGATTTAATTCGTTCACCAATCGCGCGATGGGCTGCACGACACCGGTCTGGCTCGTGACGTGGTCGAGTAACGCGAGTTTGGTTTTCGGCGTCACGCGGTTCAGGATGGGTGCGACCAATTCATCGGCGGTGCGAAACGGGAACGGAATATTGACCACGACAACCCGGGCGCCGGAACGTTCAGCCACGAAATTCAAGGCATTGCGCGATGCGTTATATTCCTGATTGGTGACGAGTAATTCATCACCCGGTTGAAACTGGAGCGAGCGCAGGACCGTGTTTACGCCAGCGGTCGTGTTGGGCACAAAGACCAGGTCGTCGGTTTCGGCGCCGACAAACCGCGCCAACGCCTCTCGTGCAGAATCCAGATGCATTTCCAACTCGCGCACGAGGAATTGCAGTGGCTGGCGTTCGATGCGTTTGCGCCAGGCGGTTTGCGCATCGAGCACGCGTTCGGGACAGGCGCCAAACGCGCCGTGGTTTAAGAAAATCACCTGTGGGTCGAGCAACCAATGTTGCGGGTCGCAAGCAGGCCCGTGCAGTGCGTTTTCGGATGAATCGGAAATTGCGCCATTCATTTCTCGTGACGCGGAGTTTAGGACGGGAATCGGCGAATGGCAATGCGTCGCGCGACTGAACCGGGCTCGGATTTTTTATTTTGCCCCCGGCCTGATTGTGGCATTCTGACATTTTAGTTATGATACAGTTACCCAAGCGAAACAGCCTGGTTCACGAAACGGCATCGACTCTGAAGCAGTGGATTGCCAGCGGAATCCTGAAGGATGTGCTGCCGGGTGAATTGGACTTGAAAGAACGGCTGCGGGTCGGACGTGATACGTTGCGGCTTGCCCTGGAGTTGCTCATTAATGAAGGCTGGGTCGAACCATCGGTCCAGGGTCGGAAGCGGCGTATCCACGTGCAGAAGCTTTCAGGCATCAAGAAGCGCGCTGATGCCGATTTGCCGGTCACCTTTTTGTCCCCGTATTCGGTGGAGCAGGGGCAAACCCTGTTGGAGATGGAAGATACGCAAAAACGGCTGGTCGAGATTGGGCGTGAACTGCAATATGTTTCTCCGGACATATACCATCTTAAAGACCCGGAACATCAGCTGGAAAACCTGGTCCAGACTCATCCCTCCGCCGCTTGGGTATTATATGCTTCGTCGAGTCCGATCCAAAAATGGTTTGCGAAGCAGGGTTTGCCGGCGTTGATCCATGGCTGGCCTTATCCCGATGTGGGTCTGCCTTATGTGACCAAGGATTGGGAGCCGGCGGGATTTCACGCCGGATTGCAATTCATCCGCCACGGACATCAGAACATTGGCATGTTTGAATACGTTGAGCGCGGGGTTGGCGCGATGTTGATTGAACACGGGCTGCGGCGGGCGATGGAAACGGCGGCCAATGGAGCGAAATTATTGATGTTCAAGGATGAACGTACGCCGGAATCCATTGCGAAGGCATACGAAGCCGCCTTCAAACTCAAAGAACGTCCCACCGCCTTGGTCCTGACCAGTTCGAATCATTTATTAACCAGCTTGTCCTGGCTCGTGTCAAAAGGAATTCGTGTGCCGGACGATGTATCGCTTGTTGTCATGCCAAATGACACCTGGTATTCGGAATTCTATCCTCCGTTGTGTCATTACAAGCCCAACACCAAGTCGTTTTCACATGGCATCGCGGAACGTGTGCTGGAACTGGTCGAATACGGACGGGTCATCCGCAAACCACTCGCCGTACCGGTCGAGTTTGTACCCGGAGCCACCATCGGTCCTGTGCCCCGCCTTTGAAAATCAAGGGCATCAAGCTATACCAGCCACGAACCCGCCTTCTTGTTTTGATTCAAAACAAGTGAAATTCGCTTTCAACTGCCATGTCCGGATGGAATAAAGAGGGTATCGCTGGTGGAAACTAAAATTCTAATGAGGAAGTTTTTATCAATAACTGATTTAATTTAGTAATGAGCAAGAATTCTATGAGTTTAAAAAGGTTTTTAACGGGTTTGATGGGATTCTGTTTGGTGTCGACGCCGGTCTGGGCTGATCTCCAGCCCGTGGATGAACCGCTGCCGATGATCGGCACCGACGCCCACGGCCATGCATTCCCCGGCGCCACAGTGCCTTTTGGGATGGTTCAACTCAGCCCGGACACGCCGCTGCAAGGATGGGATGGCAGCTCCGGTTATCATTATACGGACTCAGCCATTCTCGGGTTCAGTCACACGCATTTGACTGGTACCGGATGCGGTTGTCTCGGCGACGTGATGTTAATGCCGACGGTGGGACAACTCTATCTCGATGCCGGTTCACCGGGGCAGGGTTATTCGTCGAGTTTTTCGCATGACCAGGAACACGCAACGCCCGGTTATTACTCCGTGTTCCTCAAGGATCCCAAAGTCATGGTTGAACTGACGGCGACGGCCCGTTGCGGTTTCCATAAATATATTTTTCCGGAAACGGACCAGGCACACATCATTTTAGATCTGGTGCATAACGTCGGCAATGACCCGATTGAGTCTTCGATCCAGGTGGAAGACGACCATACTATCAGTGGCTACCGGATTTCCAACGGGTGGGGTGGCGAACGGTCGATTTATTTTGTGCTGCAATTTTCCAAGCCGTTTGCGTCGTTCGGTATCGAACGGAATGGCGATCGCGCAGGAGCCGATATTCATTCGGAGCATGGACGGGATATCAAGGCATTCGTCAATTACCGGACCAGCGCCAATGAGGCGATTTTAGTGAAGGTTGGCATTTCCGGCACGGGCATCGAAGGTGCGCGGAAGAATCTGGCGGCGGAAATTCCCGGCTGGGATTTTGACGGAATCCACGCGGCCGCCGTCAAGCAGTGGAAGCAGATATTTAACGCGGTTAAAATCAAGAGCTTCGATCCGCACATTGAAACCACTTTTTATGCGAACCTATATTTGAGCGCCCTCGCGCCGGTTTTATTTAATGACGTGGATGGAACCTACCGCGGCATGGACCACCAAAACCATGCTGCGACTTTTCAAAATTACACGACCTTTTCAATCTGGGACATTTACCGGGCGGAGTGGCCGTTGTTGTCCATTTTGCATCCTGATCGCGTCGACGACATGGTTCAATCGTTGTTGCACGAGTACAGTGAGTTGGGCCAGCACTCGACCCCCATCTGGCCGCTGTGGGGTAATGAAACCTGGTGCATGATCGGCTACCACTCCGCCGACATGATTGCGTCGGCTTACCTCAACGGATTTCGCGGGTTCGACCCGGAATCGGCTTATCAAGCAATCCGGGACACCGCCATGCAGGATCGGAATGGGTTGGATACTTACAAGTCCCTTGGCTACGTCGCCTCGAAACCGGGTGCCTGTGCCACCTCCTGCACGTTGGAGTATGCTTTTGACGATTGGTGCATTGCGCGCATGGCTGAATCCCTGGGACATCAGGACGACGCCAAATTATTTTATAACCGCGCGGACAATTATCACAATCTCTTCGACACCTCGACGGCCTTTTTCCGCGGCCGCAAGGCCAATGGCGACTGGCGTTATCCGTTTGTCACGAACGCTTTGGTTGGCGATGAATACACCGAGGCTGATGCGTGGCAATACGCCTTTGCGGTGCAGCAGGACGTGCCCGGCATGATTGCGCTGTACGGCGGAGACGACGCGTTCGTTCAAAAGCTGGATTCCTTGTTTGCCGCGGATTCATACGTTCAGACGACGATTCCCGATATCAGCGGCCTGGTTGGCCAGTATTCGCAAGGTGACGAACAATGTCATCATGTGGCGTACCTTTACGATTATGCCGGTGCACCCTATAAGACGCAGCAACATGCGCGGCAGGTCATGGCGCTGGAATATGGAGACACGCCGGCCGGCCAATGCGGGAACGTTGACTGCGGCCAGATGGCTGCATGGTACATATTCAGTGCCTTGGGCTTTTACCCGATGAATCCTGACAGCGGCATATACGCAATTGGCAGCCCGGTGGTAACCAAGGCTGTGATCCATTTGGATCGTGACAAATATCAAGGCCGCACCTTCACGGTCATCGCCAAAAATAACAGCGCAGAGAACATTTATATCCAATCCGCCACGCTGAACGGGCAACCGCTCACGCGGGCGTGGCTGACCTATAAAGAAATCACGGGCGGCGGCACGTTGCATTTGGTCATGGGTCCCAAACCCAACCTTGACTGGGGCAGTGCCCAGGCAGACCGCCCGCCGGGTACCATGCCTGCAGATTTCAACTATCCCCCGGTTCCTACCCCGGCGTCAAACAAACCGGTGATTTTGCCTCTGCCTATCCGGGTCATTTGCGGTAGCGACGAGGAGGCTGGCGAGTTTGTGCCTGACCCGAATATCGTTTCCGGAAGCATGAACCATTCAGGTTCAACCATTGATACCAGCGCACCGCACGCGGCCCCGGCTGCTGTTTACCAGAGTGAATGTTACGGCAATGATCTGACCTACTCTTTCCCGGTGCCCAAAGACGACCATTATCTCGTGCGTCTGCACTTCGCGGAAGTTTTCGACAATGGCGCCGGCAATCGTCTGGAGAATATTGCCATCAATGGCCAATGGGTATTGACCAATTTCGACATCTTTGCCGATGCCGGCGGCATGAACAAGGCGCTGGTGAAGGAATTCCCGGACGTTGTGCCCGATGACCAAGGGAACATCGCTATCCGTATAGTAACTGCCCCGGACAGCCCGGATCACAACGCCAAAATCAATGGCATTGAGATATTGAGGCCGGGGGACGCGGCCCGGGAAGATGTTTCCAATTCATTCACCGTCAAGACAGTGGACGGAAAGGCCGATTTCACTATTGATACCACCGCCGCGCCTGAGTTGAGGGATTGGGCGCAAAACCAGTTGGCACCTGTGTTGGCCGAGAATTATCCCAAAATTGTGGCGCTGCTCCCTAGCAAGGGTTACACCGCTCCGACGCACTTCACGATTACACTCAAGCCCATCGATGGCGTGGCGTATACCGCCGGCACAGACGTGACCGCCAACTCGGTCTGGCTCAAGAGCGAAATCGGCAGGGAAGCCATCGGCTCGCTTGTTCACGAATGTGTGCATGTGGTCCAGCAGTATGGCGACGGTTCAAACGGGCCAGGGTGGCTGGTGGAGGGGATGGCAGATTACTTCCGCTGGTTCAAATACGAACCGCAGAGCCATGGCGCGGATATCGTCTGGATGCGTCACCTCAGACATTTCAAGCCTGAATATGATGCCAGTTACCGAGTTTCCGCCAATTTTTTGAACTGGGTTTCTGAAAAATATGACCCGGATCTCGTCACGAAATTGAGCGCGGCAATGCGGGATGGCAATTACTCCGACGATATCTGGAAACAAATCACGGGTAAATCGATGCAGGACCTCGGGGCAGAGTGGAAAAAGGACATTGAAACGCAGCTGGCTGCCGGTTGAAGAGGATTTGGCGATGGTCGCTCGGATGTGTTTTGGTAAACGAACACTTGTAAGGATTTTCGCTTCACCACCGTAGCAAGCTGCAACATTTGTGTTAAGATTTGTTTTGTTATCCGACAAGTGTTTTGCGCTTTGACATTTTTGAGAGCTGTGCAAGATTGTGCCCGTTAGTTGAGTGGATTAACTAAGTGGGTAAATGGTTGTCGTACTTTTTGTCGTATTAGGAGACTAATTTCTGCCAAAAGTTGTAACTTCAGGAACATTGTGTCTATTTGACGTGAGGCGTAAAAATATGTCGTACCTTGGTGTTGGTTTCGAATTTCAAACGTGCACTTCCATTTCTTTTATCCGCCGGCGAAATAGAAAAACGGGATTTACATTGATTGAACTTCTGGTCGTCATCGCCATCATTGCCATTCTGGCCGCCATGTTGTTGCCGGCTTTGAACAAAGCCAAGCAAAAGGCGCAGGGAATATCATGCTTGAATAATACCAAGCAACTGACGCTGGCGTGGTTGATGTATGCCAGTGACAATGGAGAAAAGCTGGTCCCCAACCAGCAGGGTTTTGATACCGGTATCAATTCCAGCGGGCTGGAAGTCAACTGGGTGGCCGGCGTAATGAGTTGGGAAAATTTTACTGACAACACCAATAAGCTCTTGCTCACCCAGACCTTGCTCGGCAATTATTTCGGCAGTAACCCGAATATTTTCCACTGTCCGGCAGATGGGAGTCTCGCCGATCAGAACCAGCCTCGGGTGAGAAGTTATTCGATGAACGCATTTGTCGGTACGCCTGGCTCAATGAGTTCCACTTACCGGACTTATCATAAAACCAGCGATTTCAGGAATGCCTCGGGCATAATTGTACTGCTGGACGAACATCCCGACAGCATCAATGACGGCTGGTACGTTTACTGCGACACGGCGGGTCCCGGTGAGTTGACTGAATGGAGCGATTTACCGGCTTCCTACCATGACGGGGCCTGCGGTTTCTCATTTGCCGACGGCCATTCCGAGATCCATCGGTGGCTGGACGGCAGTACCGTGCGTCCCAGCAGTGAAGGCGGAATAGATGGCACCAAGCCTTACGATCACGCCTACAAACTTCCGGACCGGAATACGCAAGACATCTATTGGGTTGATCAGGCATCGACTGAACCTCAATAAATCTCCTCCGCGAAGAATAGTTTCTCCGTTTCGTTGCGATAGCTCGGAACATCGTAGAATAGTTCCCCCACAACCTAATACACATGCGCTATAAATCATTATTAACAATATTTTCCGCAATCCTTGTTTTGTTTTCCACTGTCCTAGCCCGCGCGGATTATTCCAACACCGTGATGTCGCTCCACCCTGTGGCGTATTGGCCGCTGAATGAGACGGTCCAACCGGCGGCGGCATATATTGCCACCAACAGCGGCAGCTTGGGCCCTGCAGGCAATGGCTATTACGAAACGTGGTTCAATCCGGATACGAACGACAACGGCTTTACGGCGCAAATGGATTGGTCTGGGCCTATTGCCGGGGCGACCAGCGATGGAGACGGGGCGGCCAATTTTGGCGACGATGACAATCGATACATTGTGATTCCACATACTTACTCAGGAACTGTCATCAAGGCGCCATTCACGATCGAGTGCTGGGCCGACATCACCAATAGCAGCACCTGGGTGAATGCTGTCGGGGATGGCGGTCAGGGCGGCGAATCGTTCGATGCGAATGGGGATTGGGCGGGATTTAACTTGAACATATACAATGGCAACTGGCTTTTCGACCTTTACAATACGAACGGTAACCATAATTCACTGGAACTGAGCAGCGCGGTTACCGCCGGCCAGTGGACTTATCTGGTGGCGACGTTTGACGGCACCAACGCCGCGTTGTACGTGGATGGATCGGAGGCTGCATCGGGAATTCCCAATACAAATGGCGCAGGGCAATATTATGTTCCAGATGCGGTCAATCCAATCTTGTTGGGCACCTTTAATCGTCCGCAAGGTGGCGGTTCTTTCCCCGGTTACCTTGATGAGGTGGCCATTTATACAAATGTCTTGGCGTCGACCGATATAGCCAACCATTACAATGCCGCGACGGCGGGCGGTTACGCCGCGGTGGTGAGGGCGGATCATCCCATTATTTACCTCCGATTGGATGAACCCTTGTACCAATTGCCGGCCCAATCCAGTTTTGCCTCATTTCCCAAAGCCGAAAATTATGGCAGCCTCGGCGGTGCCGCGGACGGGCTCTATCAGCCAGGCACGTTGCCGGGAGTGCCCGGACCGTCAGGTGCGGGTTTTGGAACGGGTAACTATGCCGTTGCGATCAATGGGGTAGACGCCGCAGTGGATGTCGGGAATGGAAGCCTGACGAATGTGGCACCAGCTCTGAACGCCGCGGGCACCAACGAACTATCGGTGGTTGCCTGGTTCCAGGGCAATCCGGCTGACGGCTACAACCGTTTTCAAAGCATCGTGGGGCACGGCGACAGCGGGTGGCGGTTTGGTATTGGTGAATACGGTCCCCAGTTCAATCCCGGCGGTAGTGAGGATCTCTCCTATTTGGGCGGTGATGTCTACAATGACGGAAGGTGGCACATGGCCGTCGGTGTCTACACCGGCAGCACCAATGAACTTTTCGTCGATGGGACTCTTGTTGCCACTGCTGCCAATAACAACCTTAATACCGGCAGCGGTCTGGACATCATCCTGGGCGGCGCGCCCGATTATACGAAGCCATACGGCCGTTATTGGGACGGTAGCCTGGCGCAGGTGGCTTATTTTACCAACGCACTGTCAGCGGCGAATGTTGAGCAACTATACTCGGTCGCGGGAATAGCTCCTTATGTCCTGAAATCGCCTATTGCCGGCACGGTAAACGCCGGCGTGCCGTACACGAATACCGTCGTGATTGATGGCAGCGCACCGTTGAGTTACCAATGGTATTTTAACGGTTCCCCGGTGTCTGGCCAGACTAATTCCAGCCTGTATTACAACTCGCTTCTGCTTTTGAATGCCGGTAATTATTTTGTCATTGCTACCAACAATGAAGGCGCCGTAACGAGTTCAGTGGTTGCGCTCAAAGTCAATACCTCGCTGCAGATAACCACCGAGCCGTCCCCCACGAATTTTGTGCTGTTCGCTGGTGGCAGTGCGACGTTATCCGTGCAAGCCTCCGGCGCGCAGCCCATGTATTTCTATTGGAAATCCGGAGGCACAGTGGCTTCAACGAATGCAACCTTTAACCTGACCAACGCCGGCGCTAGCTCCGACTATGTTTGTCTGGTGAGCAATTATCTCGGCACGGTGGCCAGTACCCCGGTGTCTGTGATCGTCGAGGCGCAACCCGCTAACTTTTACCCGCAGGCTGTCCTGGCCGACAACCCCATGGCTTATTGGCGCTTGGATGAGCCGGATCAGGGTTATCCCAACGATGGTGTTGTCGCTCATGATTATTGGGGCGGACATAATGGCGTCTACACCAATACCTCCTTGGGTCAGCCCGGTTATTTCGCGAATCCTCCCGACCCGGATACCGCAGCCTTATTTGGAGCTACCGCGTCTTTCGACAGCGATATGCAGGCTCCGGGCATAGACTTTGCCGTTCCCAGTGGTGGCAACGCTGAATTCTCTGTCGAGGCATGGGTTTATACAACTTTCCCTCAATATATCGAAAGTGATGGTTCGGGCATTATCACCAAAGGCACCGGTGATGGCGGCGAGGAGTTCAATCTTGACACCGGTTCGGGCGGTGGTGATTTCCGGTTCTTTGTTCGGGATGCGTCCGGTGGGGTGCATCTGTGCAATAGCACGATTGCCGCTGACAGCAATTGGCACCATTTGGTTGGCGTGTGTGATGAAGCCAACGGAAATCTATTTCTTTACGTCGACGGCGTCCTGGCGGCAAGCAGCACTATTGAGGCGGGCAGCGGACTTGAAAGTACTGCCAATGAGACCGTCAGTATTGGTGCCCGTCAGTCTGGCACCGGAGAATATGACGATCAGTTCCCCGGTGTCATTGATGAGGTGGCGATTTATGACCATCCACTTTCGGCCTCCCAGGTTTTGTCGCAATACTATGCGATCGGTGGTTATGCCCCGTCCATCACCCAACAACCAACGAACATGGTGGTCAACGTGGGTGAATCTGCCTCGTTTAGCGCCATGATCTCGGGCTCACCGGCCTTGGCCTGCCAGTGGTATGACGTGACGGCGGGTTCGCCAGGGATCGCCATCCCCGGCGCGACCTCCAGTACTCTTACCCTGGAAGATGTGACCGCCAGCCAGAACGGCACTCTTTATCAACTCCTGGTCACCAATCTCTCGGGTCACGCATCCACGACGGTGGCCACATTGACAGTCGAGGCCGGAGCGCCAACCTTGCTTGCGAATCTGCAACCCTTGACTGCCCGGGCGTTTGTGGGGCTGCCGATTACCTTCTCGGTGGCAGTTGGCGGCACTCCGCCGTTCGGCTTCCAATGGCTTCAGGACGGCAGCCGGGTTGGTCCTGTCACCAACATATTCACCGTGGAAGTATTGCCGGGGACTAACACTTATCTCTGTGTCATTACCAATTATTCCGGTTCGGTAACCAGCAGCACGTCGACTATCGTGGGCATTTCCTTGACCGACACCGGATCGAACAGTGCAAATAGTGCCACCACTTTCGCCGTTAACTTCATGGACGCGGCCAACGCGGCTTATACACCTGACCAGGAAACGAACTGGTTCAATGCGGTGTATGAAGGTTTCGGCGCCTATACCGACGACGCGGATGGCACTAATTGGAATGGATTTGGCATCTTCCCGAACGGCTATGAACCCGCATTTAATGCGACGGCAGTGCCACAAGTGGGATCCGACGGAACGTTGACCCCGATCACGTTAAGTCTGGTTTATGGTGCAGACATTGAGGGGAATAATGGCCTTTATTACGGTCCCGGTCTGACCGGTAATACCGGTCCTGGCCAGCCATCGTTTATCCTTGGCAACTCGGCCATCGTGAACGGCAATTATCCCGGCATCGGGACTTCAAGTAAACCGCTCGGTGGCATTACGCTGAGCAACGTTCCGCCGGGGGTTTACAACCTCTATCTCTATGGAACGGGTCCGGATAATGACCGTGGTGCAACGTTCGCCTTCGCCAGCGGCGCCGCCTTGGGTGGTTCGAATGTGACGATCAATGCTGATGATGGCAATATTCCCGCCATTAACTTTGTATACGGCGCAACTTATATCATATTTACAAATGTGGTGCCCAATGGCAGTGGCGTCATCAGCGGAACCTGGGGCGCGGTTTCCAACCCGATTTCAGGCAACACGGGTGAAGGTGACTTCAACGGATTGCAATTGATCCGGGTCGCCGGTCCGGCGGTTTCCAATCAGCCCGTGCTGACGATCCGAATGATTGAAGGCAACGCAATCGTGAACTGGTCCCCAAACACCGGCGTGCTGCAGTCGGCGACTAATTTGGATGGCCCATTCACGAGCATCGCCGGTTCGACTTCACCCTATACGAATACCCTCTCCGGGACGCAGCAATTCTTCCGGGTAAGCGTACCGTAAACACCAATGACCGGACACAAGAAGAGGCTGGGTCCTTGACCCGGCCTCTTTTCGTTTTGCCTTTCGAAATCATCTGCTCGGCTGAGCTTTCGAAAATTTATCTACGCGTTTATCAAAGCGTTTTGCCTTCTTCATTCAAAGAGACGCCCACTGGGCGCAGAGGGGAAAACCTTCGATTCCAGTAAATTCGCTGAACTCGCCTCGCTTGGTACTGCCGGCAGCATCATTTTTGTCACCACGGCAGCACATTAGGAATCAAGATCTTTTCGATTTGGCGGGAAAGTTATGTGCGCGATTTTGCAATTTAGTGTATGAATTTGCTTTAAAGTGCAAATGAGGGCAGCTATAATCGGCCCATCATAAAATTGGGGTGCGCATTTTTTCGCATTTTGGTCCAGGGAAATCAAAATCGAAAGGATGCAACGCAGTCATGGCAGAGTATGCTCTTACTCTACTCCGTTTGCGGTTCGTTGTCCCGTTCGTTGTCCCAATGGAATCGCTTTAAGAGACTCGGTTGAAGGTATTGTTCCGCTGCAAAAGCAGGCTGATTTGGATGAAATGCAGCACGTTTAG
>JBEKMT010000065.1:0-23236 GCA_050008355.1 Verrucomicrobiota bacterium
TGGAGACCTGGAGGCCCGTCTCCAGCCTGGGCACTTCCGCCGTGATGGTGGCCAACGGCGTGCTTGCCTGCTTCACGTCAAGGTTGCTCGTCAACCCCTTGGCAAACCGGTCTTGCGTGAATGCCAGCGCCTTCGCTTGGGCGGCAATCTTTTCGTGTAAAATCTCAGGCACCGTTGATATCGGCGGAACAAGCAGGACCGGCGTCAATTTGCCAAACCCTGGTGAGGCAGGAGCAGCCGACACAGCTAAAAACGTCAGTGTGCTCAACTGAGGTTAATGTCTCCCCGGCCTTACCATCGCCTGATGCCTCGGCGCGGGCTTCACGGCCAGGGGGACTAATACCTCAATTATGGATTATTACCGGCCTCATGGCGTTGTTGTGACCTGTTTAAGCCTGACCCAATCTGTATTTGTCTGACTGACCGGTACTGACGGGGAAACCGTATTGGGATCGTGCAGGGCATAAAGCTCAACGTGACCATCCGCGAAGCTCAAGTTGTAACCTCGCTGGTGACGGGTGGCGGGAAAGCTGGCAAATGGCTGCTGGTTATTCATCGTCACCAAAAACCAGGGATCGTTGATGCTCGCTTCGTGCTCGTCCATCATCACCCAGAGGCTGGAGGTCCCCATCGCGGCAGTTTCACCCTCCTTCATGAAAGTCTGGTAACCCCGCTCTTCCTCCTCCAGGTTCATGTAACGGCTGCCGATCCAGCTATTCATTGAATAACTTCGGACATGCGGCAGACCTCCGGTTTGTGACGGATCGGCCGGACAGCGGTAAATGGCAGTCTCGGCGGTGTAGGAAAACAATTCACCACGCCGCAGAAAAACGTCATTGGTGGCTTGCGCGGGGATCATCATGTTGCCGAGCGCCCAATTATTGCTCGTGGTGGTTTGCTGAACCAAAGGCAGGTTATCCATGAACTTGGAATCATTGTCCGCCGTATAGACCATCGAAGACTCCGCCAGCTGTTTGAGATTATTCAGGCAGGCAGCTTCTTTGCCCCGGTTCTTGGCGGCAGAAAGCGCCGGCAACAGCAATGCCGCCAGGATGGCAATGATGGCAATCACCACGAGCAGTTCGATCAAGGTGAAGGCACAAGGACGGAGCCCGGGCCCCAGCATCAAAGCCGGCGGAGACCGGGTCGGAGTTAAATTCGGATGATGTGAGTGTCCTGACACTACATTTTTAACTTTGTCTTATCCCTGGTTGGCAGGGCTGTAAAGTGTGCGTTTGACCGCACACCCCCCGTTGGGATTGCGCCGGCGTTTGAACCGGTGGATAATACGATCACCGAACCGGCAAGTGAACATGGCGATGACACCCAAACGATGGATCATCATATTCGCGGTGGGGATGGCCGCATTAACGGAGTCCAGCCGGGGCCAAAGCGCAACTCATTGGAGTTCATATAAGATTGCCGATGGCCTGCCAGACCCGGCGATTGATTCGATTTTCTTCACACCCCGGGGAAATCTTATCGCCAGCGCCCTCAACGCTCCGCTGGCGTCAGAGTTGGACGGCTACTCGGTCAGCAACTTTCCGGCCCCTGTCGGAAATGTCGGACGATTCTACGAAAGTCCCGGCGGCCAGCGCTGGGTGCTTGTCCCGGGAGGGCTGGCGGAGTTTAAAAAGGGAAGCTGGTTGCGACATCCCGTAAGGGAAATTGCGGCTGCAGCGCGTCCCGACGTCCTGCCTCCAGGCATCCCCCTGCCCTTGCTTCCGGTGAGGCAAGGATGCGTGCTATTTTTGCTTCCGGAGAGACTGTTGGAATATTCCGCCGAAAACCCGGATGAACCACAAACAATTCCCATCCGTACGGCGGCACAAACGCGGATCGGCTGGTTCACCGGCATGGCGGCGGCGCGCAATGGCGGGCTGTGGATCAGCGGCACGCACGGTCTTGCCCGAGTGACCGGCCCGATGCGCAGCCTGGGGCCAGAAACAGGATGGCTGGAGTATGTTGCGCCGGATTCATTGCAAAATTTCAATTTGAGTCAGCCGAGCCCGGACGATGATGGCGGGGTAACCCTCATGGCGGAATCGGCGATTCAGCATCAAAAATTGGTCGTATGGTTCGATGGCGACAATTGGGTGACCCGACCCGCAGCCACACGGAATTTCTTTCGTGCCTGGCGTGGAGCAAATCGGACATTCTGGGCGGCGACTCCGGAGTCACTTTTCCAATGGGACGAAGAGCGGACGAACTGGATCGAAAATGATGAAAACCCGGTGGGCCGGATTTTTGACGTGGCGGTGGAACCGGGCGGCGCATTCTGGCTGGCAACTTCAGACGGATTGATTCGCGGTGCGGCGGCATTGTGGCAAAAACCCCCACCGGTTCGCGATCTGGATTCGGCAATACAATGTCTGACGGTGGATTCGGAAGACCGGGTGAACTTCGTCACGGAGAATAAACTTCATATCCTCACTAATGAATCACACGAAGAATTCGCGCTGCCTCCGGCACTGCAAAACCTCGAGGCAATCCGGGCATTATTTCCACTGAAAGATGGATCGTTGCTGGTGGACAGTGGAACTGCGCCCCTCCAATTTAAAGCGGGTGATGCTTTCTGCAAGGCATTACCGGCTCGGGATGACATGAAGGACATCATTCCCCTGGGAATTTTACCGACTGGCGACGTATGTCTTTATCATCCGGGTGAGAAGGTGTTCTTCGATGATTTTGATGGAACGCAAAGTCGACCGCTCGACAACGCGCCGCCCGCCGGCGAATCCAAAACCGGGCTCACCACTCTTTATTCGGCACGGAACGGTGACGTTTGGATCGGTGGCGCGCAGGGAGCACTCTGGCGTCATGATGGGCAGTGGCAATTTTTTGCATCGGGGGATCATACCGCCCCGGCACCGGCGGTCAGGTTCGCCGAGACTACGGACGGAAAAGTCTGGTGCGCCACGCCGGATGAACTGTGGGAATTTGACGGGAAGAACTGGTTGCTGCTCCAAACCAAATTCAATGACATCAATGCGCTTCTGCAAAGTCGCGACGGCAGCATCTGGCTCGCTTCGAAGGGCGGTTTATTTCGATACTACGACGGAACGTGGCTGGATTATGGCGCGGAGGAAGGCTTGCCGAATGGCCCCGTACGGGCGATTTGTGAAGATCAGCGCGGCCAATTATGGGCTGCCACCGCGCATGGTTTGGCCGGGTTTTATGCCGGCTCTGATTCCGGCCCTCCGAAAACATTTGTCCGCCAACTCGCCGGTGCGAGCAGCAGATTATCCGAGGGAGACACCCTGAATCTGCTTCTGGATGGACTGGACAAATGGAAGTTCACACCGCCGGGAAGGTTGCTGTATTCCTATCAATTGGATCAACACGGCTGGTCGGTCTTCGGGGAGTTGGCGGCGTTGTCATTTCCAAACCTTGCGGCCGGCAGGCACTATCTTCAAGTGCGCGCGATGGACCGTGCCGGCAACGTGGAATCCGCGCCGGCGACGCAGGTATTCACTGCCAGCGTCCCCTGGTTCAGAGAGGTCCGTCTGTGGGCCGCCTTAGCAGCGGGTCTCATGGCCGCGATATTTTTTGCTGCCGTTGCGTGGAACCGGCACCGGCAGCTTGTGCTTAGCCACGCGGCGGTGGAACGCAAAGTTGCCGAGCGCACGCGCGAGCTGGAAATAGCAACCCGCGAACTGCTTCACAGCCAAAAAATGAATGCCCTGGGAACGCTGGCCGCGGGCATCGCTCACGATTTCAACAACATTCTTTCCATCATAAAAGGTTCTGCGCAGATCATCGAAGACAACACGGATAAACCCGAAAAGATCCGCACTCGCGTGGATCGCATCAAGACCGTGGTGCAACAGGGAGCGGAAATCGTGGATGCCATGCTGGGATTCAGCCGCGGATCGGATGAGCCCGCCGCCTCCTGTGACATCAACACGGTTGTCACCAGCACCATGAAACTGCTGGGCGACCGGTTTCTGCGGGAGGTTGAAGTGAAATTTGAGCGCGTCGAACATCTTCCGGAAATTGTCGCGCGGAGAGAATTCATCCAGCAAATACTTTTGAACTTCATCTTCAATGCCGCCGAAGCGATGAACGGGCGCAAGGAAATCACTCTGGCGACGCGGGTGGTGAACAAACTGCCACCGGACATGTTTCTCGCGCCGACGCTGTCGGATTCATTTGTACTCATTTCCGTGAGCGATCGCGGCAGCGGAATTGCACCGGAAATCAAGATGCGCATCTTCGAGCCCTTTTTTACCACCAAAGCGCTCTCAGCCCGACGCGGCACCGGCCTGGGCCTTTCGATGGCTTATGAACTGGCGAAGAAAATGGGGGCCGGACTCTCGGTACAGTCAGCTGCGGGTCTCGGCAGCACGTTCACCCTGGTTTTGCCGGTCGTCCGCCAGCCCATTGCACAACCCGGGCCGCAGATTTCCCAATAAATTATGAGTGCGATTCATATCTTAATCATCGAGGATGACGACCTTCAGCATGAAATTTACGAAGAGGCCTTGAGCCAGTATCGGCTCACACGCGCCAGCAGCGGCACCGAGGCGCTCAAGACCATGGCAGGCGATCCGCCCGCCCTGCTGATCCTTGACCATGTGCTTGCCGACGGTGAGTTGGGATTGAACTTTCTGCCGGAGTTCAAACAATTGCTCCCGCACGTGCCCATCATCATTGTCTCCGGCGCGTTGGAAGTCCGTCAGCAGATGTCTGCCCTGCAAGGACCGCGCCGGGCGCATTATTGCCTGCCCAAACCGGTGGACGTGCATGAACTTAAGCAGACCATCGCAATCGCCCTCACCGAGTGCGGTGATACGGAAATCGTCCGGCAGTTTGAAGCACTCGAACGTTCCCGACGAGTCAACGCGATCGAGTTGTTCAGCCGTTCCACCGACCGCCTGAGCCGGCAAAACCGCATCGTTGAAATCATCGGAAAATCGAGCCGTCGTCCGAACATTTCGGCGCTGGCTCGCGAATTCAAGGTTGCGCGTCGCACGATCATCCGGGATCTGCAGGAATTGATCCGCCGCGGCCAGCTCAAACCGGGGATTTACCCAGACCGGGAGACGCAAGGGCCTCAGGAATGACCTCAGCCGGCAGCAATACCCATCGCCCTGCCTCATGGGACACCGACACGGTAGAAATAAGGCCCGGTTCCAACGGCGTTGGTATCGGTGTAACTGGTCGAGCCCGCTTGTCCAACCACGTTACTCTGAATCGTTGTGAAAGCCGGCTGCGCGGCGAGGTCTGATCCACGCTGGATGAAATAATTAATGCCGGGAACACTCTGCCAAGTCACGGTCACGCCGTCGTTGGCGTTGTTGACAGGGACTGGCGGCAACACGGCCAGAACGGAGGCGGGATTGGTGGGGTTTAGACCCGCGATCCAATCTTGGTAAACGTCAAAACCAGTGCCATCCAAGTCAACTGCATCCACCGATCCGTTGCTGGGCAGGCCATATTGCTGGAGCCAGGCGTACCCGACGAGGGATGTGGGCGTTTGATACTCGTATGCGCCCATGTCCACCGTCCCGCCCACGATACGCGGGTTTCCAGAGAAATCCGTTGAACTGGTCACGACCAGGTTCTCGCCGGAGTTAATGCAGGGCGAGTTCGATTGCAACTGGAAATTGCCGGCAGCCGGATCTACAAACGCGGGGTCATTGGTGAGGTTGTCAAACCCGGACTCCGGCAACGGTTTTGTGTCACAATAGCTCATGAGCTCGGCACTCCAATTCGAGGGCGTGGCGTCCGGCGAGGAATTATCAAATACAACGCAATTGGTGGCGCTGCCACCCGCCACGCCGCCACCGATGGCCGAGGCAGTGTTGCTGACGACAGTGCAATTTATCAGAGTGCTGCGGTAGGCACCGCCGCCCATGGAGATGGCGCGGTTGTATAGCAGGATACAGTTGTTGAGGAAATTGGAATAGGCGCCGCCTCCGCTCCCATCGATAGCAACATTGCTTGAAAAAAGCGAATGATTCGCGACACACCCATATAATCCGCCGCCCGTGTTTGCTGAATTGCTGATGATAAGGCAGTTATCGAAAGTGCCTTGATAGGCCGCGCCGCCGTAGGCGAAGGCAGAATTGCCCATCAGCACGCAATTCGTCACCATCGCCGACGCGGACTCGCACCAGACGCCACCTCCGCTTTCGTCATTGCTGGTGTCCCCTGAACTTTGTGTGGCTCCGTTGGTCAGCGTAAAACCACTCAGCACTGAACCATTGGCAAGGTAAGCGCAGCGGATGCTGGTGGAGTCGCTTTGCTGAACTGCCCGGCTTCCTGCAATGATGGTGGCGGTCGCTCCATTGACACTTTGCACGGTGACCGCCTTGTCAATGACGATGCGGTTTGGCAGGGTATATTCATCGACCAGCGTCGCGCCGGATTGATAAGTGCCGTTCGACACCACGATCAAATCACCCGTATTGGCGGCGTCGATCGCGTCCTGAATGTTTGTGGCCGCAGTGAGCCAGTTCGTGAACGGCGCCACCGGATTCGTGCCCGCCAGACTCACAAAATGAGGGGATGACTGAAATTCATACGCGCCGATGTCGACAATCCCGCCGACGATGCGCGGTTTGCCGTCCAAATCGGTGCGATCCGTGATTAAAGGATTGTTGCCGACGTTGATATTAGTGATAAAAGAATTGTTTCCGGCGTTGATGCATGGCGACCACGGAAGCAGATGGTAATTTCCCGCGGCAGGATTCACAAATAGAGGCGCATTGGTGAAAATGCCGATGCCAACGTCATTTAAAAACGAAGCGCAACAATTGCTGCATTCATCACCGCTCGCCACGTCAGCATTCGTGTAATGGCTGTAATTGTAATAAACAATCGTGTTTTTGAGGGTGCTGGTTTCCACCGCACCGACATTGCCGGCCGCGGAATTGCTGACCACGGTGCAATTGATGAGGGTACATTGCTCAGCCGCGCCGGCGGTTGAAGCGGAGTAATTTCGCGTCAAGAGGCAATTGATTAACAGGCTGCCGTGCGCGCCGCCGCCGCCATCAGACTGGAAGTCTCCGACCTCATTTCCCGAAAGGATACAATTGATTACCTCACCCGAATTGACCCCGCCGCCGTCGAGGTAAGCTGAGTTGCCAGTGATGAGACAATTACTGACGACGCACTCGTACGACGAGCAATAAACGCCGCCACCAAAGCCGTCGATGTTTGGTGTCGCACCATTCGTCAGCGTAAAACCTGATAAAACGCCGGCGGACATATAAACACAACGAACCGCGTTTGTGCCGTTGATTGTGCCTGGGAGCTGATCGCCCAGAATCAACGTCACGGCAGGACCGTTGACACTTTGCACGGTCAGGCTTTTGGCAATATAGACACGATTGGAGCCGAGTTCGGGAAAGCTCCCGTATTGATAAACTCCGTTGGTGACCAAAACCATGTCGCCCGCTTCCGCTACGTTAATGGCATCCTGGATGTTGGTCGCTGCCGTAACCCAATTGGTGTATGGCGAATCAGGATTTGTGCCATTCGCATCCACGTAGCGCACCAGGGCGAAGAGATGGTTGGTCGGGAGCACCAGAAGAATAATTATTTTCAGGAAACAGGATTTCATAGTCGCCTTTCTACGCGGATCACCGGCCGGTATATCTTTTGGAACTGTTGCGTTTAAAAGATCTTACCCCGATAAGCAACGGCTGGAACTGTGTCTTTGACAGCACACCTGTGTCGTTTGAAGGCACACCCGTCGACACTGAATCGCGGAAATTAAATGCGGGACGAAAGGCGCAAAGGGGAGGCGGGAAAAGGCATTCGAAGAGATTTATCCAATAAACGTGAATCGTAGATCAAAGAGCAAGAAGTCGGAAGCATGAAGTGTGGTGTGGCGAACCGATCCGCCAAGATAGCGAGGATAGCGATTACCACCCGTAATTCGATCAAGATGGAAATTGTTGGCACTCTCCGCAGACACGCTTTCTGGTGACAATTGCACGAATCGGGATCTCACGCAAACTCTCTGATCAGCTCTGCACCAAACGAATGGAGGGGCGGTGCTCCGCCCCTCCTTCATCAAACAGGTTATTGCTTTACGCGATAGAACATATCCGGTCCGGACGGCGTTACCGTGTACGGAGAAGTCGCCGCAGAATTCGGGACCCACGGACCCAAGACATTGGTTGATTGCAAAAGAGTGCCTTGCGACCAAGTCAGAGTCAGACTACCCGGTACGCCGAGTGAGTGGGCAATATTGAGCGTCACGGCCGGAGGCGGCGGGGTGATTCCCAAGCCAACATCAGCGAGGGTAACGATCTGGTTGCTTGATAAAGCGGATGCGTAGACACTTACGGACGAAATGCTGCCGGGAAAGACCCGGCTGCCATCATTCAGGCCTGAGGAATAGTCGTTGCCGATATGCCAAGCCACGCCAAACTCTTCGGTATCATTGGTGACAGCGTTGTTGGTAGATTGGACAACGCCATCGGCGCCGATGAGGTAAAGCGTTGTCTGGGCCGGCTGGATAACCATTGCCACGAAACTCCATTGATTCGCGGTCGGAAACAACAAGGAATTAAATCCCCAAGTGGCCTCACTATTCCCATTCCAAGTGTAGGCCAACTCGGACATCCCGGTGCCGTCCGTGGTGCCGCCAAAACCAAAGCCGGTGCCTTTGGCCCCGCGGTCCATCAGGATTCCTGCCCAATTCTCCACGGGTGAGCTCGGGTTAATCCACGCCACGTAGGTCAGGTTGCTCGCCGACAAGCTTCCAGCCGATGCGGACACGAAAGAACCCGGAGTGGCGAGAGTGGTTCCCAAGGCCCAATTATTGGTGGGGAAACCGGGGATTTGCGGGGCTTCCGGACCGACGATGCCATTAAATCCATTTTCCGTACCTTCGCCATAAACACCATAATAACCATTGCCGCTCGCATCATAAGCGGGTGTCACGCCGGTGGAAGGATCATTGGTTTCATCAAGAGGCCAATAGGCAAGCGGTCCGTCCGCCATGACGGCGGCTCCATAAGCGTAAGAGCTGGCAGGAGGAGGCAGATTGGTCAAGACGGTCAGTGTGGAACTGCTGGTTGAAACCGGTCCCCCGACCGAGTTGCTCGCCGTCAAGGTGTAAGTTCCCGAGTTGCCAGCATTGACGTTGCTCAAGATCAACGTGCTGGTCACGGCGGTAGGATTGCTCGAGGCGGGGATGTTCGTGGCGCCAGTGCCCGTGTTCACCGTCCATTGATACGTGATGGGCAGGGTTCCGACGAAGGCGGGCGAGTAAGTCACGGTCTGGCCCGCATAAGCTTCGTTCACCGGCGTAGGAGTAATGTCGGTTACCAGAACAGGCACGCTGGTGGAAATGGTCACGCTCTGCACTGCGCTGGTGGAGGAGCCCTCGGAGTTTTCGACGATGACCTCATAATTGTAATTACCAGGCACAAGCGAGGTGGTGTTCACAGCCAGGGTGCTGTTGGTGGCATTGGCGATCGGCAGCAGTGAACCGCCGGTGCCGCCGTCTGTAAGCCATTGATAGGAATACGGAAGTGTACCCGAAACGGGGTGTTCGCTGAGTCCCAAAGGCAAGCCCGAATAAATAGTAGCGCTCGTCGAGAGTGAGATCGGGCTGGCGACTGGCGGCCCGCTAAAGGCTTCATATATTTCCAGGCCCATCATCGCAACATTGCCATCAGGGGTCTGTCCATTAATGGTAAAGCTGCTCCCGGTTATGCCGGTGAACTCCACCAGATCAGCCTGCATCTGAGAGCCTTCAGCCAGCTCCGTCGATTGAACGTCCAGCGTGTAAGGCGGCACGCTATATCCGTTGCCATTAAACACCGATCCCCAGTTCGTTTGGGAGCCGATGTTGAATTCATAGCGACGATTAGGATTATTATCGTTCAGCATGTAGACAAAGACGTTATATGAAGAATACGGAACACCGGTCACGTTGACCGTATATCCGCTGCCGCTCCAAAACCCTCCCGACAATAAAACCCCGTCGGGCGTACTGGTGTCATCGCTTGAATGATAATTGCCATTGGCATAAACCACATTAACCGCCGTGGGGGTTGGCGCACCGGTGTAATCCACCAGATTTGAATCAGTGATCCCGGTGGGCTTGGCATCAATGTTCCAGAATTCTTCCGGGGCATAACCAGCAGCTTGCACCAGCCCAAGTGTGTCCGAGGCTCCGTCTCCGGCAAACTGCACGCTAATTGCCGGCAGAGCGCTGAAAGTGGGCACCACGACGACGTAGCCGACAGGACTGGTGTTCGTGCCCAACGTGTTGGACGCCACGAAATCATACACGTTCGTGCCGGGCGCAAAACCAGTAGTGTCGATCACCAGATTCGTACCGGTCGCCCCGGGTATATTAGTCGGTGTATTCCCGCTTCCGCCATCCGTTTGCCACTGATAGGAGATTGGCGCCGTCCCACCCGCGCTGGCAGTCAGCGTCACGTGGACTCCAGCCTCGACGGCGCTATCCGCGGTTGCGGGATACGCGAGCGGTGGGTTGGCAACGGGAGCAGAGCCGGTTGCCGGAACGAGTTCGAATCCGTTGAAAGGAGAACGATACGTTTCCGTATCTTTCTCAGCAGTAATAGTGATCGCACCGTCAACCGGCGCGACCAACACAAGCTCAATGTAATTTCCAAAGCTGGAGGCAAGCACCGGGCCGTTATTGTTTACGAGTTGCGGTGTTCCCTTTACAAATCCGCTAAAGCCAGTGCCGCCAACGGATGCGCCGGTTGTATCAAAGGTGGACGCGGTGGAAGCGCCGAGAACAGGCGTATAATAAGTTGTCCCGTTCACGGTATAATTCGGCAACCAATCGCCGCCGTTGTTCGGTCGGGTGGTATCCGTGAGAGAATAGACATAGACGTCATAGTAAGCATTGGTAAGGCCACTGATGGTGGCCGTTCCGGTCTCCCCGCCGTAATCACCGGTATCCATAAAGCCGTCCATCAGTGAAAGATTGGCCCCGTCGCCGGCTATTCCACTGTCCCACGCGTTGTGCACGCCACCGCCGGACAGTGTCAATGTCGCCGTAGTCGAACCATCGCTGGCCAAAATAGGAGTTGAGCTTCCGAGAGTGAAAGTTGAGTTGGCAATGTTATTCCAATTCGTGATGGGCACAACGCCTGCGGCGCCGGTGACATCATCGGATGTATTACCTAAGAAATGAACGCCAAACGACTGGGCACGCGACCGATCGGCAGAACACATTCCGATCACGGATGCCAGGAGTAACTGCAGGATTAACTTTCTCGGGGTATTATTTTTGATCATAAAGCCAGCCTTGTATGGAATTTTTTAATTTGCCGCTTAGGGAGGACCAGACCCAAAATATCAGAACCAAAAAAACTGTCAATCGTCCAAATGGACTATGCCGGCCGGGCAAAGCCTCGGCTACCGGTAGCATGCAACCCCAACTACAGAATATCCACGCGACCGGGAGCCAGGTGCCGGTTGATAAAACGGTCGCCAGGCGCGTTTCCTTTGCGTTTGAATTATTTGTCTTCTTCCGGCGCCCGCTTGCGCTTGTTGACGGCTTGGCGCAAAACGTACTCGATCTGTCCGTTGACACTACGGAGTTCGTCCGCTGCCCATTTTTCAAGTTCCTTCCATAAGTCGGGAGGGATTCGGAGCAGAAACGGTTTGCGCTCTTCGTTGGCCATGGGCCGGTTAATAAAGCGTACCGGTGTTGATCACAGGCGATGCGGTGGTTTCACTACAAAGGACAACCAGCAAGTTGCTTACCATGGCCGCCTTCCGTTCATCGTCGAGTTTTACGACCGATTTGTCGGTAAGTTCCCGCAACGCCATGTCCACCATGCTCACGGCGCCGTGAACAATTTTCTGCCGGGCAGCGATCACCGCCTCGGCCTGCTGACGCCGCAGCATTGCCTGGGCAATTTCCGGCGCGTAAGCGAGATGAGTTAAGCGTGCTTCCTCGACCACCACGCCCGCCTTGTCCAGCCGTTCGAGCAATTCCTTCTTCAGAGCCCCCGCGATTTCGTCGGCACTCTCCCGCAAGGTTGGCTCCTGTTCTTCGCCCCGATCGTAAGCGTAACAGCTCGCTATGTGACGAACGGCCGATTCGCTCTGGATGTGGACATAACTTTCGAAATCGTCCACATCGAAGGCTGCCTTGGCAGTATCTTCCACACGCCATACGATGACCGCGGCGATTTCGATTGGATTGCCACGCTTGTCGTTGACCTTGAGTTTCTCGCTGTTGAAATTTCGCGCACGCAGAGAGATTTTTACGGCGCCCTGCGAGGTATCCACGGAGGCCGCGCCTACCCGCCTGGTTTGACCACGTGTCCGGGAATACAAGGGATTCGCCCACCAGAAGCCGCTCTGGCGTACTGTGCCTTTGTAGGCACCGAACAGAATCAACACGCGTGCTTCATTGGGCTGCAAGGTGAAAAAGCCTGTGATCAGGAAGATCGCCAGGACCTCAAGCAAAGCTGGTGCCAGGAGGAAAATACCTGGATCCCCGTCGGGTTTCCCGGAATGCTCAATCAGCCAGACAAACCATGCGATGGCGCCGAACATCAGCCCAAGATTGACGACCAACATCAGCCAGCCGTTGAGGGCATTGGTTTCTCGTTCACTACTCGTCGACTTAACAGTATTTGAGTTCATAGACACGTTTCCTTTCTGGTTATCATAATGATATCACAATGATATTCACTGTCAAGTCCGAAGATCGTGAGCGGCTTTTATCCTGGCAATCATGTGGTTGGGCGATTTTCAGTTCGGCGACTCTTGGATGCGCCCGGATACGGACCAGGCGGGATTGATGAATTTGCCCAGAACAGATTATATTCGTTTGTACATCGTAATACCCCCAATGGAAGTGGTTCAGAATAGTTCTCGGATTTGCAATGCAGTTGTACTGCTGTATTGTGACCAGCGGGCACCCTTCGTCCCAAAACGCGTTTATGATAATACTCGCTCAAATTACCAATCAGACTCAGACGGTCGCTCAGACCGGGATCGGGCTCGGTTCTGCCATCGCGGTGGTTTGCTCGTGGCAGCGCAATCGCTCCATTTTATGGGCGATCTTGTCCGGAATTTTGTCCTGGTTTTACGTTCTCTATTTTGCCATCACCCGGCGACCGGATGAGAAAAGATGATCCGGACGGCCAAATTAGCACACTCGGCAATTTTCTTCCTGAAATGCAGTTTCAATATGATGGAGGTTGTGTCCCACAAATGGCCGGTGATCGGCGCCGTTGTTTCATATTATGCCGAATAGGAGCGAACCGCGCTCTTTGGGCTCTGAGCTTGCGACCACCCGGCAGGCTGACGTAGGCTGACAGCATGAAGGCAAACCGGCAGGCCGCAATTATTCTGATGACCCTATTGTGCCTTGCCTATCAGGTACCGATGCAGGCAGAACAAACTCCGGTCACCCCCACAGACGATGACCCGGGCGTGGCATCCGGAGGGGCCTTCAGCCCGTTTGGCATCGGAGGTGACGCCCACACGGGTCAAAATTTAACCACGTGGATTCCTCAAATGGCGGCCATCGGCATTCACATGATGCGTTGCTGTTATCCAAATCAAATGGATTACCTAGCCGATCGCCACATGAAATTCGGCGGCCTTTTGTATACCATCCCCCCGGGCGACACACTGGATTCCCCGGGTTCCCTGCCCGTCAAGAATCTAGGCGCATGGTCTGCTTACGTCACGGAGCGCGTGAGGCAGGCCAGAGGAAGGGTGAAGTACTGGGAATTGTGGAATGAACCGCCAAACGGTATTGGCCCCGGTCAAACGGCGGCGGATTATGCCAGGCTCTTGATCACCACCTTCGATGCAGCGAAGGCGGCTGATCCCACGTGCCGGGTCGGCATGGCGGCCAAATCGGTTCATGTAAATTGGCTGGAGCAAACGATTAAGGCCGGAGGCAAGGATCATTTCGATTATATCATTCTCCATCCCTACGAAACCCTCGGTTGCGCAGTGGACCATCCCGGGGCCGAGCCAATTTTCATGAGCATTGTTCCGACCGTGCGCAAAATGCTGGCCGCGCAGGACCCGGACAAGGTCAACGTCCCCATTATCTGCACGGAGCTTGGCTATGATGCCGGCCGCGGGACCGACCTTCAAGGTTATGCCGTGGTCAAGGCTTACACCATGGGCATCGCCCAAGGAATCGCGTGTATCGAGTGGTTTGAAGGGATAGATGGCGACAGCGGCCCGATGGGGCTGTTGCAAGCCGACGGCAAGTCCCGCCCCTCCTACACGGCCATGGCGCAGATGATTAAATATCTGGGGCAACATCCCGCTTATCTGGGATGGGTACTGTTGAACGACAAGGACTACGGTTTCGTTTTTCAGGGAGACCGTGATCCCATCCTGATCACCTGGGCAAAGAAAGGAACTACGGACATGGTGCACTTCGGCCGGAAGGTGCCCGTCGTGGAGCCGTTGACCGGACACACAACCCAGACGGACGGGTATAGCCTGACCGAAGCGCCAGTCATAGTTGACGGCGCGCCCGAGGACCTGATCCAGCAGGCCCGAGGCAACCTGACCATGCCGTTCCCCTGGGATGGCGACTATACCGGAGCGAAATCGATTTCAGTCACCTATGGCCCGACAAACTTGGAGAAAGGCCTGCACACCCAGTCGGCCGCAGCGGTCGCCGCGGATGTGATTGCCTACGGCGGTTCAGCCCGCGCGGGTGGGGTACCGGGCGGTGTCGTGTTCATGGTTGATCCCAATTTCCTTTGCTACACGGCAACACCGATCGAAATCAGCATTGTGGTCCGCCGCGATGCCGCCAATGACAACGCCGGATTCAAGCTGAACTACGAGTCCAGCAGCGGTTATAAAAACTTTGGTTGGTACACGGTGCCCGATAACAAGGAGTGGCACACGGTGAAGTGGAAGATCACCGACGCGCAGTTTGTCAGCATGTGGGGCTACAACTTCTCTCTCGATTCCGACGGCAACCTATACAATAAATATGACATCCAAAGCGTGACCGTAACCAAGCTGTGAATTTACAGGTCGTGCGAAGGCTACGGAAGGGAACCGGACAAAACGTTCTGGAAAGCATTCGCGGCATCTCCTGAGCTGCACGAGGCCCCGGGCATATTGACATTTTCTGGCACTCGTGGATTATGGGGCCAGACACGATTTGCCCGGGTACCAGCTTCTGTCCATTGGTTTTAACGGTGCAATTCAGACAGCAGAAAGTTCTTAAACCAGGTTATCCACTTGTCCGCGGCGTAAACGCGAAGAAAATGCGGGTCAAGCCCAAGATTTTGAAATGCAGTTCCTCTCCGCTTTTAAGGCACGAAAATAGATCGGTCTCATTTCATCTAGTTCTATCATAAGAATTGCAAGGCCGTCACCCTTACCAAGCCCTCCGTCAACAGCTCAATAGTCGATCAGGTAATCCAATTCGTAAAAATAGCCGAAAATCAGGCCAAGGATGGCCACCGCGGATATCCCGCAATAACAGTATAGATTCAATTCCTTTTGCCGGTCGTACCTTATGCAAAACCAGTCCACGGCGATGATCAGCACCAAAACGACGGCGCCAATAATATCAAACCAGAGCCATTCAGTCGGCACCGCTGCGCCGTGCGATTTTTCCATCAGCGCCCAGACAAAATCAATGGACAACAAGACTGCTATTGTCGCGTAAAACTGCTGCCAACGGCGAGCTGACAGGGATCGTGACATCACAAAAAACAAACCAGCCTCTAACGAAAATGTCAGGCAGTCAAAGTTCAGCCACGCGGCGCTGATGCTTTTGGGAGGGTTCGGCAGGTGTAATGGCTCAATATATTGCAAATACAAATACTTCTGGTTTCCTTGAAAGAATGGCGCGACCAGCAGTAAAAATACAATCAGGGAGACGATTCTTGGATGGTGGATGCAATCGAACCAGCTCACGAAGGTGGTCGCCTGCTTTTCCGTCTCCGGTTTGTTTTCCTTGATCGCCTGGTTGAATCCTTCCGCGACGGCCAGCGCCAATACAATGGTGTAGACTGACTGCGTGTTCTCAACTATTCGAGTCATTGAGTCTACAGTCATGGGTGAAAAATGTTACCTGCCGGGGCTGACTTGTCAGCAAATAAATCCCATAGATAAATCAGGAAGAAGGATTCGCAAGGCCTCATTAAAACGAACTTTATTCATTATTTTGCGCGGCATTTAGCGTCCCCATCGCGCAAAAGTTGAATGCCACCTGAATGTGAATTGTTGGCCAAAAACCAGGTTCAAGCCAAAACGCACACCTGATCCACTACTCCTCCATCAACCCAACCTGCCCGGAGTTTGAATTTCAAAGGCGAAGAGCCAGGGCGGGTGACACAAGCGTCCGTTGAACAAGGAGGCAATCCGGACAGGTTCAACTTCGTGACCGGCAAATCCTGATTCAATGCTTATCGCACGCGGTAAAAGCACTGCGCCGCAAGCGGTAAGGGTGGCGATTGCCAATATGAGCCTGATCCGGTGAAGTTGGTCAGGGTGGTCCAGCTACCGCTGGACAGATCCACCTCGTATTCCACGGAATAAGGATAGTTGGAAACGGTGATGAATCCGAATTGGAAATTGCCGTTCGTCACCGTCGGCGCGAGAATCGCCACCGGCACAGTGCCCGTAACAGCGAGGCTTGCGCCACTCGTCACCGAGCCAAGTTCATTGGAGACGATCACGGAATAATTCCCGACTGCGTTAGTCAGGGCTTCGACGGTCAGCGTGTCGTTAGTGGCACCCGCCAGATTCGTTCTATTAAACTGCCATTGGTAACCAAACGGCGGGGCGCCGAAGACGCAGACATCCGCGGCAAAAGTCACCAGGGTGCCGGGATTCGCCACCTGATTAGTCGGCGGCGACAGGTAGTTATAGTCCGGGGTCGGAGGCATGGCCGATTGCAAGGGATAGCTGGAGAGGTCGAGAATGTTCATGCCGCTGGTCAGGCCCAGGGCAGCCAGGGCACCCCAGTTGCTCGGCCCGCTGACGAACATTCCTGCGCTGTCGGAGTTGAGCGTCGTGGCATAAAGCAGAATTGGCCTATTCTTCCACGACATGAAGGCCGGGCTGCCGGAATCCCCGCCGGAAGCTGACGTTCCACTAAACAATCCGTAATCGTCGTGCAGCAAAGCCAACCAGCTGCCAAAGCCATACCAATCAGCATCAGCCACGGCAACCACCGGAGCGTAGTCAATGTGGCCGGTGTTCTTGTGCAGCCAGAACGCTGGCATGCCAACCAGCGATTGGCCGGCAATATAGCTGGCATAATCAGGTGGCAGGACATAGGGGATGACAATGGACGCGGGCGCAGCGTTGCTCAACTCGGCGATATCCAGGTCGGCGATCACATTTGCGACATTGGTCACGAGCCCCACCCACGCAACCCCGTTTGTGTCATGAAAGGTGACCGTCTGTCCAGCTTCGCCACCATAATGCGCGCAAACCAGCAGAAGGTTGCTGGCAATCAGGACTGATTGGTAGCCGTCTGATGCGTACCCCACGCAACTCAGATTAACCGGCCAAGTCCAGACCGCCGAATTGGTCCCAAGGTCTGCGTCGTTTGGCGCGTATGATGCGGTCTTGTTCGTAGAGCTGGCCAGCGCGCAGGTGCTCTGGAACAAATCATAGCCGAAGGTTCCCGGCGGATAAGGATTTACCGGCCCCTTCAACATCGACAACACCGTCAGGGTTGCATTGGAACTGTCGGTCGCACCTTCAAGGTTGGTAACCGACACTGATAATTCGTAAACCTGCGAACCCTCAAGATCACTGAGCTCCAATGACGGCCTCGTCGCCCCGGTGATGGGGTTTGTTGCATCCACATACCATTGATAACTGAGGCCGCCGCCGGTGGCGGTGACAGAAAAGGTCGCCTCTGATCCGGCAATCGTCATCTGATTTTGCGGTTGCGTGACTATCACCGGCGTGCTGTCGCCGCTGCTCAATGACGGCGAGATTGCAGCGCAGGCCAACAAGGCGGCAACGACAAGAATGTGCTTTGGGAATTTTATGGTCAGGAAATGGTTGGTATGGTCAGACTCGGAATGGGCCAGCCGTCTAGTGGCAGACGCACATTCTCAATCTCAGCCGAGCGAATCAACAGCGGATCTATTATCCACGAGTCCTGACCGCAAGCACTACCTATCAGAGGACATGTGTCGACCATATTCGGACATTGGGTCCGTGGTTCCCAAAATTTTTATAATAAGCACTTTATAAAAACAATTCACCCAACATCCAGGTAAGCAACTCATTTGTTACCGGTGCGGCCTGGATCAGATTTCTACCGCATCGGTTGCCGAATTCGTCCGCTGCGCCGCCCTCGCGGAAGACTTGGGACCTGATGCTTCAACCCTGTGACTCAGTCGGCGGTGCGGCCCAGCGGGTTGTCTGGATGCTTGAATGTTGAGGACTGGCGCTTAAACTCGCGCCAATGAAAATCGCTTACGCTTTTTCAATCTGCGTCCTCGGTTGTTCATTGGCAGCGGCGCAGGGGGAGCCCACCCTGACAGTGGGCGCAAACAGCTACACGGTAACCGAGCTCCTGGGTCGACCGGACCTTCAGGCCATCACGGTGAAACATGACCCGGCATATGGAGGCCGGGAGATGCATTACCAAGCCATCCGCGCTGCCACACTCTTCGCCGAAACGCATCTGCGGGACGACGATGTCATTCAGTTTCGCTGTCAGGATGGATTTGTGGCCTCCATTTCAAAGGAACGGGTCACGCGCACCGGTCCTGGCCAGTCGACAGCCTATGTTGCAATCGAGAATCCCGAATCCAAATGGCCCGACCTGAAGCTGAGCGCAACTTCAGGATCGGCGGGGCCATTTTATTTAGTGTGGCTGAACCCTGAATTGTCCGGCATCCAACAGGAAGAGTGGCCCTATAAAGTAGTGGCGTTCGAGGTCAAAGGAAGGCTCCAGGATCTCTATCCCGGAATTTTTCCGCGGCATCTGGAAAATGGCGCCATCGCCCGGGGACTGAAACTCTTTGAACAGACCTGTTTTGCCTGCCACACCATGAATCGTCAAGGCCCCTCACAAGTTGGACCCGATTTGAATCTGCCGCTAAATCCAACCGAATATCTCCAGGAATCGATCTTGCCTCGATATATCCGCAATCCCAAATCGATCCGAACGTGGGAAGGCAGCAAAATGCCGGGCTTTGGACCGGAAGTTTTTTCCGACGAGGATATCGCCAATCTTTTGGCATACCTGCGAGAAATGGCGTTTGAAAAATCCCATCCGGACTGAAGCGAACAACAAAACAGCTCGTTTTTGAAAGGAAAACGCGCCAAAGCAAAGAAACTTAGCAAGGCGAGTCGAGGTTATGGCGGCGCGGGATAGGAACCGCGAATTCCGCCGCCGGGAAGATTCGCATAGAGACATTTATTCAAGCTAAGGAAGATTCCAGGGAGCAAATCGCTTCGCTGTCCGGCAGGATGAATAACCAAAAACGGGTTTCGTCACTTCGTGTTGACAAGACGGCAGGCCGTGCAAAATTGGGTGCCATATGATCTACGAGCAACGCATCTACCACGCCATGCCGGGCCGCATGCCTGACCTGCTCAGGCGGTTCGAGCAGGTGACTCTGCCTATCTGGACACGACTCGGCATCCGTCAGGCTGGGTTCTGGACCATTCTGGTGGGCGGTTCAAATCACGACCTCATTTACCTATTGCAGTGGGACTCGATGGCTGAGCGGGAGCAGAAGTGGACGGCCTTTCTGGGCGACCGGGAATGGCTAGAGAAGCGCGCGGAGTCCGAGCGGAACGGCGCCCTCACCAGTTCATATGACAACTCATTCCTGCAACCAACTGCATTCTCGACAGTGAAATAAAATTCCGCCAAAGCAGATGCGCTCAGGGCTTAGTGGATTGGATAATGGCACAGGAAAAGCCACGATAATAAATTTCAACAAATCAATCTCGCCCATGCCTTATGCGGGTATGGATTTCATGGCCGATTGCGAAGCCCCTCCTTTCTGTCGGAGATTTTCCTCATCATGAAGCTTCATTCGAGCCGAGAGAATGGAAGCCCGCCCCAGATAACCAATCACCTTGGTCGGATTGTCGCGCTCAACCACAGGTAATCGACCAACGTTCTGGTTTAGCATTTTTATAAGTGCCACGTGCAGCGGTTCCTCGGGAAACACAACTGTAAGCCCGGTGCTGCCAGCTTCGGCCACGCTCATTTCTGAGGAGCCATTCCGCCGCATAGCGCGGACGATGTCGCCGCGGGTGATGATGCCAGCAAGTTGATTTTGCCCATTTACAATCAAAGTTCCCTGCCTTCGGGTAAGGTCAGGGTCGCCATCGGCAATGCGATCCGAAAGTTCTGAAAGTTTCATGGTCGCTGGAATGGTCGGCACGTCTTTGTCCATCACATCACCCACACGAACGAATTCAAATGGATCAACACTGTATTCACGGGTGACATGGTGTCCGCGCCGCGCCAATTTTTCCGTAAGAATGGAGCGACGCATGAGCAACACGGTCACACCGAGCGCGGCAACGGAACCGACCAACAAGGCGGGAAAAAGATTGAAATCGCGGGTCAATTCGACAGCGAAGACTATGGCGGTGAGGGGACATCGCATCGTCCCCCCCATCATCGCCGCCATTCCGATCAAAGCCCAGAGTCCGCTGTCGCCAACTGGAATCCATGAGCCGACTAGCGCGCCCAATGCGCCGCCCATGATCAGTAATGGAGCCAAAACGCCACCGGAAGTACCCGAGCCTAGAGCGATCGACCACACCAACGCCTTCGCCACCAACAGGCCAATGATGGCGGCCCCAACCAGGTCGCCGCGCAGCAAGCTATGAATCGTGTCGTAGCCAACTCCCAGCACCCGCGGCTCGACAATACCGCCAACACCAACGAAGACGGCGCCAACGGCCGGCCACCACATCCAATGAACCGGTAGCTTTTTGAAAAGATCTTCAAACGCATACACCAGCAAAGTCAGCAAACCCGAACCGAAACCCGCCAGAATGCCGAGGCCAGCGGCAAATACCAGTTCCGTGCCCGACACTGGCGCGTGAGCCACAACCGGGAAAATTGGCCCCGCACCAAGCAAGGGTGTCCGCAGCACTGACGCAACCATTGAAGCCAAAGCCACGGGAATGAAACTCCTTGGTTTCCATTCAAACAACAGCAATTCAACCGCCAGCAACACAGCAGCCACGGGCGTGGCAAACACCGCAGACATTCCCGCCGCGGCACCTGCCACCAGCAAAGTTTTGCGCTCTGCCGCGGTCAAATGGAATTGCTGCGCAAAGATCGAGCCAAATGCACCACCGGTCATGATGATCGGCCCTTCCGCGCCAAAAGGTCCGCCCGTGCCGATGGAGATGGCCGAGGAAAGCGGTTTGAGAATCGCCACCTTCGGAGCAATTCGACTACGACCCAGGAGAATCGCCTCCAGGGCTTCCGGGATCCCATGCCCGCGAATTTTTTCTGATCCAAACCTTGCCATCAGTCCAATCAGAAGCGCGCCAGCCACGGGCACCAAAATCACCCATGATCCCAAGTGATGACCTTGCGGGGCCGCCGGAACGGCGGAGAATCGATGATAAAAGGCCAGGTTGGTGATGACGGCGATTAACCAGAGCAAGCCATAGGCGACCAGGGCACTGAATGCGCCGATGACGAGAGCCATGGCCGACGTCAGCAGCACGCGGCGGTTGGTGCTGAAATCAGCCAGTTCATCTTCGCCATTTCTGCGGCCGTTTCTGACCGGGGAAACCATGGACTCAATTTGCATTTCTCAGGCACCCACTATATATCGTACTACGATATTGTCAAATGAAGGGTGGCAGGCGACCCAAAGCTCATGTTAGAGTCACCGGCGATGGCCAAACCGCAAACACTCCGGAAAGCAGAGTACGAATCGCTCGCGGCATTTCGATACGCGTTGCGGCGGTTTATCCATTTCAGCGAAGCATCGGCGGAAAACGCCGGCATCACGCCGCAACAACATCAGGCTTTACTGGCCATCAAAGGTTTTCCAGGGCGCGACTGTGTGACGGTGGGTGAGCTTGCCGAGCGGCTGCAACTTCGTCATCACAGCGCGGTCGGACTGATCGACCGATTGGTGCTGGAAAAACTCGTGGTTCGCGAACCGTCAAAAGAAGATCGGCGGCAGGTGCTGATCCGACTCACGCGTCGCGGCAAAGATAAGCTGGAGAAACTTTCAGCCTTACATCGCGAGCAACTCAAGCGCATTGGCCCCGAACTCAGTCACCTGCTGGAAAGATTTGATGGTTCCGCACTGTAGCGACATGCACAGTCAGTGGTCCCTTTTCTGCATCGGCGACTGATCCAAGCAAAAGCACCACTTGACCGCCTGGACCAACTTCTAGATCGGCATTCGCTAAAATCTGAGTCCGATCCCAGTTAGTCCCCTGCGCCTTGAGCACCAAGCCGACCGGAACTTGTATTCGCGCGCTTGTTACATCGAGGAGGCCAAGTGCCAGTGCTCTCGCGGAGAGTGGCCGCTTTACGAATGAATGGAGCAGCCGCGAACAGCGAGCGCAGCTTCCTTCAACGCTTCCGCCAAAGTCGGATGCGCGTGACCTGTGCTAGCCATGGCTTCACTCGTTGTGCCGAAGGCCATCGCCGCGACTGCCGCAGCAATGATGTCTCCGGCTCTCCCGTTGTAAACCGATCCATTGAACCAGGCGTTACCGTGTTCACTTTTTTCATTGCTGATTCGCAGTCGATTGGCGCGCGGGCTCGATTTCAAATAGCACGTCAACTATCAAGGGTGCGCCGATGGGCAAACTTTGCACCCCATAGACCAACCGGACGTGACCGACCGCTGGCCCAAAGATTTGCACAAATAAATTTGACGCTCCGTCCGCGACGAGCGCGTGCTCCGCAAACTGATCGGTCGTCGCCACCAGCACCGTCAACTTGACGAGCTTCTTGAGGCGGTCGAGAGTCCCGAGATGTGAGTGCGCCACGGCCAGGGCGTTGAGCGAAGCCAGACGCGCAGCCTCCTGCCCTTGCGCCACCGAAAGGTTTTCACCCAGACGACCGGAAATTGGGAGCTTCCGATTTACGACGGGAAGCAGGCCGCTTAGAAACAGCAAATTCCCCACTTCTGAAGACTCGACGTATGCCCCGAGAGGTGTCGGAGGCGCTGGCAGAACGAATCCCAGTTCCCTCACACGCGAACTGAGGCTGATGCCAACAGGATTATCACCACTTGGCGCCGGCATGAGATCCTCCATCGATTCGAATGTTTTCGCCGTTTACCATTGGTGCCGA
>JBEKMT010000066.1:0-30033 GCA_050008355.1 Verrucomicrobiota bacterium
CCTCCCGCTCCAGGAACTGCGCAATGGTCTGCGGTGCTTCGATTTTGGGCAGCCACGCCGCACCGCATTGCTTGATGGCTTCGATGGCGACCTGCTGCCATTTCCCGCGCTTATCTTTCGCGCCTTTATCATCCAGTTGCATGACCACGCGCGTCGTCAGAAGCGGCACGATGCGGTGCGCGCCCAGTTCAACGGATTTCTGAATAATGCTTTCAATGATTTTCCCCTTGGGGATCGCCACCAGCAATGTAATGGCGCAGGGTGGGGCGGGCGTGAACCGTTTTTCCTTTACCGCCAGTGCGAGCATTTGATGGGCGGAGCCTTCCACGTCGCAGAATAGTTCGTGGCCGACCCCATCAAGAACCGTGACGTGCTCGCCACCCCGGAGACGCAACACATTCAGCGCATGGTGTGTTTCACGACCGTCCAGACGGAGCACGTTTGTCGTGCAGCGTTCCGGTGGCAGATAAAAACGGTGCATGGTTCGTCGTAATTAAGGGTCGACCAAACCCGGCTCGGCGGCCAGGATTCTACTTGAAAAACTTCTTGGCCTTCTCAAAAAATCCCTGCGCAATCGGCGCTTCCTTGCCATCGCACATGGCGGCAAATTCCTGCAGCTTCGCTTTTTGAGCGCTGTTTAGGTGCGTCGGCACTTCCAGCTGTACGCGCACATGCAGGTCGCCATGGCCATAGCCGTGCAGGTTTTTTACGCCCTTGCCCTTGATGCGAAAAGTCGTGGAAGGTTGCGTGCCGGCGGGGATCTTGATCGTAGCGCGGCTTTCCAGTGTGGGTACTTCAATCTCCACGCCGAGAGCGGCTTGCACAAAGCTCACCGGCACGTCGCAGATCAAATCATCACCTTCACGCTTGAACATTTCATGCGGTTTGACGAACAAAACCACGTAAAGATCGCCGGCCGGACCGCCGCGAAATCCGGCTTCGCCGTTGCCTTGTGAACGCAATCGCGAGCCGCCCTCGACGCCCGCAGGAATTTTCAATTTGATTTTGGAACTGCGCTGGTGTTTGCCGTCGCCGTGGCATGTCTTGCACGGTTTTTCCAGAATCCGGCCCGCGCCCTTGCAATGCGGGCAGGTCTGCGCAATGCTGAAAATACCCCGGGAAGTCAATACCTGACCGCGTCCGCCGCAAGTCGCGCACGTCTTTAGTTTTGAACCGGTTTCCGCGCCGGAACCGCCACAAGTCTCGCACTTGTCGAGCTTGGTGACCGAGATTTCTTTCTCGCAACCAAGCGCGGCTTCTTCGAGGGTGATTTCCAGATCATACCGCAGATCATCGCCGCGCTGCGGTTGCGCTGGATCACCCTGCTGACCGCCAAAAATGTTGTCAAAAATGCTGCCGCCGCCCGCCCCGCCGAAAACTTCCCGGAAGATGTCAAAAGGATCATGGAAACCGCCACCCGCATTGGCAAATCCTCCACCCCGCGCCCGCGCCCGCGGGTCAAATGCCGCGTGCCCGTATTGATCGTAAGCTGCGCGTTTTTCCGGGTCACTCAGGATTTCGTAAGCTTCGCTGAGTTCCTTGAATTTTTCCTCGGCGACCTTGTCTCCCGGATTCTTGTCCGGATGATATTTAATGGCCAGACGGCGGTACGATTTTTTGATACCATCGGCTTCCGTCTCACGGGTGACTTCCAGGACTTCGTAATAATCACGCTTGGCCATCTGATTTTAAAATTAGAATTTGACTAAAAATGCTAAAATGAGGAATCCTGCTGGGTTAACCCTGCTTTTCTCCTTTGACAGACTTCACGGGGGACTTGGCCACAATCACCGCTGCCGGGCGCAGCAGGCGTTCCTTTAATCGATAGCCCCTGCGGATTTGCTGCAACACATGGCCCTCGGGAACCTCGGCGGATTCCTGTTCTGAAACCGCCTCGTGCAAAGCGGGGTCAAAAGCCTTTCCTGCCGCGTCAATCTCTTCCAACCCCGTCTCCGCCAGTGCGTTTTTGAGCTGTTGTTGGATCATTAACACTCCAGATTGAAGTGAAGTGTGCTTTTCATCTTTCGCGGACTGCACTGCCATCAGCGCCATCTCAAAATTATCCAGTACCGGCAGTATTTTTTGGAGTAGCGCCGCGTTGGCATACTGAACCGCCTCGGTTTTTTCCCGGGCGGCTCGCTTTTTAAAATTGTCAAAATCTGCGGTCGTGCGCAGCAGGCGTTCCCAATTTTCATCCGCCTTGGCGGCGCGGGTTTTGAGGTCCTGGATCTGTTCGGGTCCAAGGGGGGCGGATTCGCCTCCCGCGGTGTTCTCGGCAGGTGCCGGTTCGGCTTCAGTCTTGCTCATGGATTTTCTAAACATTCAGGCAGGCAAAATAGCAGATGCTTGAACGCTCGGCAACGGGCGAAGCTTGCAAGCTCGTTTGGGCCGAATCCCGGCCAAAAATTCAGTTCGCGGAGATGACTTTTTGAAATTCCGGCAGATTGCGGATGTTGTTGAAATTGGGATCGGTTTGCGCCTGGCTCAACAGATTATTCGGCGGATTCTGTTTGCGACTCAAATCCAGTGCGGTCTGCAGATTTTGCAGAGCTTCGGTGGCATGCCCCGTCACCGCCATCACCTCGGCAAGATGATAACGGGGCTCAGGCTGGTCGGGGGCTAGCACCACCATCCTATTGAGCGCCTTCACAAAGCCGGGAATGTTGCCTAGCTGGCCAAAATACTGCGCCACCAATGTTGCATCGGAATAATTAATGTTGGAACTGCTGATCGCCTGGTCGAGCAATTCATACCCGCGATTGGTTTGTTGCATGGAGAGGTAGGTGCCGCCCAACCGAATTAGATTTGGGATATTGGCGGGATTGGTCCGGGCCATGCTTTCCATTGAATCGATCTGGCTCACCGCCTGCGCGCGTTCAGCATTCTGCTTTTGGTAGCCTTTCAGCTGCTCGACCGTGCCGGAGATTTGGTCATTGAATGGATCCAGCTTTTGACAGGTTTCGGCGACAATCAGCGCGTCCTCAAAACGACCGTATTGCAACAGGAAATTGATATAACGGAAAACCGCTTCCGGGCTGTACGGACAGAATGCAAAAGCCTGTTTAAAGGAAAAGTCAGTCTCGCGCCGCAAAGCCTCTTGGCTGGCGGCAGATTTCTGCCGGAATTCAGGAGGGCAGTTGGGGGCGCAACGCCATGCATACATGCCGGCCTGCGAGCTGCGCAGCTTGGAAAAAGCCTTCTGTGCATCTTCGTCGCGGACAAAGGCGCGGTCACCAGTGAATCCTTTGTAGTTGTGCTGGATGTAAGTGCGCTCCACGAAATCGGCGATTTCCTTGACGCTCGTGTCATACGTGATCCAATTGCCGCAAAGTCGCTCGGAGTATTTGCTCCAGAATTCATGGTCGCGCCGGAAAACGTCGTCGGAGAGCTCGGTGACCGGGGTGCGGTTGATCTTCATGATCACACCAAACGGTGTTTCATAATTGTACATCCAGTCGAGCGGAAAACTTTCCTCGACATAAAATTCGTTCGTGGGGTTGTTGTCAAAAATGACTTTGCACAGCAAACCATTGATTTCCATCACGGCCACCTGACCGGAAACCTGAACTCGGCCATTTTCTATGTTAACATCCTCTCCCGGCTTCAGCTGACCTGTCTGCTGCCGGTGCGCAACATCCTCTTCGTAACTTTGGAAGCAATTCTGCGAATCCTCGGGTGAGGGAATGTAAATTTCGTTAGGCGGATATACGCCTGCTGCACGGCGATATTTTTCAACGTAAGCGCCCCATTTGGTGAACGGCACGTCCAGTGTGTAATTGAGCAGATTGCAGATGGCTTCGACCATGGCGCTCCCGGAATCCCCGCTGCCCAGGTCCCCGCCATCGGTAGCCACGCTGCCCTTCCCAACCCCAGCCAGGGCGGCGATGTAGCGGAATAGCCGGCTGAAAAACGGGGGGTCTACCTGCTTCGAACGATTGTACTGCGCGCGCAGATAATCGAGATAGGTGCCGTCTGCCAGTGCGTTTTGCGTGATGATGTAAACATCGCGCCGGTCAAATTTTTGGTCCTGCTTCGGCTGACAATAATGCGGAATGAAACTTTCGCAGAAGATAATGTAGGTCGGACAGAACCGGCCGGGATCAGTGCCGCCAAAGAGAATCGTGTTACGGGCCATTTCAGGATAAATCAGTTTGGCTTTTTCCGGGTCTTTCATTAGTTCCGCCCGGCGCACATTATCATAGCTAAATTTGCCGTCCGTGTCCGTGAACGGTGGGGTGAACATGTCGTGCCCGAACCAGTAGCCAAACCAGTGGTTGCGCTGTTCGCTGGTGTACCAGTGCGTAAGCCCAGAGTAAATCGGCATCACCAAAAATAGTGCGAGCAAAATCAGCACCGGCCCGCGCTTGCGATAGGCCAGAAGCGTGATGAGGAAAACGACTGGCAACGCGATTAGCATCAAATTCGCTAGCACCGGCAGGCCGTATTGATCCGTCGCGAATGCCCGGCCCATCCAATGGAAAATGTCCAGGAAACCATACTGGCCGCTGGGACCGAAACCTAAATAGCCCCAGCCTTCCCAGGAATCAAATGGCAGCCAGGAGATTTGCATCTTGCCGGCCTTTCCGAAGAACAGTCCGTCTACGCCTAACACCAGGCACCAGATCGCCAGCACTACCGCCACCCAGCCGCCGACAAAACACCAACGCCTTGCTTTTTCATAATGAGTCGCCACATATGCCGCCAGCAGAGTAAGACCATAGCCGATCATCAACGCAAATAATGCATGCGAGGCAGTAAAAAAGACCTCGTTCAAATCGGCGGTCGAACGATCCGGAGCCACATCAAGCAGCCTGACCAGCAAAACGCTCAGCAAAAGATAAACCGCAGTCAGGCCGATAATCCACCCGCGTTCACGCCGGTGCATCTTGTGGAGAAAGAGAAAAGGCAACAGGCCGATGAACAGAAATACCCAGCTGAAAGAATCCGCCAATCCTTGCAGCACATACCAGAGTTGAAATGCCATGCGGCCGGGGTTGTCAAAAAAGCCTGAGCCGGACATTGAGCTGTACTGCCCGCGGCTCAAGGCGTGAAAAAAGCCTTCCACCGTCCGGGGATAGCCCCATTGCATGGGGGGATCGGTCATTCCCGAGACGGCTTCGTAAAAATAAAACGACACGCCGAGAAACCAGACGATGCCACAAATGATGATTACCAGCCAGCCAACATCCGTTTTGCGGACATCCCAAGCCAGTTTGATAAATGCAGCCAGGGAAGCGAGCGCCAGTAATGCTCCGAATATTCCCCAAGAGGCCGCCGCGAGAACAGGCCAACAACATTGAAGATGTCAACTTCGACTGGTGCCATGGCGTCCAAGGCCGGAATGTGCAAGGAGGTTTTGACGATGGTTATGCAGAGATATAAAATACTGTTCGCCAGCACAAAACTCCGACCCAGTTTCGGTTGGGCCAGGACAATCAGTAATTCCACCCCCATCGCGCTCAAAAGCAATGTCTGGTGAATCGTGGCGCAAATGCCGTAAAGAAACATCGCCAGATAAAGGTACCGCCGCTGTTGCGGCGCATAGGCCCATCGCATTAGGCAAAGAATGACCGCAATCAACCACGGCACGCCGAAAACAGAGATTCGGTTGATCACCACGGATTCACCCCACATATACCCGTCCAATCCCAACAGCATGCCTGAAACAAAACCGGAAATGATGCATATGGCATTTTCCCACTGGCGCGTGACGCCTTTCAATTCTTCAATCCCCTCAACCAGCATGCTGCTGCCGCGCGAAACCATCAGCGCCAGCATCCCGCAACCCATTGCCGCTGCGAATGATTGCCCGACTTCCACGCGCCAGGCAACGTTGCCGATGGGCAAAATCGCCGTCCAAAACCAGCTGTAAATCGCCCAGAACGGATAGCCAGGCGGATGCGGAATGCCGGCGTAAAATGATCCCGTGCAGAGTTCGCCCGAGTCCTCCAGCGTCAATTCGGGCGCCAGCGTCCAAAGGTAAATTACCCAAACGATCAGAAAGGTCACCCCAAATGTCAGCCAATCGATCTGGCGGAACATGGGCGCAACTTTTGAAGGGGTGACTGGGCCTGCGGGCGCGGCTGGTTTGGCTGTATCTTTGGTTTTGCCAGTAACGGCACCTTTGGCACTATCAGCAGTGCCTTTGGTATTATTTTTCTTCGGAATGTCCATTTGTGACTTTAGTTGCTCAAATTGGTGGTCGGCGTAAAACCTTTACTAGAATTGAAAACACTATGGTTTGTCCAATCAAAAGTGACGCTGGCCACGTGGTTTTCGGCCGTCTGGCCGCCGTCGCTGTCGCAAAAAGCGTCGCCTTGGTTGCTCAGAATCGTGGTCATCTCCGGCTTTTGGCGGATGACACTGTTTCCCGAATTTAACATCAACAGAGTCAACAATAAGCACGCCGCGGTAGGTGTGAGCGCGCCCCAGAGCCAGCGTGCCGCCAGCGTGGACGAAGTATTGTTCGAATGCTGGAAAATCCGGCGTTTAAGTGCCGCCGACGGATGTCGCGGACGCCAGGAACTCAATTGTGTTTCCGGCAAGTTCATCTCGTTCATATACAAGTCCTTCCAGTTTTGATTTGATTTTTCGCAAGCCGTAACGGTAACGGCCTGCCGCCGTGTTTGCAGATATCTCCAGCAGTCCGCCAATTTCGTCGAAAGTGCAGCCATGCCAAAGTTTTAAGACGATCGCCTCACGCTGTTCCTGGGGTAATTCCGCCAAACAGCGCATGGCAGCGCGTTCCGCGTGAGTTTCTCCCGCCGATTTTTCAAACCAACGCAAGGACTCCCACTCCCGGGTCAGGCGCCGCCACAGCGACCGATGATGGTTCAGTGCGCGGTTCCGAAAACTGCGCACGCAATAATGCTCCGGTTTTACCGGCGCAAAATCCATTTGCATCAAAGTCAGAAAAGTCTCTTGCAGCACATCTTCCGCCTCACCGTGGCTCAGGCCCAACGCGCGGCCGTAAAGGATTAACTGCGTCGCTTTTGCGTCGTAGACCCTCTCGCACCAATGCGGCTGGATATTTTCGTTCACGATTTCAACTGATAGACACCGTCCAGGCCCGATTTGTATAATGTTTTTTGAGCAAAGTCTGATCCATAAACCCTTTGGGCGAGGTGTTGCCACCAACTGATCCAAGGAGAAGCCAGCCAAACCTGCCGAAATATACTTTTAGTGCCTGAAAATGAACAGCATCTAACTATTCCTGCAGGCTGTGAAAATATCAGAGTTTTCCGTAAGCTTCCTCGATGATCCGCTTGAAGTTGTTTTCCCCGGGCCTGACGATGCCGAATTCGCGTCTCGCGTTTTCGGGCGCGTTTTCGGGCGAATCACTGGCATGCGCAGCATTGACCATGATCGTCGAGCCGAATTCGCGGCGAATGCTTCCTGGAGGCGCCTTCGATGGATCGGTGGGGCCCAGCACGTCACGAATCTTTGATACCGCGTGTGCGCCCTCATAAACCAAGGCGATACACTTCTCGGTGCCCGGCTTTTCCCATTCGCTTTGCTGAATCTCGCCGGGTGCGTGGCCGGACATGAACCGGACTATGTTGTCGAACTGCGAGTCACCTTGCAGCGGCCCGAGAATATCCCCCAGCGCCTTCTGGTCGTCAGGGGAAATAGTGAAACCGAACTCCTTTTCCAGCAGATCCTTGGCTTTGGCGCTGACGCCCTCCTTGAGTTTGTTGCGGAGGAATTCCCGGACCGGGCCGTAAAATTCCATCGCCTGCGCGGTACTCATCCGCAGGACCTTTGCCCCGACAATAAACAAGCCGGTGCGAGAGAAAAAATCAATGACGTTGCCGGGACGTCCGGTGGCAAAGCGGAAGTTGTCCGGCTTGATCAGCACGAGGGTGCGTTCGCCCGTTTCGCCGGTCGCGTAGGGAATCACGTTTTCCAATACGCCGCCGTCTTTATCGGAATAAAGTGCCCATAATTTCAATTTGCGCTCGGATTCCTCGGCGTTCGGGGCGGCCAGCACCGCAGGCTCGAAATAACGAACGCTACCATCATCGTCCAATATCAGGTCACTGTAGGTGTCGCGTATGGTTTCTCCACCGCGACGATCCGGACTCAAATTACCCACCACTGAGCGCACTTTGCGAACGGCTTCGTCACCCCTGAACAGCAGCATCATTACACGCCGACGCCGTCCCGTCTTCGGGTCAGGCGCAAGGTTGTGTAGCACATATCCCTTGAGCAATTCCTGGATTTTGCGGTCATGGTTATCATGAGCAGAAACGATCGTTTCCGCATATTCCTTGATCAATTCCATGCTGGGAGCAAACATCCGGATGTCCGCGAGATCGAGGCCGGTACGGGTGATCAATCGGCTCAAAATGCCACCGGTACGCGATTTATACAGCGAGTACGGCGTGATGATAACGTAAGCTAACTGTTGTGACATACTCTAAATCAAACTTGCGGGGGAGGAGTGGTTGGCGTGGGGGCGGCAGCCGCCTTACCCAGGATTTTGAACATGACTGTGCCGCATGTGGGGCATTTGCCCTTGATGGCTTTGCGGCCATTTTTCATGGTTTCTTCGACGCCATCGGCGATCGGCTTTTTGGCCTTGCACTTGACGCAGTATCCTTCAGACATAAAAAAATTTACTGCCCCCACTTCATGCGTAAGACAGTTCCGCAGGCTATCCGCAAAGGTTCCCACCGTCAATTCCAATCGGAAACCATTGAAAAAACAATGGGAATCCTCATATTTAGGCACTATTAAGAGGTTTTAAGACAGGGTGTTGCCTGTCCAATGGCATATCAGCGCCCGAAAACGAAAAAGGCGTCCGGGAGGACGCCTTTGAAAAGTCAATTGGCTTTATCTACTTGGCGGCGGCTGGTGCAATTTTTTCGGACTTTTCCTTCACCAAAGTCGCACCTTTGCCGAGGCGCTTACGAAGGTAGGTCAGCTTGGCGCGGCGAACAGAACCTTCGCGCTCGACTTCCACCTTTTCCACCCGGGGCGAATGTAGGGGGAATATACGTTCCACACCTTCACCGTAGCTGATGCGGCGCACGCTGAACGTCTCGTTAAGGCCTGTGCCACGCTTGCCAATGATCACCCCGGCAAAAATCTGGATGCGTTCCTTGTCGCCTTCCACGACTTTGGTGTGCACTTTCACCGAATCGCCGACGGCGAACTTCGAGTCGTCTTTGCGAAATTGTTCCGATTCAATTTTTTTCAACAATGCCTGGTTCATAAATCAATTAATTTTAAATTATTATTGTTTGTCTGCCGCGTTTTTAAACTGAAAACCCGGCTCAAAAACTCAAAGCTCAACTCAATAAGTCGGGTCGGCGCGCCTGCGTCTTCAACCTGGCCTGCTCATGCCGCCAATTCTCAATCTCAGCATGGTTGCCCGAAACTAATACGTCCGGCACTCGCATCCCGCGAAACTCAGCAGGTCGGGTATATTGCGGATACTCCAGCAAAGCAGCGCTGAACGATTCCTCTCGAGAACTTTCGTCATCGCCCAAAACCCCGGGCAATAGCCGCGCCACAGCATCAATCACCACCATGGCGGGTAGAGCCCCGTTCGTTAGCACGTAATCGCCAATGGATAATTCATCATCCGCCAGCCCGTCCCGCACGCGCTCATCAAAACCTTCGTAATGGCCGGTAATGAACAGCAAATCTCTTTCCGACGCCAGTTCCCGCGCAATGGACTGGTCAAACTTTCGTCCAGACGGCGAAAGTAAAATCACTCTCGTTTCCGCGCGTTGCAAGCTCTCAACCGCTTCAAAAATCGGTTCCGGCTTCAACAACATTCCCGGCCCGCCGCCGAACGGACGGTCGTCCACCGTCTTGTGCCGGTCGTGTGTCCAGTCACGCAGGTTGTGGATTCTCAGCTCCAGCAATCCTGCTTTTCGCGCCCGCATGATGATGCTCTCATCCAGCGGTCCGGCAAACATCGCCGGAAATAAAGTAAGCACGTCAATTTTCATGCGTGCCAAAATTCCAATTTACTCAGTCCGTTTGTCTTCGACGATCTCCACCGAACAACGCAAACCCTTCTTTGCGCTGCCAGCCAGCAATAGCGAACGTATGGCATTGATCGTTACGCCCTGGCGTCCGATGATCTTGCCGACATCCGACGCGTCAACGCGCAATTCGTAAACCGTTGCGCCTGCCCGATCCACCGGCGTGACCGTCACTGCACCGGGGTTCTGCACGAGTCCTTTGACCACGTATTCGAGGAACTCTTGCATGGCTGAAAATCAAATCAAGCCGCCGCCGGAACCGCCTTAACCGCCTTCTTGATGAAGCTGGCCACGGTTTCGCTCGGCTTCGCGCCCTTGCTGATCCAGTGCTGCGCACGGTCCAGCTTAATGGTGAAGTTTTCACCTTGCTTGAGCGGGTGATAGGTGCCGATTTCCTCGATGAATTTACCATCGCGAGGGCTGCGGCCATCGGCCACGACAATTCGGTACACCGGAGTGTTTTTCGTGCCGACCCGTTTCATGCGAATTTTTACTGCCATAAATATTTCAAAAGAGCATGGAGACTAGCACCTGTGATTTATTTTGCAAGCCCTGTTTTGGAGAAAATCGTCACTCTCACTTGCCCTTGACGCCTTTCAGTGTTTTCTTGAGGGGCATGAGCCGGTCCTATGAAGAAATCCTGGAGGGAAACACCCTTCCGCGTTCCGCTCCCGGCGAGCGTCACGAAAAAATCTGCGCCCGGCTGCACCACAAATTGGCGGCGGGGGTAAACGGTTTCAACGGCACTCAATTGCTCTCCCCTCGCACGGCCATCAAAGTTTCTCCCGCCACGCTGCTTTGTCCTGACCTGGCGTTGGTTACCGCCGCCACCGGTAAGCTCTTCCTTGCTGTGGAAATCATAAATCGCGATGACCATCAAACCGACACCGTGACCAAAAAGGAAATTTATGAGAAAATCCACGTGCCGCGCCTGTGGATGGTTGACCCGCGCTACGATAACGTGGAGATCTATCACAGCACCGAATGGGGGCTTGTCCTTAAAGGTATCCTCGCTGGCAGGGAAGTGTTGTCAGACAGATTGATCCCTCAGTTCCAGGTCACCATCACGGAGTTGTTCGCCGAAGTTTGAACGTCGGAATTCCACCAAATCGGACAAGCGTCTGATCGCAATTGTTCTTGTTTTCAAAATCAATGGCTCCCTTCACCGCACAAAAATGCGATGGATTCCTTCGTTTTATGGTCCATATTATCTCGTGTAAATCCAACCGGTTGCAGCGGCATGCGCCTCGTGTCTATCGTGTGGTCTCGGCACGAAGTGACGGCCACCGTTCCGATTGGAATTTCGCACTGACGAGCCAATCAAAAATTCATTCTCGTGAAATTCGCACCGTTTCTTCATTCCCGTTTTCCTGGGCTCCCAGTCCTTTTGGCTTTCTCCATTTCCATTTTCTGGTTCGTCGGGGTGCGTGAAGCGCGGTCGGAGGCCATGCTGGAACTTTTCCAGATGAAATGGACACAAATAACTCAGAAAATGCCGGAGATCGCCGAGGCGGGTTATGACAGCCTCTGGGTGCCTAATCCCTGCAAGGGGACCAGTGGTGCCTATTCCACCGGTTATGACCCGTTTGATCCGTTCGATCTTGGCAGCACCAATCAACAGGGAACTATTCCCACCGCCTACGGCACTCAGGCTGAACTGATCCAGATGGTACAATCGGCGCACCGGTTCGGCATCCGTGTCTATTTCGACAATGTGATGAACCATCGGAGTTCCACTGTGCCGGGCTATCCGGGTTCCGGCACCCCAACAAATTTTTATCCCGGCTTGATTCCCCAGGATTTCCATTTTCAAACTGCTTCCGGCGGATATGAAAACTGGCCGGACGTCAGCGTTTGGTGCAATGTCCAGAACGTCGAAAACCAGCCTCTCGAAGGCCTGGCTGATTTGGCCAACGAACCCGGGACACTTAATTGGAACTTTGGCGCCAGTTTGGGCGACACGATTACCAAACCGATATTTGTGAGGTTTCCGAACCGTCCCGACTTGTACATGGACACCAACGGCGCTGCTCTTGGTGCTGGCTGGCGACCATTTGACGGTCATGGCCAGCCGGTGCCGGAAGATGTGACGGCATATGAGGATCGCGCCGTGGCTTGGACCCTTTATACGACCAAATGCGATGGTTTCCGGCTGGACGCCGTGAAGCATGTGCCGGTGAGTTTTTTTGGCGCCGAGACCGGCCAGTCGGATGATCCATCTTTTGCCGGTTACACCGGCGCCATTCAGGCGATGTATGATTACATTCACGGTTATGGTAGCAATGTCACCGGCAACGGTTATGTGGAAACCGATGGCAACCGAAACAGCCTGTTTAACACAGAAGCTCCCCGCAACGACGCCATGATTTTCGGCGAGTACGAGCCGGGTGCAATCGCTTCCGGCCTTGATTTTTCTGATTATCTCAATTCCGGCATGCGTCTGCTCAACTTCCCGCTTTATAGCCAGATGAACAATGTTTTCAACGGTGCGTCCATGTCGGGCATGGACGGCCGCGATTATGCTCCGTCAGGGGGTAATTGCGATGGAAGTGCTAATTTCAGTCCGGCGCAAGCCGTCAACCTGCCTCAGGTGCAGGATCCGGGCTATTGCTGTCCTGCCAATGAAGAACTGGAGAATGCCTATTTCTTTATGCACGAAGGGTTGCCAATGGTTTACTCGGACGGCTTCAACCACAACACAAACGGCAACACCCCCATCGAATCTTTCGCCAATTATCTCGGCGAATTTGGGGACAACACCATCCCGGACACCATGTATCTGCACAACCAGCTTTCGCGCGGCGGCACCTGGTCGCGCTGGAGCGACCAGGATGTCGTCATGTTTGAACGGTACGATTACCGCGAGGGCAATGCTGCTCTGCCGCAAACGCAAGCTGTCGCGTTGCTCGGCCTGAATGATAATCGTGGATTTCCCGGCGATATTTCTTTTGATGACGGCATCAGCCGACCGGGCGATGGCTATTATTTGAATCCTTCCAATACCGCCTCCACCGAAGTGTCAAACTCCCGCGGCCTGGGGATTGTGGTTGGCTTCGCTCCCGGCTCAGTATTGGTCCAGTTGGCCAGTTCCTCGCCAACCGGCGGTCGGGCTTACCAAAAGCTGCTCGTCCACGGCGCGACCACCAGTTGGTATGATGCGACCAATTCCGCTACTGCAACCGACCCGACGCAGCGCCTCATTTTTGTCGGGGCTCAAACCATCCCCACCGGCGGCGGTGCCGTTGAACTCAACCTGCCCAGCGATGCATGGGTCATGTACGGCTACCAATGGCCTCAAGCCAGCCAGGCCAATCCCTCGACCAATGCCATTATTTTCCGCCAGAATGGCGTCGAAGTGCCGCACATCACCGTTTATCGGACTGACGGCACGAATGGTGATCCCGATTACAATCCACTGTTCCCGTTCAAGATGCGCGGCAGCGTGGATCCATATGGCAACCTAATTACTGGCCAGAATGTTTCGAATCTGACCTATGCCATCGATATCCCGGTCGTAACCAATGCGCCGTTCGACATCCTCGCCCGCAGCGATGCCTCATCTTCGAACACTCTGATCAAACTCGACGGCGGCATGGATTTGAACAGCCAGATGGGCTTGGGCGTGACCAATAGCGCCCTCACTAATTTTCTCGATCTCCGCGACAACCCGCCCGGCTATGCTGACGACGTTTTTCTTGGTTATGAACAGACCGCATTTCAATTTCGCGACGGGCCGGAAAAATTCGCCGCTCGAAATGTTTTGAGCAATACCGTCGTTTCACTAGGTGCCGAAACTTATGATTACACCGTCGGCGGCGGCGGCAATGCCGTTGCCGGTTCCGGCTATGGTGCTGACATTACCAATCAGACCGCGGACTGGGTCTGGCATGATCCGACGAACGGCGTCACCTCGTTAAGCCCCAATCCACCGTCACAGATGAATCCTTTGTCGCCGGCCGCCGGCCAGCCGGTGGATTTGTGGGCGAAAGTCGGTTACCAATTTCAGATCAACACCTGCTTCATTTACTACACCACAGATGGATCAAATCCCGAAGGCGCGTTTGGCACCGGAAAAGGTACGACTCAGGTGGTGCAGGGCTATTGGGTGAACCACGACAGCGTGCAGAACAACATTGATTGGTGGAAAGGCACGATTCCTGCCCAGCCAGCCGGCACCCAGGTACGCTACAAAATTGCCTTGTTCAGCGGCGGCAGTGCTTATCCCGGCCAGGATATCCCGCCGATTTCCGACGCTGAACCTTCCGGTTCAAAACTATTTGGCCTGACCCAAAATGCCATCACCAATTTCAATCCGGCCACCGCCATCGTCTGGCTCCACAATGATTTGAACACCGAGAATATGACGATCGGCATGCAATCCGGTTTTCATATCGCGCGCGCGCGGACGTTTCTGCCGCGCCCGGGACAGGCGAGTGTTTACAATACCTTTTTGCAGACATTCTATTACGCCGGCCCTTTCCCCAGGGGCGTGATTGCATATCCCTCTCCCGGCAACAACCTCACGAGCAGCACTTACACCGTCGTTGTGCGCGCCGATAATTCTGTTTCCAGCGTCCAGTTCAATATTCAGGACAGCACCACCAATAACGACGATGGCGTGACCGGCCAACTCAACGGCAACGGTTATACTACCAATGGAACACCCTCATTCGCCCACGCAACCCAGGTTAGTCCTGATCCTTCGCTCGACCTGCAATACCCGACGAACCTGCAGGAATTTCGGTTTGTGTATACCAACATTCCCGGCAGCGGCACCGCCACGATTTACGTTAAACTCAACGACTACGCTTCGGGGATCCTCACCAACCGTTTTTCAATGTTGAGCACGACTGTTAATACCTTGGCGCCCGTGCCGGAAGTCGAGATCTCCAGCCCAGCGACCAATGGTACCGTGCTTGTTGCCACCAATGCCAACTTGACTTATCTCTTGCACGTATGTTACAGCCCGACCCTTGCGGCAGCGGCCACAAACTTCAATCTCTTCATCAATGGCGTGCTCCAGCCTCAATCCTCCTATATTTTACGTCCTGAAGGTGTGGTTGCCGGCTGCCCCGGTCTCCAATCGTTGCTGTATAACTGGGTCAACCCGGCTTTCGGCACCAATTGGATACAGGTCATCTATACCAACGCCACGCCACCTCTCAGCGATACACGCAGCGTCATCGTCGCTCCGCCACTGCAAGTCTCCGGCTTGTCCGGTAATGATCGAATCATCATGTGGAATGGCATACCGGGGGTGAACTATCTCGTCTTCGCCACCACCAACCTGCTCCAGCCCTTCCAGGTCATCAGCGGTCTTATTCCCGGTGTCGGCGGTTCGACTGAATTCTTTGATCCCGATCCAGCGCCGCAAAAATTTTATGAAATTGTGATGCTTCCGTGACACCCGCCGCTCAAAGTTGCGAAACTGGTTTTGGCAGCGGGCCTTACGTTAATATCACTCCCGACAGCGGATGTTGGGCTAAATCCTCGGTTCGGGCGGTAGCGGCAGACAGGGGCGATGGCAATTCCTTCGGCATGTGTGCCAACAGTTGCGCTTCAGCGGAAGCCCAGGCCACACGGACATTCTCGCGGGGATCATCGGCCGCCGGCCGGAGTATTTCGGCTTAAATGATTAACGGCAATATTGCTGACGATGTCCCCCAGTAGAATCTTTCCACCCTGGACGGCGGTACCCCCCGCAGATGAGGTGAGAATGCCAACTTTCGTTTCAACAATCTTGAAATTGAAACCCACGCAGTTCCCGAACCGCCCGGTGCCGCGTTTTTCGTGCTTGGTGGGATCGCGACTTTCTTCGTCATTCGTCGCCGCCATTGATGGCCTGCTTTGTTGTCCGGGAGCATCGCATGGCTGCTTGAAAGGCCGTGGATTTCGTTTTCAGAATCGGTGTTATCGGCGTACTTTTTTCCTCGGATTTGTGGTCCGATCTAACGGCCGCTTTCGCGGAGTAGTATTGATAACTGTGCGTTAAATGCTTCCGCCGATTGCAATTGCTCCAAGTTAAGGTGCATCCGGTACCGCCAATAAAAACTGGGAATGGCCGGTACATTGATGCGTTCGGATTCCACGTCGCTGCGGCGCAGTTTTCCATTAATCCCCAGCAGATCCTGCAATTGAAAAATGCACCACATCGCCGGGGAGGAGAGGTGCTGGCGAACGACAGCTTCAACGATTTCTGGCGTCGCTTCCGCGGGCGCCTCCCCGGTCCGACTGAGTTCCTGATTGAAGAACTTCTGTGTCAATGCGCGGTCTTCCGTCCACCAGCCGCGGATCGTACTCATATCGTGCGTCGATGGCGTGACCACGCTCAGATAGGGCGCCGCGGCGGGTCGCGAAAAGTCCAGCCCGGAAGTTTTCGGCATGCGCTGGATTTCCAGGCTTAGAAACCCGAGGTCGCGCATCACTTCCGGCACGCATGCGGGCACCAGCCCGAGGTCTTCGCCGCAAATGAGCATGTCCGTGACGCGCTTCAGCGCGGGCAACTTTTGCAACGCTTCGCGCTTCCAGAATTCGTCCTGCCGCCGGAAAAAATAATCGACGTACAGCTCACGCAATTTCGCCTGTGTCTCCGGCGGCAGCTTCTTGAACGAGGTTGTCTGTTCCATCGCAAATCGGAAATGCAATTCCCCGTTCGCCTCCAGCAGAATGACGTTGCTGATCAAATCAAACAGGCCCAGTTTCAATTGGTTGTGGTGTGCGCTAGGTTCGAGCGCGGCAAAATGATTTTCCACCTGCCTTTGCGAGGTGAATTCGGGTTTCAATGCGTAACCGCGGCTGCCGTTTGTCTCCAAGAATTCACGCCGGATCCGCTGGGCGTCGTCGCCAAAAAGCTCTTCCAGCACCTCCTCGGTGATGAACGGCTGTGCGAACCGTTCGTGGTCGAAGAATATACCGCGCGCGGAAAATTCCTCCACCGTCAATGGAATCGCCGGCACAAAATGGCCGAGAATGCCCTCAACCGCGTGCGTCGGAATGCTCCAGATCCGGAAAAAACCAAGGATGTGGTCAATCCGGAATGCGTCAAAATAATTGCCGAGTTGCCTGAAACGCTGTTTCCACCACGCAAAGCCGTCCGCCGCCATGCGCGGCCAGTTGTACGTTGGAAAGCCCCAGTTCTGGCCCTTGGCGGCAAACGGATCCGGCGGCGCCCCCGCCTGTAATTCCATGTGAAAAAGTTCCGGCGCTTGCCATACGTCCGCCCCGTGCCGATATACTCCGATGGCCAGGTCGCCTTTCACCGCCAATCCGGCGGCATGGGCGTGGGCGGTGGCTGCGCGCAGCTGCAGGTGCAAATGGAACTGGACGAAAAAATGAAACGACACCGCCTCATTCTCTGCCGCCAGTGCTGATATTCTTACAGCGTCGAATTGTTGATGTTCCGGCCAGCGCGTGAAATCGGGCGTGCCATATTGATCGCGCAAAAAGCAAAATACCGCGTACGGTACCAACCAGTGTTCGTTTTCAGCGAAAAACGTCTTGTACTCTCGACTGCGGAATGCTGCGGCCTTTTGCAGCGGGAAAATCTTCCGGAGGAAGCCCAGTTTCACCCGCATTACCGCTTCATAATCAAGCGTCTCCAGCGCGTTGAGCCGTTGACGTTCCGGCTCCAGTTCTGCCAGTAGTTTCTGGTTTTTTGCGCTCGTGGCCGCGGCGAGGTTTAAATAAAGCGGGTGCAGGGCAAACGCCGAAATCGCCGCATATGGATACGAATCTTTCCAGGTATTCGTCGCGCTGGTGTCGTTGATGGGCAATAGCTGGATGAGCTTCAGGCCGACTTTTTGGCCCCAATCGGCTAGCGGTTTCAGGTCATAAAATTCGCCCACACCAAAACTATTTTCGCTCCGCAAACTGAAAACCGGAATCGCCACACCCGCACCATGCCACGTATCCGCCGGCAAATTAACGAACCCGTCGTTAACTACCGTATGTTTGCCTTGTGCAATTTTATCCGATAAAATCCGGTTCGCGCCGTTTTCAAATGCGCTGAAAGCATTTCTGGCAACGTCCCAAATCCCATATTTATAGGCAAACACAAATGGCTGGTGGCGCAGATCCAGCAGTACACTGAAATCATCCTCGCCGGGACGGCGGCTCAACACGATGGGGGATTGGGTCTGCCAGTTTCCTGGGACCGGACCTTCGCCCGTCAGGCACAGGGTCTGGCTCTGCTTCAGGAGCGGCGCCTTGACCCGGAAGGTGTGGGTTGGATTCTCCGGGACCTCGTTTCTAACCGGACCGGTGTTTCCTGCGAAAAGGGCATCCTTGAATGCCTTGGTATAAAATGCGTTTTCAATAGTGCCCCCGGCATTCCATGAATCAATCACCAGCAAATCGTCGCAACCAAAATCCCCGGGACTCATCCCCCGGTCGCGTCCGCAGTCCGTGATTTTTGAACCGTCGCTGTTCCGTAAGATGTAAGAATAATTCAACGGCTTCTGTGCATCTTCCTTGGTCAGGGAAATGGTCGCCTGCCAGGTTTCACGGTCCAAAAAATGCAGCGGCAACTGGCTGGGGAGAGGATTCTCGCCGGTTAGCCACAGTGATTGGCCGGGCTGCGTCGCAAAGCGGATTCGGAACGTCAGGTTCATTCGTTATGGTTACCAGTCTTCGCCCGCCCGCAAAATCGCATAAAAATGCGACCGCGGTTTAAAAAATCGAATTTACACCCATTGACTGTTAACCTCGGGGGCTGTGGATGGCATTCAACAACTTTGTCCGCAATGTGGCCTGTGTTGTGACAGCACGCTTTTTGCAGATGTGGAATTGTACACGGGCGACGACGCGAAGCAGTTAAAAAAACTTGGTCTATCCTTGCATAAAAAAGGGCGGGGGAAGCTCGCGTTTGCGCAGCCCTGCGCCTGTTTTGATGGCAGGTTCTGTCGGATCTACGACGAACGCCCGAAACGTTGCCATACATTTCAATGCGGATTGTTGAAGCGGGTTGAAGCTGGCGATATGGCCGTAAGCGCGGCCTTAAGAAAAATCACCGCCGCAAAGGCGCAATCGCAAAAGGTGCGCGAATTGCTGCATTCGATCGGCCACAACGACGAGCGCGCCGCCTTGACGCATCGTTATCAGGAAGCCATGAGTGCCCCGCTGGATCTGTCCGCTGAGTGTGCCTCCGAACACCGTGGTGAACTGATGTTGGCCGTGAATGAACTGATGCAGTCCTTGCAGCGCGATTTTTTGCGCTGAAATCTGTCAGAGGTTAAGTCATGTCGCCGGCATGGCGATGCCGACATCGTGGGATAATTTTTCGGCGGCGGCGGCGTCCACCCAGCGCACCAGCGAAATGAAATTCACCAGCGCAGGGCTGTCAGCCTTGACCTTGAACAGATTTCGAAGGGCGCTCACGACTTTTTGGTAGGTGTCGGCATATTTTTCATGCGTCAGCCGCGAGACGTAGGATTCCAGGATGGCACGGGCCACGGGATCTGTCTGGCCGTCGGGCAAATACGGCAACAGGCAGAAAACCCGGACCAGCAGCAACGCGTCCGATTCGGTGAGTGTCAGCCAGCTTTTCTTTACCTCGTCCGCGTCATATTTTGCATGCAACCGTTTGCGGATGGCGGCGGTGATTTCGTTTGGCGACGAGCGGCTGGCAATGAGTTCCTTGATGTTTTCCCAGGCCATTTGCTGTTCCTTTTCCGGCGTCAGTGCCTCCACTTTTCGCGCCATGCTCTCAAAATTTGTGATGCCCAGTTCCTTGGCCACTGCTTTGCCCAGCGCCTCGGCATCCGTTTTGCGGATGCGGTCGGTTGATAAAATGGCTTCGATCACCTTGAGATGTCGATTGGGGTTAATGAGACGAAGCACCGTCATTACCGACTCAACTGATGGAACTTTCTCCGCTGGGATGAGATGTTTGACCAGTTCCAGCACCGCTTCTTCGTGTTCCGGCGCCTTTTCCGTCCGCAAGGTCAGCACCAGCCGCAATGTTTTTACCATGCCGCCTGATTTTCCCAGATTGTTGACGACAGATTGCCGGTAATCCGGGCTGATGACAAAAGCCAGCAAGGTCTCCGCCTGTTGGATCAACTTTTCGTCCAGCGAATCGCGTTCGCCCGTGATGACTAATTGCTCGATCAATGGCGGCAGCCGTTGTGCGAAAACCGCATCCGGTGACTCCGTACTCTGATTCTCGTAGTAATGCAGCATCTCCAGGATGAACGACAGTTTCAGGAAGGGGTTTTTTTGTGCGCGCGCCTGCTCGGATGGCGCCTTGCTATCCTTGATTTTCTGATGCAACGCCAGCAATTCCTTCTTTTTGTTGCCGATGACTGCGGGATTTTGGGCCAGCAGCGCATCAAAATCATTCGCAAAACCAAGCACGATTTCTTCCGGCTTGGGGCGGGGATTGTATTTCACGTCGGTCGTCAAATCCTTGAAGAACATCAGGGCCGGTTCGCCAAATTCACGGATTATCCGTTCGCGCGGGATCTGGCCTTTCACGAAACAACGGCTGGCGCGGACCACGGCGGGTTTGAAAAAGTTTTCCGGCTGGGCGGCAATGGATTGCAATACGGAAGTCTCCAGCGGCGTATCCAACTTGATCAGTTCCTCCACCAAAGGCTTCACCGCTGCCGCCAGATCACGTTTCGTCTTGTTCACCTGCTTCAAAATGGCCGGTTGCGTCTGGCCGTCTTCGACTTTGCCGCCGAGCAACGCTGCCGAAACTTCCGCCACCTGGCTATTATGCTCGACCAGCCGCGTAATGACTACCCCAAGATCATTGAACGGCAATTTGCTGACTAAAGTGGTTACGAGGTTGACCAGTTCTGTATGGGATTTTCTCCGGTATTCAACCACATTTTCCAATAGCCGCCGCAGGCTCTTATTTTCTGCCTCCAAGGCGGAATTGGCGGTTTCAAGCTGCTCAATACGCAGTGTGAAATGATTCCACGCTTTTTGAATCTCCTCTACAGAGGCGACCGGACCGCCGTTCTTCTCGGTTTGTGCCATGCTCCATTTTCGTTGAAAAAGCCTTCGCTTTCCACAAGAAAAAACAAATGGCGCCGCGAAAGGGCAGAAGTAAAGCCAAACCTCGACTCGCCATCGCAAAGCCGCATTGTGCATCCACCAGCCCGAATCAGGGTTTTACGTGGCTACCTCGCCACCGGAAGCGATTCTGGCGTCCGGGCAGCACTGGCCGCCGGCATCTGCGAGTCGAAGCTATGACGCAAACTTTTGCCCGGGGTGGACGCAAAATCCCGGTAGAGGGTGATGGCGACATGCTCGTTGCGGCGGATGCAATCCTTGATCGCTTCGGGATCCTTTTCGCAATGGATCAATGTCTTCCACGAATAAATGTTTTTCGGCTTGTGAAAGTCGCTGTTCGCGATGAACGGGAGCCGTTTCAGGCCAATGTCGTTGAAGATGTTATTGCGATTGGCAATCTCCCACGCATCCAGCAGCGGTGCGAACTTTTCCTGGTTTTCCCAGAGATAAAGCGTGTTTTTCCCCCACTCGCTTCTCATCACGTGTGGATGCGAGGCCACCGCCAGTGCGCCTTGCTCATGGATCTTCTCGATGGTCTCGGGAATGTCCAGCGCCGCGTTGATCGGCGATTTTAAATCAATGCCGAGCAGATGCGCGGACGTCTTGCGCGTGTAACCGTCCTTGTTGAATTCGATGCCCGTCATCACAAGCATTTTATAACGGCGCCACGCTCGTTGCCGTTCCCGCTCGATGACCGCGAAATACTCATCCACCTGGTCCGGGCCCAGGGTCAGGTTGGCCAGTTCCGAGATTTTTCCGAGCAAACGCCGCGGGTCGGCCAGGTGGTCGGTAATGCAAATGCAATCAAACCCGCGTTCACCGTAAAAATCAATGATCTCCGGTACGCTCAGCTTCCCGTCGGAATAATTTGTGTGAATATGAAAATCGCAGAGCAACATCTTCGGGTGGCTGCCGTTGGCTTGCGGCGCAGCGCGCATCACACGTTCGGACTCAGCTTCAAATAAACGCGTCACTTTCTGCGACGGCTGGTCGTTTTCAACTTCGCCGAGTACGAGTTCCGCGATGCGCAGGGAGGCATCGGGCCGGGAAATCTTTTTCAAATTGTGACGCCATTCATTCCAGATTTCCGCCCGCTTGTCGAAGGCCTCCTCTAGCATCCCGGCGGCTTCGCGATTTTTTTCCACGACCGCCCCGATGCCGGATTTCTCCACCAGCTTCGCGTTGGCCTCTTCCTGGCTCGTGTCAAAGTGGTTGACGATAATCGGACATCGCGCCGCAATCGCCTCATGCACCACCAGGCCAGCCTTCGCGATGACCACATGATGGCTCCGCAGCAAATCGGGCAATTGGTTTGTCCAGCCGAGAACCTGCATGCGCTTTTCATCACCCCGAAAACGGTCAGTTAGCTTCGCGCGCAACCCCGCATCCCGTCCGGCAACTACCGTGACATGGACGTCGGGCTGATCCAGCAAACGGTCAACGGCCCTCCCGGTTTTTTTCTTGCCCGAATGAACCAGGTAAAGCACTCGGCGCGGCTCGTTCAACGTCGGGTCGGGCAAATCGTCCCTGGTCTGCGCAAATTCCGGGCTCACGGGAAAGCCCAGGGTCCGGATTTTTTCCGTGGGCACACCGCCGGTTCGCAGTGAATCGGCGACTGTCTCATTGGCGGTGCAATAAAAATCACTCGGTGCGCGGAACCACGCCGGACTGGCCGCCAGCGCTTCCGTCACGACGGTGATGAGGCGGAACGGACGTTCCCGATGGCTGCGGAATATTTTCTGGATCAGATGTCCGTACGCCGGGCTCGTGGAGACCACACAATCCGGCTGGGTTTCCAGCAGGATTTTTTCCAGTGGATCCTGCATCCGGGAAAAACCGCCGAATTGCCGTTCCATCACGGCCGTCTCATCCGGCACGGCACGCAGTCCATTCCACAAAATCGGCGCGTATTGCGCCAGGCTCAGGCAGGTCTTGTGAAACAACATCGAAAAGGCCCCGCGTCCGTCGGCAAACAGGTCAAAGATTTCCGCGCGCGCGTTTTCGTCGAGCAGTTCGATCGCATCCCGCAAATTGCGGGCGGCGGCGTGATGCCCGTCGTCAAACCCTGCCGTCAGAATCAATATCTTTTTCATGTTGGCATTATCAATGTATTTTAAGTCTGTTACGCGAATGTGACGGGAATGTGAACTTCTATTCACATTTTTATTCACACCGGTTGTGAATAAAAAAAGCCGCGATCACTCGCGGCTTTCGGATTTATAATATGTTGGCGGAAAGGCTATTTCACCAGGCCGTGGCAAAATTTATCCATCCGCTCCAGGCCCTTTTCGATGTTCGCCAGACCGGTCGCATAGCTCAAACGAACGTAATCGTCCGCTCCGAACGCGATGCCTGGGACGGCGGCGACCTTTTCCTGCTCCAGCAATTTTGCGCAAAATTCGGCTGACTTGAGCCCCGTCTTCGAGATGTTCGGGAACAAATAAAACGCGCCTTTGGCATTTACGCACGTGATGCCCGGCATGGAGTTCAACTTGGCGTGCGCATATCGGCGACGCTTGTCAAATTCCACCAGCCACGCTTTCAAATGGTCTTGCGGGCCCGTCAACGCGGCCACACCGCCTTTTTGCGCGAAAGAGGTCGGATTGCTGGTGCTATGCGATTGCACCGCATCAATCGCCTTCGCAATCGGTTCAGGCGCGGCCAGAAAGCCGAGCCGCCAACCGGTCATGCTCCACGCTTTCGCAAATCCATGAACGATAATGGTATGGTCCTGATGCGCGGGAGAAAAGCTGGCCACACTCTTAACTTTAGCGTCATCGTAAAGGAGGTGCTCGTAAATCTCGTCGCTCATGATGAGCACATTCTTCTCAACACAGATGTCCCCGAGCGCTTTGACCTCCTCAGGCGTATAAACGCTACCGGTTGGGTTGCTTGGAGAATTCAGAACGAATAGCCGTGTGTTCGGCGTAATCGCCGCCCGCAATTGTTCCGGCTTGACCTTGAACTCGGTCTTGTCGGTGGTCTGGATGATCACCGGTTTGGCCCCCGCAAGCTTGACCATTTCGGGATAACTCAGCCAATACGGCGCCGGAATGATTACTTCGTCACCGGCCTCGCAGGTTGCCAAAATGACGTTAAAACACGAATGCTTTCCGCCGCAGCTCACGATCACCTGTGAAGGCTTGAAAGTCAGGCCGTTCTCGCGCTTGAACTTGTCGACAATGGCTTCGCGCAACTCGGGGATGCCGCTGCTCGGAGTGTATTTTGTGAAGCCGGCGGCAAGTGCCTTTGCCGCGGCATCTTTAATATGTTGCGGCGTGTCAAAATCCGGTTCACCGGCACCGAAGCCCACCACGTCTTCGCCCGCGGCTTTCATCGCCTTGGCCTTGGAATCAATCGCCAAAGTCAGGGAGGGAGCCAATGAGGCGGCGCGTTGTGAAATTTTGTAATGCATAATTGAGCCAACTATTTTAAGCCGATAAAGACTCTAATCAAGAATGGAATTTTGCATTTCCGGTCGAAATAAATGGCCAAACTCCCTGGAGCAAGCAGCAAAACTAAAAAAGAGCCTGGCTGAAACCCTAAAAACAGCCAGGCTCTTTAACCCATACCCGTAATCAAACCTAATCACTCAACAATTAATCTGACCGGGCAACCGTGATTTCGTTCAAACAATTTTACCTTCTTAAAACCAAGGCTTTTATTTGGCCAAATCCCTTGCTAATGTCCAGGTATCGTTGGGATCGTAGGTTTTCATGCCGGCGGCGATTTTCACGGTATCAGGACCAAGATTTTTTTGGTAAACCTTGCCCTGCTGGTTGACGATGAACGTCATCACGCCTGTATTGCCCCATTTCGCCGGCCACGCAACCAGAGCAAATCCGGCAACCATGTGTCCGTTGATGATATAATCATATTTTCCGCCCGGCGCGTGCTTGCCTTGGCGGGTCATTATCTTGAAGAAATAACCATGATACGGCGCCTCCTGGTTGTTCAGCATTTTCGCAGTGTGATGATAACCCGCTGCGTGCGCCTGCGCGATCAAGGGGCCTAATGGACTTAATTCTTCGCCGGGGGCGGTCGGCCAGTAGAGCCCGTCGTGAGTCCCCGGCGTGCTCCACAGGAATTGCGCGTAGGCAAATACGCCGTCTCCCACGCGATCCCGGCTCGCGTATTCGCGTTGCGCATCCCAAAATCCCTCGCAAACATCCATCGCCCCGAGTTCGTCCATGCCGATGCGGCGGCAAAGTATTTCTTCCCTGCCGGCATCAGTGTCAAAAAACCATTTGCCGTCCGATTGTTTCACCAGCGGGATCGGAAACGGCCAGCCAGTCAGGCCAAGTTCCAGCGTGGCATGGGAATCGGAGGTGTTGACGATCTTCGTTTTTTCCGTCAGCCGTTGCACAAACAACCTGAACGCTTGGTCTGCCTGAACCACATCGGGAGAAATCAAGTCTGCTCGCTCCGGTCCGAAAATAAGGTGAATGGCATTCGTGTCATCGTTCTTGGCCGCCGTCACCAGCGCCGTCACCGCTTGATCGGGTGAATCGAAGGTTTGTTCATCGGCGGCCCTCAGGATTTCCGGCCGCGCGAGCAAAGCGAAGACGGCGACGATCAACCAGATCAGTCGCAACGATTTGAGAATATGAATTTTCATTCGGGCTAAATTTAGCTTGGAGATCACGGTTGCAAAATTAATGATGGCCGCCCGAACTGTGTCCACCACCACCACCTCCTCCGCCGCCGCCATACGAAGGAGCCGACCGCGGCGCCGACTCAGATCGCTCAGGCTCCGGGCGGGAGATGGTTCCCATGCTTTGCTGACCACGGTCGCTGTAACTTCTTGTCTCCTCCGGACTTTGAATCCCGATGAAGGTGTCATTGGCCGGAGGCCGGCTGGCGGGAGCAAAATGTTCCTCAGAAGCCTGTTCGTTGATTGGACGGCTAATCTCAATCGGACGATTATTGAGCGGATTATTGTTATTCGCCCGGAATTGAGGGGCTTGTGTGCTGTGCAGCGTTTCTTGATGCCCGTACAGTCTGTTCACGCTCGGAACAGCTCGGGTTTCGGTGGAATTGTTCCATCCCCGGTCACCACGGCGAGCGGATCCCACTCCCGCGTCATAGGCCGGATGCCAGATTGTTCCGTGATTTGCCAGGGTTGCGTAGCGTTGATCACCTCGCTGGTGCCACCAATCGCGCGGGCGCGGATGGTCATGGTCCCAAGTGATCAAATTGCGGTGCCACCAGTCAAAATCGCAGTTCAACCACCAGCCAATCCAAAAGCCTCCGCCAAACGTGATGAACGGCGGACCATACGGGCTTGCATAGTAAACCAGATTCGGGTCATAAAGCGGCACATAAATGATGTCCGGATCGGCCGGGACAATTTCGACGTTGCCGCCATCATCGATCACCTGCTGCTGCGGCGTGGAGGTCAGATTTCCCAGATTCTGCGCGGAAGCTCGCAATCTTTGGACGGAATCCATCACTTCCTGTTGCTGATTCAGAAATGCGTTGCCTAAAACCGTGGTCCAATTGAGATTGTCGTCCATCCATTTCAACACCGCCGGGTAATGTGCCAGTGCCTGCACGCTCGGATCCCACGGTTGCTGTTCAATCAAGTTGGTGTCGCCGCCTCCCGACACATACCGGTCGGCTAGAACAATCTGCGTGGGTAGAGTTGCGGCCGGCAGAATCTCCGCTACCAACGGATCGGGATAAAGCGCAATCGGTCCCAGCAATTTATCAAGCTGCTGGTCGGAAAGTGGCTGGTAAACTGGCGTAGGCGGCGGAACCGCCGTCTGTGCTCGCACGGAGCAGACTATCCAGGCCAGTCCGCATAACCAGACGACAAAATAGAAAGTGCTTTTCAATCCTCGGAGGTTGGTTTTGCAGCGGTTGCCTTTAATCGTGGACATAATGATTAGACGAGTGATTGCCGGTTAAGTTTCAAAAAACCTCACCGCGGTTCGGTTCAAACCGGGTGAAAGACCATGAATTGAAATTTGCGGCATGCTTCTCTTAAGCAAGAATACACCAGAAAACAAAAAATGTTACTCGAGATTTTAATCCTTGCCGGGGGGAGGCAAGTGGACTGGCGACCCTCGCCCAATGTCAACCAAAGTTCAAACTCTGGGAATGAAATGAATTCGTTCCAATTTGGGGTCAGCCGTCATTTCCAGATTGAATTTGTCTCTAATCGCCTGACAGAAGGGCCCATCCAGCAGGTGGTTCAGTCCCTTGATCGTAAACGGAACCCCCAAGCGCGCCAGCCGGACAGCATACCGCTGCCACTCCGGATCGTGTGCGCTCAACTCGTTTTCTTTTGCCGTAACCATACGCGTCGCGGACTGATGCGCCGGTGGATGTTGAGCAACCCCAGCTTGCCAATCTAATGGCAAAATCCGGCTTGTCAAATGGGGGCGTCAGATGGCGGCGATGCTTCTGGCCATCGCCGTGCGTAACTCGTCTAGCAGAAAGGGTTTGTTGATGAGGGCGTCGATACCCCGCATGACCTTGCCGGAGCCCTTCAACATCTCAGCATGGGCGGTAAGCATGATGACCGGTAGCTTGGGCCAGCGTTGTTTGATGACGGAAGCAAGTTCATCCCCCTTCATGTCCGGCATGGCATAATCCATGATTATAAAGTCAAATGTATTCTCCTCCAGCAGCTCCAAGGCTGCCCTCGCGCCGGGCGCGGTCTGAACCTCATGTCCCTCAAAACGCAGCATCATCTCGATGACATTGGCCACTGCTGGTTCATCGTCAATCACGAGTACCTGGCGTTTTGAATTGATGGGTGTCTGCACTGGACAAAGCTCTGAGCACTATTAATACCACAAATCGCTCCCTTTGTTTGTCCCCCATTCCTGCCGATTAGTCCAATACAAAATGGCCGGTGGATTGATTCTCAAGCTCCTTTTCGAATGGGCAATAATAACATAAGTATTTACACCAAAATTATTTATGATAAAATTCAGCCCGCGGTCAGGGCCGCGCGTTCATTGTCGAGTGCATTGGTTTTCTCCAGGAAATAGTCGTACCCGCCCACATAGGGAGTGATGTGGCCAGCGCTGACATGCAACACTTTGGTCGCCAGATGGCGAATAAAATGGACATCGTGCGAAATGAACACCAGCGTGCCTTCATAACGCTCGAGCGCCAGCGTAAGGGATTCGACCGTGTGGATGTCAAGGTGCGTGGTGGGCTCGTCCATCAGTAACAAGTTCGGCGGATCCACCAGAAATTTTATCAAATTAAGCCGGCTCTTTTCGCCCCCGCTCAACACCGCGGTCTTTTTGTAAATGTCATCCTTTTTGAAAAGAAATGAACCGAGAACACCACGCACATCGTCTTCGCGGAGTGTCGGTGCTGAGGTGAGAACTTCGTCGATCACCGTCTTTTCCGGGTCCAGCATCGCGCTGCGATGCTGGCTGAAATAACCAATCTTGGCATTGTGGCCAAGGTCGCGCTTGCCTTGCTGGTATTCCACCACCCCCGCAAGTATTTTCAACAGAGTGGATTTGCCCGCGCCGTTCGGCCCGACCAGCACCGTGCGTTCACCGCGCTCCACCGTCAGGTCAAGCCCGGAATATACCTTGTTGCTGCCGTAGGCCATGTGGATGCCGGACAAGGTGATCGCGCGCTGCCCGCCGCGCGGCGGCGGCGGGATGTGAAAGCGAAACGGTTTGCGGGGCGGCGTTGGTTTCTCAATCAGTTCCAGCCTTTCAATCTGTTTCAATTTGCTCTGCGCCTGCGACGCCTTGGAGGGAATCGAGCGGAACCGGTCGGCGAACGCCTGCAAGTCGGCGATTTCTTTCTGCTGGTTTTTGTAACCCGCGAGTTGCTGTTCATAACGTTCCTCGCGTTGCTTGAGGAATTCCGTGTAATTACCCGTGTAGGCGATGAGCTTGCGCTCCGAAATTTCGTGGACCTGCGTTACGATCTCGTCCATGAACGCCCGGTCATGGGAAATCAACAATACCGCGCCGGAATAATTCTTGAGATAATTCTGCAGCCAGAGCAGTGAGAGCAAGTCCAGATGGTTCGTGGGTTCGTCCAGCAGCAACAAATCTGGCTCCATGACCAGCAAGCGCGCCAGTCGTGCGCGCATTATCCAGCCGCCGCTCATCTCTTTCGCCGGCCGATTCAGGTCGGCTTCCTTGTACCCCAGCCCGCGCAACATCTTCTTCGCCTTGGTCTCTACTTCCGGATCGTTCAATTTGTCGTACTTGGCGTGGGTCTCCAGGTATTCCGGACTGGAAACGTCCCCGGCCTTTTCCAGTTCATGCAGGCGCTTTTCCAACAGCGGCAATTCCTCCACCTTGCCCGTGGCGACGTCCAGGACCGTTTCATTCCCCTGCGCCTCCGCCTCCTGCGGCAGATGGCCGACCATGGTCCATTCATCGCGTTCAATCGTGCCGGCATCCGGCTCGCGCTGCTTGAGGATGAGGGATAACAGTGTTGTTTTACCCGCGCCGTTCGGCCCCACCAGCGCCACGCGCTCGCCATAATTCACCTGGAACGAAGCGTTCTCAAACAGCGTCCGCCCGCCAAAAGTCATCTTTAGATCACGAATGATTAACATGGAAATTCTTTCCTGAAATCCCGGCGCCGGACGGGAATTGGATTCGCCGGCAACCAAGTGAACGACAGTTTATGCTGAAAGCCCGCTGCGTCAATTGCCCATTTGGGATTAATCCGACCGCGCCCATGCTCCGGCGCGGAGACTTTGTGGTATTGCCGGCGGACCCGGGCGCGTCGATGTTGACGCCGCCACCGAGCCAGATGCCGCCGCCGAAGTTGTGGAAATAGTTTGGCTAAATTTCCTATTGCAGGCCGGGATGGAGCGAGCCGTCGCTCACGCCCATGCTCACGCCAAACTCGTTGGTGTCGTTGTAAAAATTCACCAACGGGTAGTAGAGGCCGAAGATGGTGGATAAATCCTCCTGCAGCCCTGTCACTGTTGCGGTGTTGGTCATCAAATTGGGGACTTGCGTGAGGTTGGTTTGCGATTTGACTTAAACTGTCGCGAGCAATAAAGCCACGACCA
>JBEKMT010000067.1:0-22735 GCA_050008355.1 Verrucomicrobiota bacterium
TGCCCTGGGACTGGAGACCAGCGCGAGCATCACGGATTACAGCCACCAGACCGCCAACAACAATACCAGTTACAGCGCCGGGCCATATCTGGAATGGCAAATGACCCATTTTATCCACCTCAGCCTGCACGGTGGCCCAACTTTTTACATTTTCGCCGGAAACTCATCGGAACAGTCCGGTAATAATCTCGGCTCCTACTATGTGAATTTTGACCTGACGCATCAACTGACTCCATACATCGCGGAAGAGCTCATGGCCGATAGGAGCGTCAGTTTGGGATACACACTGGGAACCACCTACACCGAACAGCTTAGTGCCAGTTATTTGGTGCGGTGGTACCCCAAACCCTGGCTCAATATCTGGCTGGGCCTGAATTATCAGGATGGCAAGCAACCCTACGATTATTTCGTGAACTATGGGTTCTTCAGCATCCCAGTCTCCACCATCGAGAACTTCGATCGCTATGGCATTAGCGCAGGCATTTCTTACCAGATCACGCAAAAAATCAGCGCCAGCACGACGTATTCCTATTGGACTCGCGGCTCGAACGTCTCCGGAAACAGCTACTCCGATGATAGCATCAATTTTCAATTCCAATATACCTTTTAATGACCGACTCAACGTTGGCCACCTGGCGAAAAGCCTGGGTGACAGCTGTGCGCCATTTTTGGCCAATTTCTCGACAAGGATGCGCCTCAATTGTTACAAACCGGTGAAATTCCCGGCCCAAATTGTTTGCCGCTTGCCTGTGTGTACCTACAACCACTATATGATATGGCGAGATCGCAGGAGGTTTTGTGCGTCGGCCGCGCGCCCTGTCCCCGGCGAAAATCCTGTGTGGCGGAGCAACGAATTAACTGAAATTTATGAACATCAATAACGGATTGTTTTTGTGGTGGTGCGCACAGCGCCGGCGGCTGCTGGCCGGAAAGCCGGCGTGGCAAAATTACTTAAGCTCGGTCTTCGTATTTTCTCTGTTCGCGACCGGATGCATCCTTCTCACAGGCTGCGAGAGCCCCGATGATTCGGAGGATGCCTACGATGCCGCCATGAGGGCTTCGGCGGAGTTTCACCAGGCGGGCAAGCCGGATTATTCAACCAATTGCCTGCAAGAAGGCGACGTCGTTAGCATCATGTTTCGCTATTCGACAAATTTTAATACTGTTCAGAAAATCGGGATCGACGGCACTCTCAATCTGGACGTTGCCGGACAAGTGAAGGCGGTTGGCAAGACAATCCCGCAATTGCAGGACCAATTAACATCGCTTTACCAGTCGGAGGCTAAGGGTGATCCCATCACGGTCAAGGTCGTCAACCCGGAAGCCGTGATTTACGTCGTGGGAGAGGTCACTCGCCCGGGCAAAATCCCCATGGAACGACCCATGACAGCCCTGGAAGCTATCATGGAAGCCGGTGGGTACGACCCGTACCAAGCCAACCTGGCAGGTGTTTCCGTTTTAAGGATTGAAAATGGAGAACAGCGAACGTACGCGGTCAACGTGAAGCACGTGATCGACGGCAAGGATGACCGGGTTTTTTATCTCAAACCGTTCGATATCGTCCGCGTCCCCGCCAAAACCTTCAATTATTAGTACAATCACGGATTAAATGAAGTTTAGCCGCGATGATACCTGCGCATCCACGTCTTGCCACGTCGTAGCGCAGCTTAATCGGTTCGTCGCCCCTTTGGGCAGCCAGACGGGGAGTGTCGCCCTGAACCTCGTTCTTCACCTGCACGAAATTGGAATTCCAATGTTACAATAGAAATATGGCCAGTCGTGCTGCTGCAAGACAACTGCTCCCGATCTTGGGGCGAGCCACGGTCAATTCAAAAAATCCGCATCTGGATTCGCGCGCGGCTCGTCTGCAAACCCAGCCACGTCCAATCGCTATCCTTTCTCCTTGGGGTAAAGGTCAGGATGAGGGAGGGCGTTCATTCCCCGCCAGCCAAAATTGCACTGTCTCCCCGCTGGTGCTTTCGCGCCATAGCACAACCAACGCGGTTGAACGCGATCCTCAAAACAGACTTCTATACACCTCGAATTGTCTTAGGAATACATACTCTTGATTTCATATTGAAAACCGATCATCCCATCGCCGCCGACAACCATCATGCTCCGCTTTGTCCCTCTTGGTTTTGCGTCCGCACCCAGCCCTGGCACGGACATATCGCAGCAAGCGGCTTGCGCCGGAGTCTGGATCTCGAGGTTTTACTGCCGCGAGTCCGCTTCAAACGGCAGACCCGAAAAGGCGTGGTCTGGGTCACCGAGGCACTCTTCCTAAATTACCTGTTCGCCCGATTGGATTGGGCCACTTGCTTGCGACGAGTATAATCCGCTCGCGGCGTGGCAGGCGTCATACACTTCGGCGGGCACTGGCCGACCATACCGGATGGCGTGCTCGCCGAACTGCGTGCAGCCATGGGCGACGAAGAAGTGCGCGTTATCAACAATGAATGTAACCCGGGCGATTTGGTGGAAATCACCACCGGGGCTTTTCATGGCTTGCAAGCGATCGTGACCCTCATTGTGCCTGCCAAGCAGCGCGTCGCAGTGCTGTTGGATATCCTTGGCCGCCAGGCCACCGTGGAATTGGGCGGCGAACAATTAATCCCCAAATCGCCGGAGAAGCGGTTGGAAGTTTCCCGGTTCACGAAGGATCACCGCAAAACTCTGGTCGCAGCCACGGCCAGGAAAACAGCGACTTGCACTCTCTTCCCCGGAGATTAGGGTCAGTGTGACCCGCCTGCCACATCATAGGCCGTTTGAGTGTGTTTACGCAAAAATACCACGCCTCCATTGCGTGGCTTTTGAGACAGCCGGGCAATGGCAAGCGGCAATTTTGATGGTACGATTGTTTTACGGGGCAGGAGAATTGGTCGTTGCATCCTGGGGAAAGAGTCGTTTCATCTCTTCATCCGTTTTCCGGTTCATGTCGTCCAATTGCTTCTGCATCTCCGACGATAACGGTTTTCTTGCAGTTAAACCCCATAGATCCCCCCTCCGTTGAAACAGCTTCCATTCTTCACTTCCATTCTTGATAATCTCCCCGCGCGAGCCACCACTGTTGAGTCCAAAGATGGTATAAACGTTGCCATCCTCCGTCTTGATAACCGCTTTTCCATCAACGAGATCACTCTTGATTATCTTCATCCAATCGCCCCAATGTCCTTTACTCTTGGCCCATTTTATCCTGCGCAAACCATCAACACCGCTTAAAATGCCATTAGAGTCAGAAAGAATTGCACCTTTTAATTCGACGACTGCATTGAGATAACCTCTTAAACAATTTTGTCCGTCCACGAGTTGCTGTTCTATGAGTTTCTGTTCAAGCTCAATTTCGACCGTGTCATCACCTCCGCGTGGTTGCGCGGCTGCAAAATTGGAAGTAATCGTTGCAATGCCTGCTTCTTTTGCCGAACTTCCATTGGTCGAGGATTCCTGCGCATAACTGGTCAACTGAACGTTTGTGAGGAGAAAGGCGGCGATTAGTAACGTCTTCATTTTAATTCATCCCGTGTTTGATTGGCTTCTGTATCTGCTGCGTCGCCGGCCGGTTCGGTTTAGTCACAAAATGTTCACGACTGTTTGCGTGGCCCCCAGTTCGCCGGACTGTGTTTGCACGGCCTTATGCGTTGGCATTTCTTTTTCGGGTTCTCACCAGCCAGCGGCTTTTGCCTAGCTAACAATTTTCCTCCCACGCCAGAGATTTGCAAGGTCTATTTCCAGTCTACCCGAGGTTTTTCACTGGCATAACAAGGCCATTGCCGAACGGTGCAGTGAACGCCATTTCCCTCCACGGTGCAAAGACAACTTTTCCGGAATCATATCGCTTTCCTGGAATACATATGCCGTCCTGAACGTCTTCCTCTCCCCCGCAGCGCGGCTCCCCGAACGCTCGGCGAATTTGTGTCCATTCCCGGCTTCGTAATTTTTAATCTTCTTCTCCATGAGCCGACCAAAACTCCAAAGCTCCATTGCTTTATTGGCCGTTGACCGCCTAATTTGCCTCTTCCAAGCCGAAATGAAGCCTTCCAGCGCCCTTAAACTTCACCATTTTGTCATCTAAACGTCACTTGAAAAGCGGGGCCATGGTTTAAACTGGTGGTCTTGGATAAAATGCGCCGATGCGAAAACGGCTGCCGAGCCGAGATGGTTTTCGTCCCGGTTCGCCGTGGGGTTCGCAGGCCAGCAAACTAAGTGAATTTATGAATAGTCTAACAAAAAAAGTCCTCATCTTTGCTTTGGTCATGGCAGCCATTGCGGCCACCGGCTGGTTTGGGCGCAAAGCGTGGAAAAACCATACGGAACAAACCCTCCTCGCGCAAGCCCGCCAGGACATCGCCAAAAAAGCTTGGCATGACACCGACCTCTGCCTTCGCCGCGCCATCCAGATCAACCCCATGAGTGTTGAGGCCAGTCGTCTGATCGCGGACACTTTGGAAATCCAAGGCTCGCCCGAAGCACTCTCCTGGCGGGTCCGCGTGGCCAAATTGCAACCTGACAACGTCACCAATCGTTACAGCTGGGCGCAGACCGCCCTGAGAGAACAAAACCTCCCCTCCGCAACTGAAGCGCTCGCCGGCATCGACGAAAAATATAAAACCTCCGCCGAATTTTACAAATTAGCCGGAGCCGTGGCTTGGAACAGCGGCCAGGCTGCGGAAGCTGAAAAACAATATTCCGCCGCCTTAAGGCTGGAGCCGGATAATCCCACGATTATTTTGAACCTCGCTACGATCGATCTGGCGTCCACCAACCGGGCCATCGCAGATGCCGGACATGCCACACTCGACCAATTGTCTTCGTCCACCAATGCCGCGCTGCGCATGGTCGCACTGAAGCATCTGCTCACCTACGCCGTTGACCGCAAGTCTTTCAATGAAGCCCTGGCCTATTCCGCAAGAATCACCCGCGAACCCTCGGCAACCTTTGGTGACAATATTGATTACCTCCAACTCTTGCGCGTGACCAAAAATGATAATTACCGCCCTTACCTGGCCTCGCTCAAAAAGAGTACCGTTTATTCGCCCGTTGATGCCTATGCCCTTGGCCACTGGATGATGCAGGTGGAAAATCCCGGGACGGCCCTGAATTGGTTTCGCAGTCTTCCGCCCCAGACCGGGACTAACCAACTCATCCAGCTCGCCACTACCGATGCGTTGGTGGGCCTTAAGGATTGGCATGGTCTGCTGTTGTCGGTGCAGCAACAGGACTGGGGCGAAGCGGAATTTTACCGGTTTGCGCTCGAGTCGCTGGCGCAGCGTTCGCTCGGCCAGGAAGCCGTGTCACAGGAATCCTGGCGGCATGCACTGCACCTGGCCGCCACGCAGCCAGAGCATTTGTCCCAACTTGCGCAGGTGACCGCCGTCTGGGGCTGGAAGCCGGAAAAAGTGGCGGTCTTGGAGGAAGTCACCGATAAATTTCCGAAGGAAAAATGGGCGTCGGACCAACTGTCGGCGCAACTTTACGCCGATGGCAACACGCGCGGATTGCAGGAATTACTCTCCCGCTTGCAAACAGCAAATCCTGACGATGCCCGGCTTGAAAACAACCTGGCCAACGTGCTGTTGCTCCGCAAGTCCGATCTCGACAAAGCGTACAACCTGGCCAAGGAAGCCTACGGAACGTCGCCCGACGACCCCTTTGTGATTTCCACTTATGCCTATTCCCTGTTGCTGCAGAACAACACCAATGAAGCGCTCAAAGTCATTGGCGGACTCAAACCCGAATACCTGCGTGTCCCAGCCATCGCCGCCTATTACGGCGTGATCGAGGCGCAGACCGGACACAAGGAACTCGCCCGCGAGCCTCTCGCCCGCGCCCAACAAGCAAAACTGCTCCCGGAAGAAAAGGAAATGGTCCAGTTCGCCATCGCGCGCCTTTGACTATTGCCGGGTAAGTTGACGTAGCCCGACCCGTTCTCGGGCGGTCCCGCGCCGCGGTGGAAAAAGTTGCCTAAAACGGGACCGTCACGTTTTTTTCTTCTCACCTGTTTGGTAGAGTCGCGCGGAGCGCGGAAATCAACGCGCACCCATGGCGGCGGTCTGTGACCGCCGGAGAAACGCCGATGTTAAATATCACGCAACTAATCTCCCATCCATGTTTGAGTTTGGAGCTCCAACCCCGAACTTCGCGTCTGCGCGACTTGGCGGCAATGAATTAAATTCCACTTCGCGCCCCGGAAAAGTGGAAACGAAAAAACGAACCCAATTTCACCTCCTGCCGCCATGCCGCCGACAGACAGTCGGCTGTATCGCCGGTTGGCAACCACCGGGCCACTCGCAAATCAAGACGCCGATAGTTCGCCAAAACGACCATCCGCAACACCCCTCCGGAATCCGCGCGCCCAATGGAAGTGCAATCGAAAGAACGAACCCAAATCTGAACCCCGAACCGTTAACCGATAACCGACAACTCAGAACCTCAGTTCACCACGCCGGCTTGCCGCGCCATGGTTCGTGCGCGAGCGAAAGCGAAGCGTAGACGGGCATCCAGCAACCGGCGGCCAGTATCGCACATTCCACTCCACATCTCTGCGCTAAAACAGGGTTCCAGTAATGATCCCTACATGGTTGGCATTCCGCCAATCCCGTGTATATTGCGCTCATGCTGGCAACTCCGGAACTGATCCGCGAAACGAGTCAACTCGCGCGGGTGGAAGAACTCCTCCCCCGTTGGCGCGATGTGCCCTTATATCGACATTCTTTGACGCGCCCGGATTTCAATTTCCAACACCTGCCGCTGATCGCCAAACGCGAGATGCGGACGGGGTTCCCCCGAAACTTTCTTTCGGAAAACCAGTCGCTCGAAACTTTGCTCGCACGGCAGGAAATCGAGATCGAACACACTTCCGGCACCTCGGAAGAACGCCTGCCGGTGATTTTTGCCCGCGGCTGGTGGGACTCACAGGAGAGATGCGCGTTGCAGTTGAATGATCAGATCCGGAAGATTCTGGACGAACATCCCGAGTTCCGCCGCGCCACGATCACCTCACCGGTATGCAATGGCCTGACCTGCCCGACCGTCTGGATGTCGCGTGAACAGCGCACCATCGGCAGGACGCTTTTTGTCAACCTGGCGCGCATTCCGTTTTTGTTGAGTGACGATGACCTGGCGCGCATGGCGGCAGAAATCGCTGATTGGGCGCCGCTATTTCTTGATGTTGACCCGGTCCACGGCATGCGTTTCGCGCTGTATTGTGAGCAACAAGGCATTAAGTTTCCCTCCCTGAAATTCATCTTGTGCAGCTATGAATTCTTCAGTGTGGTTCACCGCAACATCATGGCGCGCGTTTTCGGTGTGCCGATCTTCAATCTTTACGGTTCGACGGAAACCGGCCATTTGCTCATGGAAAACATGGACGCGAAAATGAAGCCGGTTTATCAAACCGCGTATTTGGAAATCGTGGACCCGGACATCCGCGGCATCGGCGCGCTCGTGGTCACCACGTTGACCAACAATTTCATGCCGCTGCTGCGCTATCACATCGGCGACCTCGCACAGAGAATCGAATCGGCGTACGGCAGTGATTATATCATCCACGGTCGCGCGCGCGACGCTCTCGGGGCGCGTGACGGGGCGCTCGTGACAACATGGCAGGTGGACCAATGTTTCGTTGGAGCTGGTGGCATCGCACATTATGAATTGCGGCAGGAGGAAAATGGCGATGGCACGTTGCGTTTCGTTCCGGACTCTCGTTCGCCTTCGACCAGCGATCTGAACGAGGTGACTTCGCGATTGGAATCGCTGCTGGGTTTCCGGGTCAAAGCTGAAACGATGAACGTTTTAGTCCCCGCCGCTTCCGGAAAATTCCGCCTGACCGCCCGCGTTGCGCAAACGTGAGCGAGCGCGGTCAAACGTACAGGAAAACATAGACGGAGAAAGAGACTGCCGCCAGACCCGCCGCCGCGGCGATCGACCACAGGAAGCTCCTCTGCCGGGCCGCAATGGCAAACGTGGCGATGATGACCGCCAGCTGCGCTGCGAGCATCCCGTAAAAGAACTTTCCGCTCCGGCGATGATGCTTTTCCGCGGAGGCATTCGACTTGCGCACCTGCAATTCATACACACTGGCAATTGCGGAATTCAACCTGGATTCGACGTCATAACGCGCTGCGGTATAACGCAAGCGGGCCGCGCTGAAATCGCGAAAGGTGTTTTTGTCACCCAACATCAGCGCATCATCGAACTGGTCGGAGCTTTTGTTTATGGACTTGGTTTCATGGTCAAAATCCAGCGCGGTTTGCTGCGCGGTTACCAGTGCTTCGGCCAATTGCGCGTCGGTTACTTTGGCGAGGTCAGCCGAAATTTCCGATTCCGGCGCGGAGCTGGCCAGGGCGTCCAGCGCGGTTTGGACGGCATCGTTAAATTTTCCAGCCTTTGCCTCCGGCAATTCGTCACGCGTGAAGGCGGCCACGGTCGCAACGTCGGCACCGCTCAAGACCGACGGATCGAGCGGATGCGTCTCGCCGGTGGCGGCGAGCAAGTCCAGCGAGTTGCGGGCCAGGGCGCTCCGGTCCTTCTTGGCCTGATAATAACTCCACTGGTCGCCGGCCTTCGATTGCAATTGTGCGGCCAGCGAGCGGTCGTATTGCGCTTTGGTCATTTCGCTGGATGCCAGGCCAGCCAGCATGGTGGCGATCACCGCCATGACCACAGGTGTGGCCGCGAGGACTTTGCCCCATTTGGTTAGCGGCAGGTCAGCCTTGAGATTCTCGGGGATCTGAATTTTTCCAGCCATAATATCGTTCTGATTTTGCGTCGTAGACTAACAGAATCATTTTTGGCCGCCAGCCTGCAAAACACATTGCTCCCCGCCGCCAAAAAACTCACCATGATCGGCGTGAAACCGATCTGGCAAACGGAGTTCGCTTTGGCGCACGCACAAACCCTGGCGAGAAGCTTCAAACACTTGACGCAGCGCGACTTGTTGCCGGGGGAGGCTGACCCGGCGAAACTCTCCGAACAGCTTTACGGCGCCCCATTCGTGCTCGTCTCCCACGGAACTCAGACCGACCCGATTTTGAATTACGGCAACCGGGCCGCGCTGGCACTTTGGGAAATGACGTGGGACGAATTCACCCGCACACCTTCGCGATTGACGGCCGAGGCGCCGAATCGGGAGGAACGCGCCCGCTTGCTCGCTGCGGTCACCGCGCGGGGCTTCATTGACGATTATGCCGGAGTCCGCATTTCCAAAACCGGCCGGCGGTTTGAAATTTCACAGGCGACGGTTTGGAACCTGGTCTCACTGGACAGAACATTCTACGGGCAGGCCGCAATGTTTCGCGAATGGAGATTCCTTTGAGCCGATCCTGCGGTTGCTCTTGCCGAAGCCGCAGGCGGACGGGAAACGCCTCATGCTACGATTGAGTTTTCGTTTGCGCGTGCAATGCCGCGCGCATCTGGTTAACTACCGGAAATTTCTTGCGGCACAATTTACGGGTGAAGACACAGAATTCCAATTCCGCCGGGCCACCTCCCCGGGCATGGGAACAAAAAGCTGTTTTGCTGCTGTGCGTGCTGGCCGCCGTCCACGTTTTTATCTACTCCGCCGCCTTTCCTTTTTTCAACAACGTGGATGAGCCGGTGCATTTTGACCTTGTGTTGAAATATGCACATGGAAATTTCCCGCGGAAGCTGGAACCACTTGGCACCGAGGCCATAAGCTATTACGTACTCTACGGTTCGCCCGTTTATTTGTCGGCGGCAACCAACGATCAGGAATTCGTGCCGCAACCCTGGAAACTACCCAACCAGACACAAGACCTGCTCATCCATGCCGGCAGCCCGGTGTTGCAGGGGACAAACTTTGAAAGCTCCCAGCCACCCCTTTATTACCTGCTGGCGGGGGCCTGGTGGCGGCTGGCCGGAAGTCTGGGCCTCGACGATGGGGAGAAACTATTCGAGTTGCACTTCCTGAACATCCCGGTCGTCTGCTTGCTGGTTTGGTTTGGCTGGTTCGCAGCCCGGCAAACATTCCCGGATAGAATTTTCCCGCGGATTGGCGTCCCGGCATTTATCGCTTGCATGCCACAGAGCGCGTTCTATTCCGTCGAAAACGATGTGCTTTCGCCGCTCTGTTTCGGCGCCGCGTTCGCCTGTCTGCTTCGGCTGCTGCAGGCCGACTCACCCAACTGGCGGCTCGGCGCCCTCACGGGCCTGGCGCTCGCGGCGACTTTCTTGACCAAAATGACCAATGTGCCTTTGCTCGCCGTCTCCATCGCCGCATTGGCCTGGTTCACCTGGCGCTTGAAACAGAGGAGAACCTTGCATCAGGCTCTGCCCGCGCTAATAACTTTGAGTGTGTGCGCCGCGCTGCCCGCGCTGGTCTGGATGGTGTGGTGCCTGAAGAATTTTGGCGACCTCACCGGCTCGGAGCCTAAGGTCTTGTATTGGAGCTGGACCGCCAAATCCTTCCCCGATTGGTTTCACCACCCGATTTTCACACCGCACGGGGCGTGGACATTTTGTTCTCAATTCTTATCCAGTTTCTGGCAGGGCGAAATGAACTGGCATAAGCGTCCGTTGACTCCGCCCTATACGGATTGGTTTTATCAATTCATCACCGTCATCCTGCTTTTGGGAACGCTGATCAAAATCTTCCGACCCGCTGCACTGCGCCGGCAAACAGGACAGCCTCAAGAGGAATATCGCGCACTCCGGTTTTCCTTTTTCCTTTTTGCCTCGTCCGTCGCCTTCCTGGTTCTTATTTCAATCCGGTATGATTTTCATGACTGCCCCTATCCCTCCCCGGCCTTCCCCTATGTCATCAGCGGCCGGCTGGCGCTCGGGGCTTTGATTCCGTTCCTGCTTTTGTTTGTCAGCGGGCTTCACCTGGTTCTACACCGGCTCAGTTTGCCGCTGAAATTTATTGTTCTCGCCGCGTTCAATCTGGCCATGCTCCTTGCCGAGTTTGCCGCCAACCTGCCGGTGTTCTTTGACAAATACAACTGGTATCACCTGTGAGGAGGGCTGCTGTGAAAGGATTCACCTTTTACGTGCGCTAACCCCCGGTTTGTGGTCTAATCTTTGGTTCAAATGGACGACACAAATTCGTTAATCGAACAACGCCGGGCCAAGCTCAAATCGCTTGAGGGCAAGGGCATTTTTCCGTTCAAAAACAAATTTACGCCGGACGTCGGCGCGGGCGAAGCGCGCGCGAAATTTGAAAAGGGCGAATTGGCCGAGCACGCAAAAGTTTCCGTCGCCGGCCGTATCACCGCCCATCGTGACATGGGCAAATCCATGTTCATCGACGTGCGTGACCAAGGTGGACGCATCCAGGTTTACGCCCAGAAAAATACGCTCGGTGACGATCTGTTCCACACCTTCACCCACCTTGACCTGGGCGATTTCGTTGGCGTCACCGGCACCTTGTTCCGCACCAAGACCGGCGAGCCGAGCATCAAGCTGGAATCGTTCACCATTCTCGCCAAGTCCCTGCGCCCGCCGCCGGCGAAGTGGCATGGGCTGGAGGATACGGAAATCCGCTACCGCCAGCGCTACCTGGATTTGATCGCGAATCCCGATGTGAAAGAGGTGATGCTGAAACGGAGCGCGATCATCCACGAAATCCGGAACTTTTTCCACGGGCGCAAGTACGTCGAAGTCGAGACGCCCGCAATGCAGGCGATTCCCGGTGGCGCGGCGGCGCAACCGTTCAAAACCTTTCACAATGCGCTGGGCTGCGAATTCTATCTGCGGATCGCGCTGGAACTTTACCACAAGCGGTTGCTCGTCGGTGGCATTGATAAGTTGTTCGAAATCGGCAAGAACTTCCGCAACGAAGGCCTCTCCCGCCGGCATAATCCGGAATTCACGATGCTCGAAGCGTACTGCGCGTTCGGCGATTACGAGACCATGATGGAAACGGTCGAGTCGTTGATCACCACGGTGGCGCAAAAAGTTTTGGGGACGTTGAAAATCGAACATAAGGACGCCGCCGGAACGGTCACAAAAACCATCGACCTCACTCCACAGTGGAAGCGCGCCAGATACAAGGATTTGATCCGCGAAAAGGCGGGGGCGGATTGGTTCGAGGTTGCCCCGGCCGAGCGCCGTCAGCGCGCGCATGACCTCGGCGCGGAAATCGGCAAGGAGTATGAAGATTTTGAAGTCACCGGCGCCGTGTTTGAAAAATTGATAGAGCCGACGTTGATCCAACCGACTTTTGTCACGCATCTGCCGAAGGAACTCGTGCCGCTTGCAAAGCTGTCGCCCGACGACCCGAACACGGTCGAAGTCTTCGAGTGCTGCATCAACGGCCAGGAGATTTCTCCCGGTTACACCGAGCAGAATGATCCCATCGCCCAACGCACCACACTCGAGCACCAGGCGGGCGGCGAACGGCAGAAATTAGATGAGGACTTCCTCATCGCACTCGAACACGGCATGCCTCCGGCGGGAGGCATCGGCATCGGCATCGACCGTCTGTGCATGATGCTGCTCGGCCAGGAAAGCATCCGCGACGTGATCCTGTTCCCGCAATTAAAACCGAAATAGTTTAAATGGGTGTCATTAGCTTGAATGTCCGGATGAAAGCGGGATCGTGGTACGAATGCGGAAATGTCGCGGAAGTGGATTCGCCGGCGTTGCTCATTTTTCCTGATCGCGTCGAGGAAAACTTGCGCCGCATGATCGCGCTCGCTGGCGGCCCGGAACGTTTGTGTCCTCATGTCAAGACACACAAGCTGGCGGAACTGGTCCGCCGACAACTGGCGCTGGGAATCAGGAAATTCAAGTGCGCCACCATCGCCGAAGCCGAAATGGTGGCCGCATGTGGATTATTGGAGAGTACCGTGGAGGTGTTGCTCGCGTATCAGCTCGTCGGGCCCAAAGTACAGCGATTCATACAGCTCGTTAAACAATTCCCGCGGACGGATTTCGCCACCATCGTGGATGACGAAACGGCGATTCGCGCCCTGTCCAACGCAGCGGTGCAAGCCGACACACGCCTCAAAGTCCTTCTCGACATCGACTGCGGCATGCACCGTTGCGGGGTTCCCGCCGGGGCAAGAGCCGTCGAGCTTTATCGTTTGCTGGCGACCCTTCCGGGAATCGAACCGAAAGGCCTGCATGTTTATGACGGACATATTGATGATGATGATATTTCCGTCCGAACCAAAAAATGTGAGGAGGCATTCGGTCCGGTCGTGGCTTTGCGTCACCAACTGGCGGGATTACCGGTTCCGCGGATCGTCGCAGGGGGCACGCCAACTTTTCCCATTCACGCGCGTCGTCACGAGGTGGAGTGCAGCCCGGGAACCTGCGTGTTATGGGATGCGGGCTATGGAACTTCCTGCCCGGATCTGGATTTTCTGCATGCCGCCCTGGTTCTGACCCGGGTCGTCAGTAAACCGGGCAATAATCGGCTCTGTTTGGATTTGGGGCACAAAGCGGTTGCCGCTGAGAAGCCGCATCCACGAGTCCAATTTCTCAATCTACCGGATGCGCAGGCGGTTACTCACAGTGAGGAACATCTGGTGGTTGAAACACCTCGCGCCGGAGAATTCGCTGTCGGGGATGTTTTTTACGGGGTGCCGCGGCACGTGTGTCCCACGGTTGCCTTGCACGCCGCGGCGGTCATCATCAAAAACGGCAACGCCGAAGGCCGCTGGCAAATCACCGCCCGGAACCGGATGCTATCCGTTTAACCCAAACTTTATAATTATTTTCATGCTTACTGTTGCCGGACTTTCCAAATCCTTTGGCGGACGTGTTTTATTTGACGACGTCTCGCTCACGCTGCAATCCGGGGAGCGCGTGGCGATTGTCGGGCCCAACGGCGCGGGCAAATCGACGCTGTTGAAAATCATTCTCGGCCACGAAGAAGCGGATGCCGGCGAAGTCACACTCATCCGCGGCACGCGCATCGGCTATTTGCCCCAGGAAAGCGAACCGGCGGGAAATGAAACGATCCTCGACATCGCCGTGCCGCACGAACACGAGCATGACGGACAGTTTGTCGCCAAGGCAAAGCAGATCCTGGCCAGCCTCGGTTTTAAAAACACGGATCAGACCCGCCCGGCGCGCGAGCTTTCCGGAGGCTGGGTAATGCGGGCCCACCTTGCGCGATTGCTCGCCGAGGAACCGGATCTGCTCCTGCTGGACGAACCAACGAACCACCTCGACCTCGAAACTTTGCTTTGGTTTCAGGATTATTTGCGCAGCTATCCGGGCGCCATTTTACTGATTTCGCATGACCGTGAATTCTTGAACCGTCTCTGCACCCATATTGCCGAGCTGCGCGCTTCGCGCATCCTGCGTTATACCGGAAATTACGACGAATACCTCGAGCAGCGCGCGTCAACCGAGGCAACCATGGCCGCGACCGCGGTGGCGCAGCAGCGCGAGATTGACCGCCTGCAATTGTTTGTGGACCGTTTTCGCGCCAAAAACACCAAGGCGGCCCAGGCGCAAAGCAAACTAAAGCAAATCGAGCGGCTGAAAGAAGACATGGTGGCCACGCCGGCAGGCCCGGACGCAACCGTCGGCTTCCGATTCCCGCAACCGCTGCGCAGCGGACAACGCGTGATCACGCTCCACAAGGTCAGATTCGGTTACGGCGAAAAACTGATCTATGACAATCTCAATTTCGAGAGCGAGCGTGACCAGCGCACGGTTCTGGTCGGCCCGAATGGCGCGGGCAAATCGACTCTGCTCAAATTGCTCGCCGATGTCTTGCAACCGCAGGCGGGCGAACGCAAACTCGGCCACAATGTAAAACACGGTTATTTTGCACAGCATCGGGCGCAAATGCTCAATCCGCTGCATACAGTTTTTCAGGAGGCGCTCGACACGCCGCAGCGCATCACGGAACAGGCCGTGCGCAATGTGCTCGGCAGCTTTTTGTTTCGCGGCGATGACATTTTCAAACCGGTCAGTGTTTTGAGCGGCGGCGAAAAGAGCCGGCTCGCTCTCGTAAAACTGTTGCTCGATCCGCCGAATCTGCTGCTGATGGACGAACCGACGACACACCTTGACCTTGCGAGCGTGGATGCCCTCATTGAAGCGCTGAAACAGTTTGAAGGCACGTTGATTTTCATCAGCCATGATGTGCATTTCATCCGCGCCCTGTCGACTCACGTCGTGCGCGTCGAGGCCGGTCAGTTACGGCATTTCACGGGCGGTTACCAGTATTATCTGGATAAGACGGCGCAATCCGCCCGCGCAGCGCTGACGAGTTCAAGTTTCACCGCAAAGGACGAAGCGAACAAATCCGCCGCTACCCAGGTTGATCGCAGGGACCAGAAACGGATCGAAGCCGAGGTGCGACAAGCACGGTCGCGAAAAAAACAGGAGATCCAGAAACGCATCACCACGTTGGAAAAAGAAATCGCCGACCTCGAGGCGAAGGAAAAAGAGCTCACGGCGGAACTGGAGAAACCGGAAAGTTACGCCGGCGGACGGGCAATGCAGATCAACCGCGAGCTATTGCATGTTCATGACCGTTTGCCTGAAGTGACGGCGGAATGGGAAACCGCTTCCGTGAAATTGGCAGAGTTAGAAGGCTGACGGCGAGGGTACGCGAAGGCCGGAAGCAATTGAAATCGCACTATTTATATCGGCGCCCCTGCGAATCGACGACGAATTTTAGAACCGCCACCATTTCAGGGAACCCAGCCAAAAGTTCGGGTATGTTCGTCGTGACTGGCGAGAATGTTCATTCCTCATTTGTGCCCAACTTCTTTTCCCACGCGGCGACTTTTTTCAGCAAGTCGGGCAGGCGCTGGACCGCAATGACGACTCGTTTGGCTTGCTTGTCTGGTTGCGCGGGAATGCCGAGCCAGGTTTGGCCGTCAGGAATGTTGTGCATCACGCCGGACTTGGAACCAACGGTGACTTGATTGCCAAGCTTCAGATGGCCGGCTATGCCGACCTGGCCAGCGAGCACGACAAAATTCCCCAGTTTCGCGCTGCCAGCGATGCCGACATGGGCACAGAGGATGGAATGTTCGCCGATCTCGACGTTGTGCCCGACTTGCACGAGGTTGTCAATTTTAGTGCCCTTGCCGATGACCGTCGAACCGAGCGCGCCGCGATCCACGGATGTATTCGAGCCAATCTCCACGTCGTCGCCAATAACGACCTTCCCGACTTGGGGGATTTTGCGATGAAAACCAGTGTCGAAAACGTAACCAAAACCGTCCGACCCGATGACGGTGCCGGCGTGAATACGCACGCGTTTACCGATTTGCGACCGCGCATAAATAGTGACGTTCGGAAACAGGTTCGTCCCGTCGCCCAGCACTGCATCGTCACCAACGAAATTATTCGCCTGTAAAACGCTATGGGCGCCAATTCTCACGCGTTCGCCGACGGTGCAATGCGGGCCGATATGCGCGGTCGGATCCACTTGCGCGGTGGCGGCGATGACGGCACTGGGATGGGTGCCGGCGGCAAACTTTGGTTCGGGAAAAAAGAACGCCAAAGCCTTGGCGAAGGCGATGCGCGGACTGGCGACGCGGATCAGGATTTTCTTTTGCGACGTGGAGTTTTTTCCAGCGATGATGGCGGTGGCTGAGCTGTTCTCGGCGGCGGCAAAATATTCGTCCGTCTCGGCGAAAGTCAGGTCGCCGGGGCGGGCGAGGTCGGCCGCGGCGAGCCCGGTGAGTTGTGTGTTCGCATCGCCCAGCACTTCGCCGGCGAGCAATTGGGCAATTTCAGCAGTGGTAGTTGAGACCATTTCTCCCATCATAAACGGATTTGCGGCCAATTCACAATTTCAATCCGTATGAGGAAGCAAACCACTCACTTCTCCAGGCGGGAAACGATCTTACCGGTCCAAAGCGAGGCGGACTGGGTGAGCATGACTGAAATAAAAAACAGAAAAAAGCCGCTTCCGACTTGAATGTTCGCCACGCCACTGGACTTCACGGTCAATACCAGAATCGCCATCACAAAGACGTCGAGCATGGACCATTTGCCTAGGTTTGAAACAAAATGAAACATGTGCCGGGCTTGCTCGCGGTCGAGTTTCGGCCAGAGCCAAAGGCTGAGCATGGTATTGATTTTTACAAACGGAAACAGAATGGTGAAGACAAACAGGATGAGGAATAGAAACAACTCGCCCGCGTGCCACAGCACGAGCAGCCCGCGAAAAACCGAAATCTGGTTCTCAAAGAGCCATAATTTTGTGACCGAAGTGAAAGGCAGGAAAATCCCCGCCATAAAAAAGCCGAGCGAGGCAGCCAGCATGACGACAATGCTCCAGCCCGCGCGCGGATGCGACTTCACGAGCGCGGTTCGGGATAAATCTTCAGCCACAATAATTGCTCACGCTTCAAGCTTCGCGTCTAACGAAACTTTGGCGTTCAACAGACGCGAAATCGGGCAGCCCGCCTTCGCGCCGTTGGCGATGGTGGTGAACTTGGTCTGGTCAATGCCGGGTATTTTTGCCACCAGGGCGAGGTGTGACTCGGTGACGGTAAAACCGGCGTCAGTTTTTTCCATCGTGACAGTTGCCGTGGTATGGATGGAGGCAGGCGTAAATCCAGCCTTGCCAAGCTCCGCCGATAACGCCATGGAGAAACAGCCGGCGTGCGCCGCCGCGATCAATTCCTCGGGATTTGTGCCCACACCGTTTTCAAAACGGGTGCTGAAGGAATATTGTGTTTGCTTGAGGGTACCGCTTTCAGTCGAGATACTACCCTTGCCGCTCTTCAAATCGCCCTGCCAGACCGCCGATGCCTTGCGTTGCATAAATGTCCTTTCGATGATTGGAGCCGGAATTGGCCACACCATCGGTGAAGCTATCACGACTTTACGTGAAAAGCCAGCATGGGACGAAATGCACTGCGATAGGACCAGGCCAGAAAAAGTTCGAGGACCAGAACTACGCTGGCTACGGGAATGCCCGAGGGCGCCAGGTACAGGTGAAACAGAATGATGTTGACGATGACCGGCGCCAGCAAGACGAGCGCCAGCGGTACGAAACGGTTTGCGAGCAGCAACGCCCCGCCAAGCACTTGCGTCGTAAAAATCAATGGTATCATGTAATTCGTTTTCATCAACGCGCCAAAAAAATCCATGGCTCCCTGCGACATGGCATCTTTCGGCTGCGGAATGAAATGAAAGAATCCGTTCAACCCGAAAACGAAGAAAACCAGCCCCAGTAGTACTCGCGCGACAATGGTGAGATAACGCATAAAAGTTTCTAGTTAAGGTTCAATGTGTGATATAGAACTTCGGATTCATACTGCTTTGGCCAGGTATTCGTCAAGTTGTTGAAACGTGCCCGTCCAACCTTGCGTCATGCTTTCGCGCCCGGAATCGAATGTCTTGCGCTCTTGCTCCGCGGCATCGAGCGGCACCCATTCGATCGTCAAGAGCGTTTTGCCGCCACGTTCGGCAAACACGATCGTTGTAAGCATTTCCAGCGGCCAGGTCGCGCTGAAGGGATGCCGTGTCACGCCGCCAGTTTCATCGGAGAAACAATTCACCAGCACAATTTTTTGCGGCGCCAGGATTTCGCGATAAATAAATTTACCCCAGAGTTCTTTTCCATCCGGCGTGTTCATTGAGTAATGAAAACTTCCGCCGGGGCGAAAATCCAATCTGGCTGTCCTCATCGTGAACCCGCGCGGGCCAAACCACTGCATCAGACACCCTTGTTCCGCCCACGCTTTCCAGACAAGTTCGCGGGGGGCCGCGAATTCGCGGCTGATGACAAATGGTTGAATGAGAGATTTCGCCAGATGTTCGCCGAGGCGTTCCAGTGTTTGTTTGGCGCCCTCGATCGCTCCGAACTCTTTGACGACAAAATTGCGCTCGTCGGCCGTGGCAAAAACCAGGTGCAGGGTCACTTTGGTCTTCTGCGGTGCGAGGGTATCAAAGGTCCATGTCGCAAGAATTTTTGCGCCTGGGCCGTTTTCGTGGTGGCCGTCCTTGGAAAAAACGATGCGTTCCGGTCTGACGATTTCCTTGAACGTGCTCTCGTTTGGATATTTTGCGCTGTCCGGGCCGACCATGACATGCTTCCAAACGCCGCCGACGCGAAAATCCATTTTCTCCACGGTCGCTGAAAAGCCGCGTGGACCCCACCAGTCACCGACATGTTTCGGATTGGTCATGGCGTCCCAGACCAGCTCGCGGGGCGCTTCAAACGTGCGCGTGATGATAATTTCGCGGTCGGCGGTCGATGTCGTCAGGGCATCGATGATGTTGGTCATAAAATTTCGGTCGTTTGCCCTTATGGCCGCACGTAAACCATCCAAGACACACCAAAGCGGTCGATGACAATGCCGAAACTGGGGGAGAAAAACGTTTTCGCCTGGGGCATCTGCACTTTGCCGCCATCCGACAGTGCCGTAAAAAAACGATTTGCATCGGCGACGTCCTTCGCGGTCAAGGAAAGCGAGAAACCCGTGAAGGCCGTCTGACCTGAGCACTGCCCGCCATCGGACGCCAGTATGACCGCATCACCGACACTTAAGCTTGCGTGCATCACCTTATTTTCAGAACCGGGCGGGCGCATGGCTGGATCCGGGGCGTCCTTGAAGTGCAGCAGCATCGCCACCTCGGCGCCCAGTGCTTTGCGATAGAATTCAATCGCCTCTTCGCAACGGCCATTGAAAATGAGATAGGGTTGAACGGTATAGTTTTTGGTCTGGCTCATAAGTTTTATTTGATTGGTTATGATTTGATCAGTTCTGTGCCGGGTTCGCGGACGAATCCAGCGATGTTACTTTGCCTTCGGATTCATCTCCCAAAGAGCAAAAGTGTTGTTTTCCGAGTCCTGGCAGATCGCCAGGTATCCCATGCCAGGTACGGCCGTTTTCGATTTGCAAATGCTACCGCCCAGTTTTTTGACCTTGGCCATGAAGCGGGTGACCGACGGCACACCGACATAGTTCGTGATGGTGTGCGCGGGATGCATTCGTTTCATTAGGCCGCCATCGGGCGACGCCTCCGCTCCACCAGTGTCAATGTGACAATAGTCCGCCATGTTCGGCAAAGGATTTATCTTCCAGCCGAACAATTGATGGTAAAAGGCCTTTGCGCGCGCCGGATCGTCCGCCGGGATTTCAAACCAGACCAGGCTGGCCGGCGTTTTTTTTGTGGTTTTGCTCATGTTATGATGTGGGTTGGGAGTGGATTTTCGTTGTCGTTATTTTTCAAGCCGGACTTTTTTGCGCTTCAACTTCGACAAATCGTTTCAGGCCTTCGCCAATGAGCTGCGTCCAGCCCCGCTCGAAATTCTTGCGGGCGAAGGCCGCAGTTTTCGGGAAGGTCTCCAGACCCTCGTGAGTCAATTTCAATTTCGTATCATCGCCCTCGGGGAACAATTCAAACGTGACCAGCGAATTGCCTTCGTGCCCGTCATACCGCCAGGTGTAGGCGATTATCTTCCGGGTAATGACCTCCGTCACCTTACAACGATGATCAAAGGTGTTGCCTTCGTGTTCAACGATGAATTGAAATTCAAAGCCCACCTGCGGCTGGAATTCCGTCAGCTCAAAATACCAGCCGCGCATGCCTTCCTTCGTTGTGATCGCCTGCCATACGTCGGCGATCGGCGCGTGTAAAGTGCGTTCTATGACCAGCAGTGCAGGACTCTGCATCAGTTGACCGGCCAGTTTTTCCAGGCTCTGGGTCATGCCCGCTTCGAAACCACCAATATGCTTCGCTGCGCCGTCCGTGGCTTTCACAACCCGGGACTTGATGGTGAGGGTGGTTTTCCCGTTCCGTTCGGCAAACGTTACCACATGCAAAAACTCGAATAGTTGCTTTCCCTTTTCGTCGAGAGCCCCGCTGGTATAGGTCAACCGCTCCGGCTCGAGGATTTCCAGAAAAACGCCGGACATCGGATAGACCGTGCCGTTGGGTGCGCACATGTCGATACGGATCAAGCCGCCGGGGCGGAGGTCTAATTTGCAGAGCGGGTTGGTGAACCCCCTCGGCCCCCACCATTGCGCCAGCTGTTTGGGATCAGTCCATGCTTTGAATACCATTGTCCGGGGCGCATCAAAAACGCGGGTGATGATGATTTCCTTGCTCCGGGTGTCTTTAATGAGATTGTTTGCGATTATATCCATACGCCTGCCTTAAAGTTTTGATGTTTAGTTTTTTCATTTTCAAAATCGCCTGCATGACCCGCCGCGATTTCTCCGCGTCCTTGTCACTTAAGAATTCGCCCAGCACAATGGGCACGATCTGCCACGAGACTCCGTATCTGTCTTTTAGCCAGCCACACTGCCCCGCTTTTCCGCCGGCGGAGAGCCGCTTCCAAAACTTGTCCACCTCCGCCTGTGACCGACAGTTCACGACTAACGATATCGCTTCTGTGAATTTAAAAAGCGGCCCACCATTGAGAGCAAGAAATTTCTGCCCGTCCAGCTGAAATTCAATTGTCATTACGGATCCCATTGGCCGTCCGGAGACGCTTTGACCTTCTTCGCCATAGCGGGAGATTTTGATGATCCTTGAATTCTCAAAAACGGAGGTGTAAAACTTCACGGCCTGCTCGGCCTGGTTATCGAACCACAAGAACGGAGTGATTTTTTGCATGCCGTTTCTTTCTATGATTAATTTTAGAACGCTTTGATTCTGTTTTCCTCCATGAGCCGGGCGAACTTCTTGATCGCCGAGGTCCATCCGCTTTTGTGATCAGGAACATCCTCTCTGTCAGGTAGTCCGGCATGAGTCAGCGTCAACCGGGTTGTTTTCCCAAGGTCTTCAAATTCAACCGTCACCATGCTTTCCGGCATCGCGTAATGCTCCCATTCCCAGGTGAAACGCAGGCGCTTATTTGGCACGATCTCGAGATACTTGCCAATGGCGACATGATTGCCATCATCGGCAACCATATGGATGCGGTACGCACCGCCGATTTTTAAATCCGCCACCACGCTGAGGCATTTGACGTCTTCGGGACTCCACCACTGAACCATCTGTTTGGGATCGGTCCACGCGTTGAAAACCAGCGCGCAAGGGGCATTGATGATGCGCTCAATCGTCACTTTTAAACCCGGAGGTTCGGTGGCAAAATTATTTTTGGTCGTCACGATTTTCCTCCTTGGCTTGCAATTCTTTCAGGTATTCCTCCAGCCGGTCCAAGCTGCCTTCCCAGAACTTGCGATATTCTTCAATCCAGTTGGCGGCCTGCTTCATGGGCTCGGCCTGCAGTTTCAATGAATGCACGCGACCACAGCGGCGGCGCTGGATCAATCCGGCCCTCTCCAGCACGCGCAGGTGCTTGGAAACTGCCGGGAGGGACATCGGATACGGCCTGGCCAAATCTGTCACGCAACGGTCACCGCCGGCCAGATTCTGCAAAATATGCCGCCGCGTAGGATCAGCGAGTGCCGCAAACGTGTCATCCAACTGGTGCGATGAACATTTAACCATATGGTTTAATATAACCTCAAAATCAAAAATAATGCAAGGGAAATTTTTGAGCCTTACTGCCGGTTTGAGGCGAAAACTGCCGTTTGAAGCTCAGAGGGCGAGCTTGACTTGCCTCCAGCGACAGTTTCAAAAACACGATGCAGGCGGGAGTCGAGCAGCGGATGGCGCTGACCGAGGCCGGCTATCAATATGCGAAGACCGAGATGATGGCCGGGCCGGCGAAAAGGGGTCGGTTCTTGATATTGACATATGATTGGTCCGGGTGGTAGGGTTTGTTCATGGCGCGCAAGCTGCGAGTGGAATATCCCGGGGCGATTTATCATGTCCTGAACCGCGGGAACCGGCGGCAAGCGATTTTCAGGGATGATCAGGATCGGCAGGC